>JBATTG010000207.1:0-18979 GCA_049670425.1 Proteocatella sp.
GGCCATAACCGTGGTTGGAAAAGTATGCACCCTGAGCGAAAAATTCGACTGGTTCAGCGAAAAGCCGCTGAAAGGCAGCACCGTAGTAGTTACAAGACCAAAGGACAGGATAGGAACCATAGCAGACAGACTGAGGGAGCAGGGAGCGGATGTAATAGAGTATCCATGCATCGAAACTGAAATGATTATAGATAATCCGCAGTTTGATGCAGCGATGAACCGTATAGGAACCTACCAGTGGCTGGTATTTACGAGCCCCATAGGTGTCGAAACTTTCTTTGAAAAATTAAAACAGAAAAAACTCGATATAAGAATGCTTTTCGGGCTGAAAATTGCAGCCGTGGGAAGAGAAACCAGAAAGCGACTTCAGGACAGGAATCTTACCGTGGATTACATGCCAGATATCTATGATTCGCCGAACCTTTCGCAGGGGCTGATAAGCCAGATAAAAAATGATGGTTCACAAGACGTAAAGGTGCTTATAATGAGAGCCAATCTGGGAACTAATATACTGACAGAAACGCTTAAAGAGCATTCGGTAGCATATGATGATGTACACATATATGAGACTAACTATACCAGCAACGAAGCTGGGGCTGTGAGAGCAAAGATAGAAAGTGGCATGGTAAACTATGTTACCTTCACAAGTGCATCTACAGTTAAAGGTTTTGTAGAATCGATAAAAAAAGAGGATGCAGATTTTGATTTTACAAGAGTTACAGCAGTATGCATAGGCGAACAGACAGCGAAGGAAGCCGGCAAATATGCGATGAGAATAAACGTATCCAGAGAAGCCAGCATGGATTCCATGATAGAAGAAATCGAAATTTTAAGCAAAATAGAATCCAACCGACCAATATAAACTAAATGAACAGGAAATAGGAGAACGAAATGGAATTGACTCAAAGAGCAAGAAGACTAAGAGAAACAGACGCATTAAGAAGGATGGGAAGAGAAACCAGAGCCTCAAAGGACAGCCTTATACTGCCATTTTTCATAAAAGAAGGAAAGGACATCAAGACTCCAATATCATCCATGGATGGTCATTTTCATTACAGCCCGGACAGGATACATGAGGCCGTGGAAGAAGCTATGGAACATGGCGTGGATAAATTCCTGCTTTTCGGAATTCCACTGGATAAGGACGAAGTTGGAACTCAGGCATTTCATGAAGAGGGTGTAGTACAGCAGGGAATAAGAGCCATAAAGGAAAAATTCCCGGAGGCCTATGTAATTGCAGATACCTGTATGTGCGAATATACTTCTCATGGCCACTGCGGCATATTGGACGGATGTAATGTAGACAATGACAAGTCCCTTGAATATATTTCTAAAATAGCCCTGTCCCAGATAAAGGCAGGTGCTGACATGACGGCACCGTCGGATATGATGGACGGAAGAGTCGCTGCCATAAGAAAAGAACTCGATATGAATGGTTACAAACATGCGGCCATAATGAGTTATGCGGCAAAATATGCATCAGCTTTCTATGGTCCTTTCAGAGAGGCTGCGGGTTCGGCTCCGAGCTTCGGAAACCGAAAACAGTATCAGATGGATTATCACAATCGAAGAGAGGCACTAAAGGAGTGCATAACTGACATAAAAGAGGGTTCAGATATCCTTATAGTTAAACCGGCGCTCTCATACCTCGATATAATAAGAGAAGTAAAAGACAACACGAATGTTCCAATAGCGGCATACAGCGTGAGCGGAGAGTTTGCAATGATAAAGGCTGCTGCAAAAGCAGGTCTGATAGATGAGTACGGAATAATGTGCGAAACTACAATCAGCATGCTAAGAGCAGGTTCAGATATATTGATAACTTATTACGCAAAAGAGATAGCGGATGCTATAAGAAAAGGAGATATAGGATAATGAAAGGTGTACTAATACTTGCCCACGGAAGCAAGGCCAAGGAAACAGAAAAGACGCTTGAAGCAATAGTAGAGATGGTAAAGACTGCAAATCCAGATAAGATAGTAGAATTTGCATTTCTTCAGATGAGCGAAAAAACGCTGGACATAGGACTTCAGAATCTTCTGGACAAGGGCGTTACGGATATAAAGGTAGTGCCATACTTCCTCTTTGCAGGACTTCATATACAGCAGGACATTCCAGGCGAAATAGAGGAATTTTGCAAAGACAAGGGACATATAACGGTAGAGATGGGAAGCACTCTTGGTGCAGACCCAAGACTTGCGCAGATATTAAATGAAAGAATAGCAGCCATATACTAAAATGGATACTAACGAAAGCCGGTATAAAATGAAATCAGTTAAAATCATAGGAACAGGAATGGGTAATTCGCAGCATCTTACCCAGAAAGCCAGGGAAGCGCTTGAAAACGCACAGGAAATTCTGACTACGGATACCCTGGCTGTAAGGCTGAATCTCGGTGACAGGAAAATTGTGCAGTGCTCGATAAGCGATATAACCGACAGGCTTCTCAAAAGCAGCAGCAGCGACATAGCCGTGCTTGTATCGGGCGACGTGAATTTCTTCAGCCTTTCTAAAACCATAAAAACCAGACTGGAAAAACTCAAATCAGATGCTTCTTTGGATGAAGATTCCAGAAAAAGTCTTGAAAATATGGAGCTGGAATTCATAAATGGAATAAGCAGCATGCAGTATTTCTTTGCAAAGCTTCAAAAAAGCTATGACGATGTCAAGCTGACCAGCGCTCATGGAAGAAATACCAATATAGTGGCGCTTGCAAGCTACAACAAGAAGGTGTTCAGCCTCACCGGTGGTGAGCAGAAGGCTCATACTATCTGTGCGAAGCTTACTCAGGCAGGGCTTGGGCAAGCCTACGTTACCATAGGTGAAAACCTGGGAAATCCTCAGGAGCGAATCCTAAGCGGAAAAGCACAGGACTTTGCCAGCATGGAAATCCAGAATCTGGCAGTCATGCTGATAGAAAACCCTGAAGCAGTAGAATCATATACCATGCTCAAAGACGCTGATTTTGAAAGAGCCAAGGTGCCGATGACCAAAGAAGAAGTCCGCTGGATATCGGTAAATAAGCTCGAGATAAGACCCGCAGATATTGTATATGATATAGGCGCAGGGACCGGCTCCGTGACTATGGACATGGCGAGAAAAGCAAATGAAGCCACGGTGTATGCGGTAGAGCAGAAGCCTGAGGCTATA
This sequence comes from Proteocatella sp., assembly GCA_049670425.1. GTDB lineage: Bacteria > Bacillota > Clostridia > Peptostreptococcales > Filifactoraceae > Proteocatella. The sequence continues at coordinate 3,151 of JBATTG010000207.1, forward strand.
GAACTCATAAAGAAGAATATAAAAAGGACAGGATGCTACAATGTAGAGCTAGTGCAAAGCAAGGCGCCTGAAGGCATGAAGCTTTGGCCTGCGCCGGACAGGGTCTTCATAGGCGGAAGCAGCGGGAATCTGAAGCAGATACTCGAGAGCGTGATTTTGAAACGGGAAGATAAAAGCAGCGCTTCGAAAGTCTCAGTTGATTGCACTGAGCAGAAACTCAAGATAGTGATAAACACAATAACCCTTGAGACTCTGGTAGAGACTTACAGCTGTCTTGAAATTTTAGGATTTGAGAATGTGGAATATCTGAGCATGACCACGGCAAAATCACAGAAAATGGGTAACTACAATCTGATGATGGGAGCTAATCCCGTGTATGTGATATCGGCAGACTATATTTCACGGTAAACGACCATATTATTAGCTAAAGAGGTGAAAATGAAGATAGATATAGTTAAGCCGCATGAAATAGAGGCGAAGAGCTTTGAGATAATAAGCGAGATAATAGAAAGAGAACATCCAGATGCGGTTATCAGGCCTGAACATGAAAGTATAGTAAAGCGGGTAATACACACATCTGCAGACTTCGAGTATCTTCAAAATCTTGTGATTTCCGAGGATGCAGTTGAAAAGGCTATATTGGCACTGAAAAAAGGAGCAATCATTGTAACGGATACAAATATGGCCAAAGCTGGCATAAACAAGACTCTCCTGGCGAAGCTTGGCGGAGAAGTACACTGTTATATAGCCGACGAGGATGTTGCATCAGAGGCGAAGGAAAGAGGCATAACCAGAGCCATGGTCTCAATGGAGAAGGCATCCAGGTTGTCAAGGCCAATAATATTTGCCATAGGAAATGCTCCTACCGCTCTCATAGCCCTTGATCAGATGATAAAAGAAGGCAAACTGAAGCCTGAACTTATAATAGGTGTTCCAGTAGGGTTTGTAAACGTCGTAGAATCCAAGCAGCTGATTATGGAATCAGGAATACCCTATATAGTGGCAAGGGGAAGAAAGGGCGGCAGCAATGTGGCAGCAGCCATTTGCAATGCGCTCATATACAAGTTAGAAGAAAGATAAAGTGTCAAAAAATTAAGACAATTTCTGTGTGTACTTACATTACAGGAGTTGTCTTAATTTTTTGTAACAAAAATCATTCAAAATTGCCACAAAAATACTGATGCAATGGATGCAAGTCTGTGGTATTATATGTATAAATCAGCTAAATGAAAATCCAATCAATGCTTGGATTTCAAAGAAACAGATTAAAATTTATCGAAAAGACGTAATGACATAATAAATATCAAAATCATAATAATAGATGCTACTTTTCAGCGATAACGGCAAACCTTTCGAAAGAGGGGGACGCAAAACTACAGGGCCTTAATACCAAGTGTACAGGCAGCCAGCAACCGAAGGGAGAGTTTTTTTTATGGGAAAAAATAAAATGCAAGATACTGGAAGCTTTACACCAGTCAGTAAAAATCACACAATAACGAGAGGAACAAAGACAACAATGAATAGAAATTCAAAAAAAATATCTTTAAAACTACGTGCAGTTTTGATGTCGGCGCTCATATTTGCATCGAGTACGGCAGTGTCATTTGCAGATGTAAGATCTGCAGAACTTGATTATTTAAAACAACTGAGCGAAAAATTCAAGCAAAATATAGACAGCGTCACCATGCTGGACACAAATGCAGGAAGCGGATGGGGAATGGCAGTGGACAGTGCATCAGTCAAGGAGCAGGATGATGCCATGGAATTCCTTCAGGGAGTATATTCGGTGGTACCTTTCTTTAATTCCATGACAATAAGAAGTTCAAGAGGAAACTATGAAATAGATTTAAAAAATCTAAGTCAGTATGAAAGCTCAAAGGTAGTCGAAATAGCCCAAATATGGATATCTGAAATAGTAACTGAGGACATGACGGATGCAGAAAAATTAAAGGCAATACACGATAAGATAATAAATGAAACTACTTATGATGATTCTGGGGGGGATGAATCGCATTCACCGGCAGGAGTTGCGATGGAAAACAAAGCTGTCTGTGACGGTTATGCAAGAATGATGAGCATAATGGCAACGCTTGTTGACGTTCCGGTAATACAGGTAACCTCAGGAACTATGGACCATGCGTTTAATCTTGTTTTTACGGATGGTAAGTGGCTGCTCGTGGATACGACTTACGACGATCCAATATCAAACGGCAAAGAAGTGCTCAGACATGATTACTTTCTTATAGAACCGACAGCATCGAAAAAACATAAATATGACAAGGCCGGAGAAGGTCTTACGCTTGATGATTACATCAAGATAGGAAATTACGTTTACCAGGACGTTATAAGCTAATTTTAAGAGGACGATATTCGTTTAAAGACGAAGAATCGTTCTCTTTTTATTAACATAAATAATAACACATATAGAAAAATGTTATAAAAGTGAGCTTGGAAGTGAATGGTTTTTATGGTGGATTTGTAGTAAAATAGGATATACATAACAAATATAAAGTTGGAAATTGGAGAATAGAATCATGTACAAAGTAGGAATAGACATAGGTTCAACGTCAGCTAAAGTTGTAGCAATGGACGAAAAAAATGATATTATTTACACGAGTGTGCTGCCAACAGGGTGGAGCAGTCTGGAAACTGCAGTCATGATAAGCGAAAATTTGGAAAAAAAAGGCCTTGTAAAAGAAAACAGCAACGTAGTGGCAACGGGATACGGCAGGATATCTGTACCATATGCAGACAAGACCGTTACGGAGATAACATGTCATGGAAAAGGAGCGGCTTATCTGTTTGATGCAGAAAATACAACCGTAATAGATATTGGCGGACAAGATACCAAGGTAATTACTCTGGCGAAGGGCAATGTCGTGGATTTTATAATGAATGACAAATGTTCTGCGGGAACGGGCCGGTTTCTGGAAATAATGGCAAATACCTTAGGCCTTGGCTTGAATGATATGTGCGAACTTGCAAGGCAGGGCAGGGATGTAAGCATAAGTTCCATGTGCACGGTATTTGCAGAATCTGAAGTCATCGGCCTGATAGGCAGCGGAAGAGAGAAAAAGGACATAGCCTTTGGCGTAATAGATTCCATTGCAAATAAAGTGAAATCATTGTGCAGCAAACATACAAGCGGGAATGCAAAAATTTACCTTACGGGCGGTCTTTGTGAAAACAGCTATATAATAGAAATGCTAAGCCATAAATTGGAATCTGAAGTAATAAGCAACCCCATGGGAAGATATGCAGGGGCTGTAGGAGCTGCAATTATGGCAGGTAAAATCATAAAATAAATGATTAATTCTAATTAAACAAAAAATGCAGTGCTGATACAGTGCTGCATTTTTTGTTTAAATATAAGAAAACAAACATTGAAAAAATGCTAAAAAAATAGTATCATCAGATAGTGGGGAACTGAAATCATCAAGAATAACATTAATTATGTAACGGGGATAGTCAAGGGAGATAAAATTATGGAACACAGTAGAATATTACCGATCAATAAGAAGTATATACTTTTTGATTTAGATGGTACGCTTACCGATCCATTTATGGGAATAACGCAGAGCGTCCAATATGCACTTGAGCATTTTAATATAAAGGTAGAAGATTTGCATCAGCTCAGCAGATTCATAGGCCCTCCGCTTAAAATGTCATTTCAGGAGTATTACAAATTGACGGAAGAACAATCCGAAAAAGCAGTCAAAAAATACAGAGAGAGATTTTCGGATATAGGGATATTTGAAAATGAGATATATGAGGGAATAAAAGATATGCTGGAGGAATTGATTGAAAATGGGAAAGTAATTCTTATGGCAACATCAAAACCAGAGGCATATGCAAAGCGAATAGCTGATTTCTTCGATTTAACTCAATATTTTACACAAATATGTGGCAGTGAATTTGATGGAAGAAGGCAGGACAAAGCAGAAGTAATTCAGCTCCTCATGGAAAATCAAATGATAGAAGACAAAGCGCAGGTAATAATGATTGGAGACCGTAAACATGATATCATAGGCGCAAACAAGACTGAAATTGAAAGTATTGGAGTAGCATATGGTTACGGAGGGAATGCCGAATTAAAAGAAGCAGGAGCTACTTACATAGTAAACAGCGTTGCAGAGCTAAGAGAACTTCTGACTAAAAGGTTCAGATAAAAAGGAATATCTAAACAGATGCATATAAACAGGGATGTATAAAAATGCGAATAGACAAGGATGTATAAAAATGACTGTGAAGAATAATATATGAGAAAAACTAAGAGATGGCATATAGTTGTGAGTATTGTCTCGTTAGTTATATTTGGACTGATAGCTATGCTTTATATTCAGGAGCTTGAAAAAATAGATGGTATTATTGCAATGACTAGGCAGCTAATGCTGATGATAACCTTTCTTTTTTCATTCACGCTTCCATGTGTTTTGTACAGTATAAATATCAATAATAAAAAGTTAGAAAAAGTGGCTTACTATGATGAATTGTGCAATATTAAAAATCAAAATGGATTTGTCAAGCATGCGAGTGAAATGCTGAAAAATAAAAAAGCAAACATGGCATTTGCTTACATAGACATAGACAATTTCAAGGCTATAAACAACATATTCAGTTATCAATACGGAAATGAAGTACTTATACAACTGGCAAAAATTCTGGAAGAGATATTTGGCGAAAAAGCCATAGTAGGAAGATTTTCAGGAGACAATTTTGCGGTTTTGGCTGAATATGAAGAAGAGGCAGATTTCACGGGAAAGATAAATGTTATCCAGGAAATTGCAAATAAGCGCTGTCACAATGAGAAAGAACTTATGCTTGCTATTGGAATACATTTTGTTAAAAACAATGAGGAACAGTTCAACCAGATATTTGACAAGGGGAATATAGCAAAACACAGCGTAAAGCATCTGGATAAATCCAGATATTCGATTTATGATGAAGAAGTTGGAAGACTAATGCAAGAAGAGGATACGCTGATAGAAGAGATAAAAAAAGCTATAAAGCAAATGGACTTTGATGTTTATTACCAGCCTAAGTTTGATTTTGCTACAAAGCGGATAATGGCAAGTGAGGCACTGATTCGATGGGAGCACAAGGAACATGGATTTATAAGTCCTGTAAAATTCATACCTGTTGCGGAGAAAACTCATCTTATTGTAGGTATTGGACACTTTGTTTTTGAACGTGTATGCTCAGACATTCAAAATTGGATTTCCATGGGAATAAAGCCATTTCCCGTATCTGTAAATTTCTCGAGAATAGAAATCTTGCAAGGTGACATGATAGAATTTATCGAAAAAACGGTTAAAAAATATGATGTAAGCTATGAACTTCTAGAAATAGAAATAACCGAAACCATTGCCGTATCGGATTATGAAAAAATAGAGATGACATTAAATGAAATCAAAAGGCTTGGAATGACAATATCCATAGACGATTTTGGCGCGGGATATTCATCTTTAGGCTGCCTTCAAAAATTCAATGTAGATACTCTTAAAATAGACAGATCCTTCATCATGGATCTGGAGAATAACAAAAGAGGAAATAACATACTAAAAGGCATGATTGACCTTTCTAAAAAACTGGAACTAAAAACCATATGCGAAGGAATTGAAACACAAGAACAGATGAAAATGCTGGAGATGCTGGACTGTGATTATGGGCAGGGATTTATTTTTGCACGTCCCATGAAAGAGTCTGAATTCAGGAAAAAGCTTTTAGAATAGAAACTTACTCCACTTTAAGGGTGGAGTAAGTTTTACATACGGAAAATATAAAGAAGCAGGATATTATTAGGAGAGCATATTGAAAAATAAAAAGAAAATGGAGCTTGGAATCCTGGCAGTAATAGTTTTTTTTATAACAATTTTACTATTGACTGCAAACCTTGAAAATTTAAATAGCAATTTCATAGACAGCGAGAAAAAAAGATTGACAGTTTTTTATATACTGATTATTTCAGTGGGCCTTATTTATATAATATTTTATAAGGCGATGTCTTTTAAAATAAAGAATGCGAGAAAGGAACTTCTAATAGAACGCCAGCGATACAAAATCCTGAGCGAAAATTTTGCAGAAGTAATACTTGACTGGGACATCGAAGCTGGGACTGTATTCTGGGGAGAACAGTTCAGGAGCTTTTTTAATTCGGAGCCACCAACTGGAAATTTTCCATATTGTTTTAAGGAAAACTATAACCTTGGTGGAATCAACCCCGATGAATTATTTGGAACCTATAAGAATATCATGGAAGGCTCACCTTTTGAATATGCAGAAAGAAATTTTGTAGATAAAAACAATGAGTTTAAATGGTACAGTGTTTCAGTGACTTCAATATTCGATGACAGAAAAAAAGTGATAAGGGCGATAGGCATTATCAGGGAAATAACGGAGCAAAAAAATCTGGAAGAAAAACTGAAAATAGCTAAGACTGAATTCAAGGACAGGCTTGCCAAGGACCCCCTCACAGGACTGTATAATAAGGTGGCAACAGAAGAACTGATAGATGTTTTTTTGAAGAAAAATTCTGGAAATTCACAAAATCATGCATTCTTGATGATAGATGTAGATGATTTTAAGGCCATAAATGACAATTTAGGCCATGCTTTTGGAGATGAGGTTATTTCGGAAATATCGCGGAGTCTTAAAGGCATATTCAGAGAAACTGATATAGTGGGCAGAATCGGAGGAGATGAGTTTGTAGTATTCATGAAAAACTTAAAGAATGTAAATGAAGCGGATAAGAAGGCTGAAGAAATATGCAGGACATTTGCCCGGAAATATGAGAAACAGGAAAGCTCCCATAATATATCTTCAAGCATAGGTATCTGTTTATCTCCAATCTATGGAACTACTTACAAAGAACTGTACAAAAATGCGGATAAGTCGCTGTACACAGCTAAACGTAGAGGGAAAAATACATATTCTCATTATGATTCAAACTGATTTAAAGATTGTTCAAAATATATTGCTCAAAAACAAATTATGACATCGGGAGGGATAGTGGATGAAAAGCAATAAGAAACTTGATATGATAAAAAAAGAAAAAATAATAATCTGCAATATAGCCTGGATGAGGGAATATAATGGAATTACCCGGGGGGATGTTCCGCTTTATCATGAAGATGGTACAGCTAAAGGGGATTCGGCAGGAGAAATATATAATTTTCAGGAATTTAATGGAAATTGTTATGGATACATGGAAAAATATGGGAATATGGAAATTGAAAGATATTTCAGCAAATTTTTTGGCGACAGAGATAAAATCGGTGGCTTTACGATTGTTTGGTGTGCAACGAATATCGGGAAAAAAACTGAAATTGTAGGATGGTACAAGAATGCGGTTATAAATAGAAATCACAGATATGTAGTGGATTTTTTCCCAGAAGCAAATGATGATAACGGCTATAACGCTGTGGCATCAATCGAAGACTGCTATTTGATTCCAGAAGATAAAAGGGCGTTCGTAGTAGATGAAATTTTAACTATAGAAGAGCTTTTTAAACTTAAAGATTCAAGCATTTGGTATGAGGATGGAAAAAATCAGAATAAAGCGTTAGCTAAGATAAAGGAATACATAGAATCCTATGATGGTGATTTTTCAAACGAAGGAACTTTTATAAGATTTTTGGATATTAAGGCAGAAGATAGTGGAGACCGTGCTTATGAAGAGTTATATGACAGGGGTATGCAGCTATTGCAGGTTGATGCCACTGAAGCTATAAAGTACTTTAATTCAGCAAGAAGTATAAGCGAAACTCCAGAGGTTATTTTTAATACAGGAGTATGCCTTCAAGAAATCAGCTGTTTTGACAGGGCGATTGAGTTTTATGCAAGAACTCTTGAGATGAAACCAGATAAAACCGAGGTACTTCTTCATATACTGATCTGTTATGCAAAAAAAGGTGATGCTCAAAATACTTTGGCATTATCGAAAAAATTAATAAGGGTATTGAAACTAGGCAATCATCCGCTAAGAGAAGACATGCTGGTAGACGTTTATTTTATTATTTCAAACGCATATATTTTTATGAATCAATTCAAAGATGCCAGGAATACGATAAAAAAAATATTAGGGATAAGGCAGGAAACTGAAGACAAGTTATTTGTACAAGATGTACTCGATATTATAGAAGAGGTTGAGCAGGATTTTTTTTACAGATGCTAAACTAAGATTGAAAAAAATATTATTTTTGAAGTTTAAATACAAATATTTAAATGAAGGAGGTTCGACGAAGTAGTTATTATCTTAAAGGGAAGATGATTTTTTTGTCAAAAAAAATTTATGAAGAAACAAGAAATTTATATTAAGCTTACAAAAATAATTATATCTGCAGTGTTGGCGTTGATAGTTATAATGGCATCTTTTACATACGTAAAATCTGTCAAAAATTTGTTGTTTTTAGAAGCGGATTCTCATTTGAAAGAGATAGCTGTTCAATCGGCTAATCGAATCGAGGAAAAGGTATACAGCAAGCTGGAAATCTTGAATACCTTGAAGAGCGAACTTTATAATTTTGAAGGATATTCAGATGAAGAAAAAGTCGAAAAACTCAGCAATTGGTGTGAGGGAAGTTCTTTTTCACAGATGGGTTACACTGACAGTATAGGAGTTGGACTCAACTCTCAAGGCAAGCATGTAAACATTTTTGAAAAAAGTTATTTCAAAGAATCCATGATAAGAAAGAGTTATATCAGCGGCGTCATAAAAGATTTTGGAAATATTTCTGGAAATTTCATGTTAATTTCAGTGCCAATAGTCAAAAATGGAAGTGCAGAAGGTGTATTATATGGATTATTTGAAGTAAAAGATATCTCTGACAGCATAAATTTCAGCTTTTTTGAGGGCAGGGGATATGAATATATTTTGGATACAAGAGGCAACATAGTCGTGCATCCGGATATGCAGTATATAAATAAAAATGTTTTTTATGAACTTGCAAAATATAACAGCAGCGTCGAAGTGCAAAAATTTAAATCAGGATTTTTGAAAAATGAATCAGGCGTGGGAGTATATTCAACAAATAAGGGGAAACAGTACCTGGCATATGTGCCTGTAAATATCGATAATCAGGAAATTAATCTTTCAGCTGTGACGGTAGTACCTTACGATGTGCTGTTCAGACAGTCGCAAAAGGTTATATATAGTACTACCAGCCTCATATTGATGCTGTTTGTGATTTTTTTGGTAATAACGATATATATTCTGCATGGAAAGAAGGCTAATGAGAGAATACTTAACAAAGCGGCCTATGAGGACAATCTTTGCAATATATTAAACCGTAATGGACTGACAAAACAGGCTGCTGATTTTTTACAAAGCAGCAAATATAAGCTGGCGGCGATATATATTGATATTGATGACTTCAAAATTATTAACAGTATATTCGGCTATGAATTTGGAGATGATGTGCTCATTCATGTGTCAGGGCTACTGAGCGCAATTTTTGGTAAAATAGCTCTTATTGGGAGAATTGATTCGGACAACTTTGGAGTTCTCGTAGCATATGGGAGTCAGGATGAAATTTTCACTGCAATTGAGAAGGTGACAGCTGGAGTCAACAATAAATATTTGCTGCATAAAGAAATTATTTTATCCGCGGGAATTTACTTCATACCGGATAATGATGAGGAATTTGACCAGATTTTAGATAAGGCTCATCTTGCGAATAAAAGCATAAAATATTTCCAGAAGGTACCTTATGCAATTTATAATGAGGAGCTGACAAAAAATATAAATGAAGAAAGCTGGCTTGTAGAAGAGATCAAGAAAGCCATAGACAGGGAGTCCTTCGAGGTCTATTATCAGCCACAATTTGAATTGATATCAGAAAAGATAGTTGGGAGCGAGGCTCTTATACGCTGGAATCATAAGGAAAGAGGCTTCATAGGCCCCATGGAATTTATACCTCTGGCGGAAAAGACCCAGCTTATAGCCGATATTGGAAGGTTTGTTTTTGAAAAAGTATGCATGGATATCTCCTTGTGGATGAAAACAGGAATACCGGTTCTGCCTGTAGCGGTAAACTTATCAAGAGTGGAGCTTTATCAAAGGGACCTGGTCGATTTTATCAAACATACTGTCGCGAAATATGAAATAGCCTACAAATTCATACAAATCGAGATTACGGAAACTGTAGCTATGAATGAATACGAAGATATAAAAGGGGTTCTTTCGCAGATAAATGACCTGGGAATATTAATTTCAATCGATGATTTCGGTTCTGGGTATTCTTCACTTGGATGTCTGCAAAAATTCAACGTAGATACGCTGAAATTGGACAGATCATTTCTAGTCAACATAGAAAATGACAATAAGGGAATAAATATTCTCAGAGGTATGGTAGAACTTTCAAAAGGGCTGGGGCTCAAGACCATATGCGAGGGAATCGAAACAAGAGAACAATTGGAGATGCTGATAGAAATGAACTGTAGATACGGCCAGGGATATATTTTTGCAAGACCTATGCCAAAATCGGATTATGAGAAGTTTGTAGTCGCGAATCTGAATAAATAATACAAAAGCTAAAGTCATAGTTTTCATATGATTTTAGCTTTTGTATTATCTGCAAAAAAAGATTTTTCAAAAAACAGCTTATTGGAATCTTGAAATTTCTGCGTTGCTGGGATTCCAAACCCCTTTGATTTTAACTGCGAGCTCTGATATACTTATTTAGAGAGCTAATATGAAAGGACTGATTTAATAACATGAAAATTTTAATGCAATTTGGAATTGTTTTTGGAATATGCTGGATAGGAGAAATAATCGCTGAATTTTTGCCATTCACATTTCCAGCAAGTGTAATAAGTATGGTGCTGCTTTTGGCATTGCTTCTTACAAACTTATTAAGGACAGATCACATAAGAGAAAAAAGTGATTTTCTTCTTAAAAATATGGCGTTTTTCTTTGTGCCCAGCGGAGTTGCAATAATGGACAAGCTTGAATTTGTCCAGGGGAATGTATTGAAACTGGTCCTTATATGTTTTATAACGTTTGTCATAACCTTTGTGGTAACTGCATATACCGTCTCGGGGGTAATTAGATTTCAAGACAAGATGAAAGGAACAAATTAAAATGAATGACTTGTTTACATCACCGTTTTTTTCAGTAGTACTATGTATATTCGCCTATTCCCTGGGAGTATATCTTAATAGAATCACAAAATCTCCAGTTGCAAACCCTCTTCTGATTGCAATCATAATTTCGATAGGGATTCTTAAAACTCTAGGAATCACGTTCGAGCAGTTTAATGAAGGCGCAAGTATCATAACGCTTTTTCTTGCCCCAGCCACAGCCTGCCTTGCCGTATCCATATATGCAAAGCGAGAGGTATTAAAAAAATACTGGATTCCTATAATTTCAGGGACTGTGATTGGCAGTCTGGCATCAATTTCAAGCGTTATTTTACTTTGCAGATTTTGGAAACTGACTCCGGAGCTTACGGCTTCCATGATTCCAAAGTCAGTTACTACTCCGATAGCAATTGAGATTGCGAGCAGCCACGGAGGAATAGGCGCGGTAACCGTCGCAGCGGTAATATTCACAGGGATACTGGGGGCGGTCTTTGCGCCAATATTTATAAAAATTTTGAAAATAAAAAACCCGATTGCACAGGGCGTCGCCATCGGAACGTCAAGCCATGCAGTGGGGACTTCCAAGGCCATTGAAATGGGAGAGGTGCAGGGTGCAATGAGCGGAATCGCCATAGGTCTGGCAGGAATTGCGACCGTGGTTATAGCGCTCTTTATGTAATGTCAAAAATACTTCAATTGCACCTTGGTGCATGAAATGTTATAATAAAAACAGTGCATAAATCAATAAAAGGTACATTTGAATTTACAAGCAAGTATGAGGAGAATCAATGGCAAACAGCAGCAAGAACAGGAATACAGGGGAAATAAAAGATATAAAGAACAAGGAAATTTCTGTAGACTCAAAAAAATATAAAGAGGAACAATTTGGGAGACAGTTAGGAAAAATCAGTTGTGCGACACTGATAATTTTAGTTGCTTTTTATTTTAAGATACCGCAGCAAGTAAAAAACATCTATTTTATAATAGCGACAGCCTTAGTGATATACCAGCCCTTATTGAGAATAATGAAGATTGGCATGAATAAATCAAAAACAAGCGGAAGAACTATGAATTGGGTAGAATTTGGAGTGGTTGTGGCAACACTGGCAGCAATCTTGTTAAAGCAGTATGCAGCAGCAGCGATATTCATGACTGTATGTGAAGCCATAGAAATCATAAGAACAAGACCATTATAATAATAGGGAGGGTTTAAACGGTGTCAGGAAAAATAAAACTTAGCAAAACAGCAGTTATAACAGTTGCAAACTCCAAGGGAGGGTCGGGGAAAAGTACGACGGCTTCAATGCTTGCAAGAACTTTAGGTGAAAAAGGCTACAGAGTGCTTGCAATAGACTGTGACTCTCAGATGGATTTGACGAATACCCTGGGCTTTACGGTAGACGAGTCTTTGGTAGAATTTGGATTAACGCTGATAGATTTTAATAAAACTATATATCAGCTTATTAAAACTAAAGGGGATATAAGCGAATTTATAATTCCAACCAAATACAAGAATCTGGATATAATAGCAGGCGATGATTATATAGGCAGAATAGAATTCGACCTTCATCATGAATATCAGAGGGAAACCATACTGAAAAAAATAATGAAGAAAATGGTCAATGAAAATACTTATGATTTTGTAATATTTGATACATCCACTCACCTTGGGGACTTGGCGGCAAACATTCTTAATATAACAAATCATGTCATAATACCGGTACCGATGGCGATGTTTGGAATACGAGGGATAAGGACATTTATAGATTTTTACAATCAATTTACCGAAATAAATGAAGACCTTGAAATAATGGGGATACTGATGACAATGTACAGACCGAACAACAAGATAATGAACGAAAGAGCGCAGACGCTTCTTACGAATATATTTGGACAAGAACTGATATTCAGTACGAAAATATCCATAGATACAAATATAGAAAAAGCCCAGTGGAATAATGTGACGGCGGTAGATTATGCCCCCAAAGCGAGAGCAACCCTTCAGTATCATGATTTGACCAAAGAGGTGATTAAACGTGTCGAAAAGTAAACAAATGATTGATATTGGTTCACAGATGAGTTTTAAAAACATAGCATCTGACAAAGCACTTGAAGTGCCAATAAAACGAAAAGGAAGGACATCTTATTCACTTTCAAACATAAAAGAAGAACAGGAGAAAGTCGATCAGATAGTAAAGATAGATATTGCCCACCTGGAAGTGGCACCTGAGGCCTGGAACTTTTACCCAAAACTTGAGGGAGAAGAATTCGCAAAACTAGTAAAGTCTATTTACGAGCATGGCCTGCTTCATCCTGTAGTAATAAGAAAACTAGGAGACCGGCATATCATCCTGTCAGGACATAACCGGGTCATGGCATATAAACAGATAAAATCAGAACTTGAAGGTATTCAAAGTGGAAACAATGGAAATTTAATTCAAATAATTGATGATGAAAAGTTCAATATAAGAGATTATGAGCAGATAATGGCAGTCATAAAAGAAGATATAACAGATGATGAAGCCAGGGAAATAATAATTGATGCGAATTATGTACAGCGCCAGTTAGGGCAGAAGCTCCTTACCCGCAGCATAATAGAAAAATACAAGATAATTCAGGAGCGAAGAAAAAATGCCGATAATCAAAGCTATAAAAATATAAAGACGAGAGAAATCGTAGCACAGGAATTCAAACTCAGCGGAAGGCATATAGACAGATATAAAAAACTGGAAAAATTAAACCAGGCAATCCTCGAAGAATTCTATCTAGGTAAAATATCTTTGGAACTCGCATCCAAACTGGCAAGTCTGAAGCCAAACGTACAGGAGCATATATCCCAAAAATATCTAAAATCGGTTGTAAAATATCCAGCAAGAACACTTGAAAACTTGAAGCCTTCACTGACGCAATCAGATATGGATGGCATTATGAAGACCATGATAAAAGACCATGATCAATTGAAAATAAGCATAAAGCAAAATGGTAAAAGCAAAAACTATACCTTTACAGATTCAGAAATAATAGAGAAAATAAAGGCATTATTATCTGATTATGGGGACTTAAAATAATAGAGATTAGTGAGGGTATTTAGTATGAAAATATTGGCATCTTTTTCAGGTGGGAAAGACAGCATGTTGAGCTTGGACAGAGCGATAGATGAGGGGAATACGCCGGTAGGGTTAATGGTGACGACTAATAGTGAAGGACTGTCATGGTTTCATGATATAAACGTGGATATATTAGAAAAAGTAAGTGAAAGTCTTCAAATACCAATATTTTTTTGCCCGTGTAAAATGGGAGAAAAGTATACGCAGGACTATGACAAGATACTGATGCAGCTTGTGGTATTAACGGGTGCAAAGGCATGCGTTTTTGGTGATATAGACATAGAAGAACATAGAGCCTGGTGCCAGGAACGAGCGGATAAGGCGAAAATAACCGCCCTGTTCCCGCTTTGGCAGGAAAGCAGGGTGGAACTGGTAAATGAATTTTTAGAAAAAGGATATAAAACCCTTATAAAAAAAGTAAACAAGAATTTCCTAAGCCCGAGCTATCTTGGAAAAACGCTGAGCAAGGAGCTTCTTGAAAAATTTGAAAAAATCGGGATAGATCCATGTGGCGAGAATGGGGAGTATCATACGCTTGTTTATGATGGACCGAAATTTACTAAAAAAGTAAATTTGAAATTGGGAAATATTTCAGAAAATGAAAATTGTCATATAAGGGAAATCGAACTTGCATAGAGCTTGACACCATGAAGGGGGTAAAAATGAAAAATTTCTATGATAATGTAGAACATAAATTTGAACTTGCGGGTAGCAAAAAAATACCTATAATCGAATCAAGACTGAAAAAACGTATAGTGACAGTTCCAGAAGTTATAAGAGAAGCTTCCGGGATTAAGATTTTTGGAAAGCGAATAAAATCCATAATATTTACAACCGATCTGGCAATAATAAATAACAACAATGCAGATGCTGTAATAGCAGTGTACCCGTTTACACCGCAGCTGTCCATAACAAATGCCATAATTGAAATATCAGCAACGCCAGTATTTTGTGGAGTCGGTGGAGGGCTCACTTCAGGACAGAGATCCGTAGATATAGCGCTTCATGCCGAGCTTGGAGGCGCATATGGCGTGGTACTTAACGCTCCTGCAACAAATGATCTTGTAAGCGAGATGAAAAACAGGATAGATATACCCATAGTAATAACCGTGGTATCTGAAAAAGAAGATTTTGAAGCGAGGATAAAGGCTGGAGCCGGTATTTTCAATGTTTCTGGAGGCTCGAAAACGGCAGAGATAGTCAGAAAAATAAGAGGCATACATCCGGAATTCCCTATAATAGCAACCGGAGGCCCTACGCAGGAAAGCATAAGGGAAACGATAGCTGCGGGGGCGAATGCTATAACTTATACCCCGCCTACATCAGCAGAACTGTTTGAGAAGGTAATGGAAAGATACCGGGACCAGATAGAATAAAGACGCATGTGCTTGAATGACGGACACAAACTGCAAGGAACCGCTTTATTAAAGAATTGTATTGAAAATAAAGATATATTTTTAAAAATGCTTGACAATAGATTCAAAAGATTGTAATATGTAAAAAATCAACAAAAGCGAAGACAAAGATTAGTAATTAAGATTAAGGGTCTCAGAGAGTAGTCGTATGCTGAAAGACTGCACCTGGTTTTAATGAATCTCCTTTCGAGCTGCTTTATGAAAATAAAGCCGTCTAACCCGCGTTAC
>JBATTG010000208.1:0-4765 GCA_049670425.1 Proteocatella sp.
GTCCCATATATCGCTGGAAATATGTCCTCATGAGGGTTTCCCAGCACAAAGCTGTCTATGAGTTTTTCCTGAAATTTGCTCCTGGATGCTTCAATTGAAGCATTTACCGCACTCAGGTCGCCACTAAATAATACTATGTATTTTCCTGGACAAACGGTCTGGGCTTCGATTATTTCTGTTTCCGCAGTTTTTAATATCAAATCTGCAGCCTGAACTCCTGTAGATACCGTAAGGTATTCAACCATGCCTATTGCTTTTCCCATCGTTTATACATCCTTTCTTACATAGTGGTGCCTGTACTTTTTATTATAACATACCTCTCGTTTACTTCCACAACAATTCCATCTATTGAAGCATGACTGGGGATACTTAAGCTGTCTTTTTTGGCAAGGCCGACAACTTGACCTGCCTGTACCATGTCATTTTCCTTTACATTTGGAACCGAAGGTGCGCCTATATGCTGGCTCATAGGAATTTTAACCATCTTAGGTATAAAGCTGTCCTCGCACAGCAGCGCTGGGAGATTGTAGTCTGCAAGCCCCAGCCTGGCGGTGAGGCGTCTCATTGGAACTTTTCTGTATTCACGTATTTGATTTACTTCCCTTAGTATGACGTTCTTTGGCGGTACTATTCCCTGTTTTCTTATTCCACTTTTATACGCATCAATAAGGGTTTTGGGAGCAAGGCCCTGGTCACAGGCGTACATTTCACAGAGCCCGCACTGGGAACAGAAAAAAGTTCCTGTGAATGGTGCCATATCTTTGGTTGCGCCTGATGTTGCCGAGCGCATGAATGCATGTGGCTCTATAGGGTGCCCTAGCATATTCCTTGGACACAGGTCAGTACACATCTGACACTGACAGCACGCCGCCATTGCCCTTTTCATATCTATTGATATATTGCTTGTTTTTTTATTTACTACTGTATGATTTTTAGGAAGTACCAGTATCGCATTTGTGGTTTTTGTTATTACATCATTCCCGCCTACAATTCTTCCGGTCATGGGCCCTCCGTTTATGAAAACCGGTTCCTCAACCGTAGCCCCGCCTGCCAGGGTCACTGCATCTGCAACTGACATCCCGATTGGCACGCATCTTGTAGTTGGCGATTTCACCTCTCCTGCGATTGTCAGGTATTTTTCATACACTCCCCTGCCGCCTTTGATGGCCTTGCTCACATTAAATATCGTCTCTACGTTGAATACGGCTATTCCTATTTCAAGCGGAATGCTTCCTGGAGGAACGACTTTTTTTGTAGTTTCATATATTGTGACAACCTCATCTCCTGCAGGATATACTTCCGGCAATATTCCAAGACGCATTAGGGCTTCCAGTCCAAGGCTTTGTATTGCATTTTCAGTTTCACTTACCGCCTCTTTATAGGAGTCCTTTACCGCTATTATCACTTCTTTTGCATCTAAGGCCTCAGCTATTGTTTTTAAAGTTTTTACAATTTCAAAGGCATAGTTTTGCAGAAGCTGCCTGTGTACCTTCAGCAGCGGCTCGCATTCTGCGCAGTTGAGTATTATGGTATCTACGCGCCTGTCCAGCTTCATGTATGTCGGGAATCCAGCTCCGCCGGCTCCTGCTACGCCACAGTCCTTGATTATCTTTTTAAGCTCGTTTATTTCCATTTTTTGTCTACTCCAGTCCATTCTCATCATCTATGATTCCTACAATGGCGGCATCTATAGGCGATGAATCCATTCCGCAGCCTACTCTTGCCGAACTTCCAAATGCTACCAGCACCATTTCTCCGATGCCAGCCCCTACATTATCTATGGCTACAAGTCGTCCGCACTGAGACTTCATACTCTCCAGAGGCTGGACTACTAAAAATTTTGAGCCTAGCAGATTATCGTTTTTCCTTGTGGCGATTACGCTCCCTACTACTTTTCCAATGATCATTTTTCCACCTTCTTTACGCTTTTGAATTAAGCTATATTATTATCCCAGAGTCTGAATTTTTTATTCCTGCGCCATTGGCTTCATCTGCATCTATGTGCATTTCCAGAGTATAACTTTTATCTACTCTTATTTTGACATTTTTAAATACCGTCTCTCTCTCATTTTCTACATGAACAGATACAATATCTTCATCCTTCAAGCCTGCTTCCTGGGCATCTTTTGGGGACATATGGATATGGCGCTGCGCAACTATGCAGCCTTCCTCCAGATATACACTGCCTTTGGGTCCTATTATAGCTATCGCTGCCGAGCCCTGCGTTTTTCCTGATTCACGTATGGGCGCGCTTATCCCAAGCTTAAAAGTGTCTGTCTTTGATATCTCTACCTGGGATTTTGCTCTCACAGGTCCCAGGACCCTGATATTTTCTATCGCCCTGAGCCTGGCGCCTACTATTGTCACCTGCTCATTTGCAGCAAACTGACCACCCATGAGCTCTGTTTTTTTTGTAAGGCTATGCCCTTTTCCAAATAAGGTCTCTACATCCTGCTGAGTCAAATGCACATGTCTTGCCGATACTCCTATTGGAACCATGTAGAATTTTCTTTTTAGGTTTGATTTTGATAATTCTTCCATTACCAGTTTTTTTACAAGCTCTATAATTTTTTCATCCACTGGTTTATCTGCCCCCTTCAACTTTAAAATGAAGACTGCCTTGATATTTCAGGCAGCCTTGCTTTTTTAAATATAACTATTTTATTTGATTGATGGCAGTATTTTTTCTACATCAGTGTGAGGTCTTGGTATTACATGAGTCGCTACAAGCTCCCCAAGTCTTGATGCAGATGAGGCTCCAGCTTCTACGGCTGCCTTTACTGCACCTACATCTCCTCTTACCATTACAGATACCAGCCCTGATCCTATTTTTTCTGTTCCTACAAGTTCTACATTTGCTGCTTTTAGCATAGCATCCGCCGCTTCTATTGCTGCTATTAAACCCCTTGTTTCTATCATTCCTAATGCTTGTTGTGTCATCTTTTTTTCCTCCTTAGGTTTTTTAACGGTTGTTTGTTCCTTAAGTTCCAGTTCTTTAATTTTACTATTCTCATAGATATCTTCTGCAGTTGCTGTCTCTTGCATATCTGGAATATCTGATTTTAAACCAGCTGCTTTTTGTTTCGTTTTCATAGTTGAGGGCTTGTTTTGATTTTCCAATTCTTCACCACCTATTCAAATTTGCTTGCACTTGACCTTATCATCTTAACTATTTCTTCATGTGGGTTTGAAATAACTGCATGAACGCAGGGTTTTATAGCTTTTGCCGCGGCAGTCTCTACGGCTTCAGTTACTGCGGACAGGCTTCCTTGAATTATTATGGTAACCAGCCTGCCTCCGAGTTTTCTTTCCCATGTGACAAGTTCCACATCTGAAGTTTTGCACATTGTATCCAGTGCCTGAATCGCTGCGGTTACACTCTGTATTTCCATGAATCCCAACGTTTTCACGAATGTTGTACCTCCTTTTTAAAGGTCTGTTTATTTGAAACCTGGAAGTATCTTTTCAACGTCCTGATGAGGTCTTGGTATTACGTGTACCGCTACAAGCTCTCCAAGTCTTGATGCTGCCTGTGCTCCAACCTCTGTAGCTGCTTTTACTGCGCCTACATCGCCTCTTACCATTACAGATACCAGCCCTGATCCTATTTTTTCTGTTCCTATAAGTACCACTTCTGCCGCTTTTACCATTGCATCAGCCGCTTCTATTGCTGCTGTCAAGCCTCTTGTTTCTATCATTCCCAGTGCTTCCTGTGCCATATCATTTTCCTCCTAGTTTTTTTTAATTGGTTATATGTCCTAGTTTTTATCAAGCCCGCTTAACTTCATCATGTTTTCGGTATCTTCTGCCGGTCTCGCAATTATGTGCCTGGAAATCACACCAGTAACATTGTTTGCCGCTGTTTCTGCGGCTTCCAGAGCCGCTCTTACGTCCTCTACGCTTCCTCTGAATTTAACCATCACTATAAGCGGTACCGGCAATGAATCTGAGTTTGCCGGTTTGTTTTTGTCAAAAGTTTCAATCGTAACGTTGGCAGCTTTGCATCCAGCATCAGCTGCTACAAAAGCTGCTGTAAGTCCGAATACTTCTATTATCCCTGCCGCATTTTCCATGTTTCCCCCCACTATTCGTTTATTATTGCAATCTTGAGACCTTCCATTTTAAGATTGGTCCTGTGCGCCTCATTGATTTGAGTGAGTGGATAGGTATGGGTAATTAATTCATCCAAAGGCAGGCCGATTGCTTTTGCCCTCTTGAGGAAATCAAACGTAGTCGCATAGTCCCTGAGGGTATATACCCACGAGCCTACGGTTGTGATTTCCTTTGAACATATGTCAAAATGTGGATTTATTGTAGCGTCTCCTGCATTTATAAAAAATCCAAGTTCGCAAAGGCCTCCGCCGTTTCTTATGAATTTATATATATTGGAATGGCCAACTGGAGAACCTGTACACTGGAATGCAAAATCTGCAAGATGTCCTCCAAATGCATTTTCTACACCTCTTGTCATATCCGTTATTCCGCTGTAGTCCTTGAAATTTATGGAGTTTTCCGCACCCATCGCCTTTGCAAAATCCAGTCGTTTCCGCTCACCGTCTACGGCTACTATATTTTCTATACCCATGGTTCTAAGTATTGCTATGCAAAGCAAACCAATCGGTCCGCAACCTTGTACAACAACCCTGCTGTTGAATCTCAGTATGCCGGTTGTTTTTGCCCTTTCAACCGCATGTATAAGCACCGCTGCCGGCTCAATCAGTATCCTTGACTTAAGATCCAGTTCGCTTACATTGAACACGGTGGA
>JBATTG010000209.1:0-17039 GCA_049670425.1 Proteocatella sp.
TTCGTATATTTTATGGAGAGCGTTTCGGTAATAATTCAAGTTGGATATTTCAAAAAAACACAAAAACGAATATTTAAAATGGCACCGATACACCATCATTTTGAATTATCAGGTTGGCATGAAACTATAGTCGTAAGAGTTTTTAACATAATAACAGTAATAATGGGGCTAATCGGAATACTATCAGTTTATATTGGAGGATTTTAGAAAATGCAATTTAAAGACATGAAAGTAATAGTCGTTGGACTTGGGAAAAGTGGTTTTGAAATATTAAAGTTTCTGGATAAAAAAGAAATTGAAACGATTGCATTTGATAGCAAAGAAAATTATGACAAAGATCAGATTAAGAAATTTTCAAATAAGATCACAATAAATCTGGGTCAAAATCCAACAGGAGAAGAAGCTTGCAATTTAGTCGTAATATCTCCTGGCGTTCCAACCAGTCTGACTTTTTTGGAGCAGTTCAGAAAAAGAGGAATTGAAATAGTGGGTGAAGTTGAATTCGCCTACAATTTTGCTAAAGGGAAATTTGTAAGCATAACAGGAACCAACGGAAAAACAACGACAACAACACTTGTTGGTAGCATATTTAAAGAAGCTGGAATAGACACCAGAATAGTTGGAAACATAGGAAATCCCATAATATCTGAGGTGGAAACATCTACCGATGAGACCGTATTTATAGCAGAAATATCAAGTTTTCAGCTCGAGACCATAAACCGGTTCAAGAGTAAAGCTGCAACCGTAATAAATGTGACGCCGGATCATCTGGACAGGCATCATACAATTGGGAATTACGCAGATATAAAGTCACAGATATTTAAGAATCAAACTCAAGATGATTATGCAATCCTGAACTATGACGATGAAAAAGTAAGGGAAATGGCAAAATCTATAAATTCAAAAATAATATTTTTCAGTAAAATAGAGAAGCTGGAAAATGGAATATATATGGAAGATGGTATCATAAAAATTTCAAAAAATGGCATTTCAAAAGATATAGTCAAAAGAAAAGATGTATTTTTAAAGGGTGCGCATAATCTTGAAAACGTAATGACGGCTATTGGCCTGTCGATTGCAAACAATATAGAGATGAAAATTATAGTCGAGGCTCTCATGAACTTTAAAGGGGTAGAGCATAGGCTCGAGTTAGTAGACACGATAGATGGGGTAGAATATATTAATGACTCAAAAGGAACCAATGCCGATTCTTCGATAAAAGCACTCGAGACATATAGCCATGATGTGATATTGATAGCTGGGGGATATGATAAAAAATCTGAATTCGATGATTTTGTAAAACTGTTCAAAGGAAGGGTTAAACATGTCATACTAATGGGAGCTACAAGAGACAAGCTTGCGCAGACGTGCCTTAAATTTGGATTTGAAAATTATACATTAACAGACAACATGAAAGAGGCTGTAGAAATTGCAAAAAAAATTGCAAATCATGGTGATACAGTGCTTCTTTCTCCTGCTTGCGCATCATGGGGCATGTACAATAACTTTGAAGAGCGCGGAGCTGATTTTAAAGAAAATGTAAGAGGGGAAGATAAGTGAAAAGCTCAGAGAAAAATCAGCACGTAGGCAATATAGATTATATATTACTGATTCTGACAATTGCTATAACTGTTGTGGGCATTGTAATGGTCTACAGTGCAAGTTATGTGACTGCCGGGTTCAGATATAAGAGTTCAAGCAGTATAATATACAAGGAAATCATATTTGCAATATTGGGTTTTGGATTGCTTTTTTTAGGAACTAAAATAAACTATAAATCATACCGAGGAAATCCAACTTCTTTGCTTATTGGCTTCACTGCGCTTACATTTTTGTTGCTGCTTACCCCACTTGGTTTGAATATAAATGGTGGTTTAAGATGGATAAACCTTGGATTTACTACCTTTATGCCCTCTGAACTTGCTAAATACATGTGCATATTTGTGACGGCAGGTCTTCTAACAAAGAAAGGACTCGACCCAAGACAATTTGGAGACATTGTGACATTCTGGCGGATACCGGCAGTAACGCTTATTGCAGTGGCCATTCAGCCTGACCTGTCTACTGCATTTGTAATATTTTGCATCACCTTCTATATATTTTTTATAGGGGGAATAAGGAAAACCTGGATAGTTATTCTGGTAGGATTTGGCATAGCGGGAATAACTGGGCTTATTTTGATTGAACCCTTCAGGCTAGAGCGAATAAAGACTTTCATAGATCCATTTATGGATCCGCAGGGCAGCGGATATCAGGTGCTTCAGTCACTTTATGCAATTGCTTCGGGCGGAATAAAAGGAGTTGGACTTGGAGCCAGCAAACAGAAACTTTTGTACTTACCAGAACCCCAGAATGATTACATCTTCGCCATAATAAGCGAGGAACTGGGTTTCATCGGATCACTTTCTATAATATTTCTTTTTGTAGCAATTATATCAAGATGTTTTAAAATAGCAGCAAATGCTCCTGACAGGTATGCTACCTTCATAGTTTCGGGTATAACGATTCAGATGGCACTTCAGTCGCTGGTAAACATGTTTGTTTCGGTGTCGCTACTGCCGAGTACGGGAATACCGCTGCCCCTTATAAGTTATGGGGGAACATCACTGGTGCTGAATTTATTTGCAATTGGCATAATACTTAATATATCAAAGTACGACAGGAGATATATCAAAAAAGCGCAAGCTACGGACAACCGATACCATAGAATTGAAAATAGGAGAAAAAATTAATGAGATTAATAGTCACAGGTGGCGGAACTGGCGGACACATATATCCAGCGCTTTCCATTGCTGATAAATATAAGGAAAAATATGAAGACATTGAGATACTTTATGTGGGAGTGGAGAATGGACTGGAATCAAAGATTGTTCCCCAGTATGGTTATGATTTCAGGGGTATTAAAGTTAAAGGCTTTCAAAGAAAAATAAGCATTGAGAATGTAAAGAGAGTAATAATGGCATTAAAAGCTACCGGAAGAGCTAAAAAGATAATTTCAGACTTTAAGCCAGATTTAGTAATAGGTACGGGTGGATATGTATGTGGGCCGATGGTGATGGCAGCCTGCAAAAAAAAGGTTCCAACAGCAATCCATGAACAGAATGCTTTTCCAGGGATAACAAATAAAATACTTTCTAAAAAAGCAGACAGGGTTTTCCTGGGATTTGAAGCTGCTAAAGAAAGGCTGAACTGCAAGAATGATGCGATAGTAGTTGGCAACCCGGTCAGAAAAGAAATAAGAAATTCAATAAGCAAAGAAGAGGCAAGACTTAAATTGAATTTGCCGATAGAAGGCAAGTTTATAATAGTGACAGGTGGTTCGGGAGGGTTTGAAGCCATAAATAATTCCTTTATTAAAATAATCCCTGAATTATTGGAACATAATATTGGTTTCGTGTTTTCAACGGGGAAAAACTATTATAGTGCAATTCAAAAAAAATTGAAAGAGATGAATATCAAGACTGGGGATAATCAAAGGGTTTTTGAATATATTGAAGATATGCCAAGCTACTTGGCAGCAAGTGATTTGTGCATAGTAAGTGCTGGGGCAACAACCATCGCAGAGATAAATGCCATAGGCAGAGCATCTATAATTATACCAAAAGCATATACTGCGGAAAACCATCAGGAATACAACGCTAAATATGTAAAATCAAAAAATGCAGGCGAATATATTTTAGAAAAAGAGCTTGAAGAAACAATTCTCTTTGAAAAAATAATGAATATATTAGGTGATGAAGAAGTAAGAATTGATATGGAAAATAACAGTAAAAGCTTAAATCTGGAAGATCCCTGTGAAATAATAGTTTCAGAGATGGGAAAATTGGTAAGAAAATAAAAGGGCAGGAGATTTTTAATGAAACCGTTAACTGACAATAAATTAGAAACATTATTAAAAAAAGAATTTTCACAAAAAAAGATGATAATGATAGGTCTAGTTTTAGGAGTAGTTTTAGGATTAGGAATTTATTTTACATCTCCAGGGTTTTATGTGAAAAATATAATTGTTTTAGGTAATTCGAAAATTGAATCTGAAGAAGTGTTTTCAAAGTTGAACACTATGTTGAAAAAAAATGCATTTTTAGTAGATAAAAAAAATATAAAAGAAATTTATACTAAAGACCCATATATTGAGTATATAGAAATAAAGAGCAAATTCCCAAGAACGCTCATTTTTAATATCGACAAAAGGCAGGCTATAGCTACTATAAAGTTTTCTGGAGGATTCTTGATTATTGATGAGAGCGGAACTGTTTTAGAATCAACGCAGGAAATGTCAAATATAGTAAAACCATTAATCAACGGAATAACAGTCAGCGAAGTTAAATTAGGGGAAAAACTCAAATTGCCCAAGAACGAAACCTTTGAGTTAATAAACGATATTATTTTAAATATAAGAAGTGCAAAATTGTTAAATAATATATCTCAAATTGAGATAACAAGCAACAGGGAAATTTTCATGGTTACACCACAGGGACTAAACGTTCTACTGGGATATGGAAATGATTTAAATGAAAAAATGCTTATGCTTAATCAAATATTGATAAATTTGCATGAAAAGAAATTATACACAGGATACATTGATATGAGATATGATGGTTATCCGGTTTACAGGAGAGCAAAATAGGATGAAAATAAATACTAAAAAAAATCTGTCGAGAACATTGTTTTTTTTATTTAGCTTTATAATTGGAGTTACGCTTGTGATGCAGTTTAAACTAGTAGAAAGCATGAACAACGGACAAAGCATTCCTGACAAAGCAGCTCACCTGCAAGTAGAATTAACTGGAATAAAAGAACGAAAATCAAAATTGGAAAAAGAAATAACAGAAGTAGAAAACAAGATTGCCGAACTCAATAATTCTGAATTAAAGAGCAATTCGCTGCAGGAGAGCCTTAAAAGTGATATGGAAAAATATGAACTTCAAATTGGATATGAAGAGGCACAAGGAGAAGGTATTGTGCTTGAGCTTGTTCTGCAAGATCAGGAGACCTATGATGTATTAATAAATAATTATGATCTTATATTATCGATTGTGAATAAGCTTAATGCAGCAGGAGCTGAAGGCATAGCAATAAATGATGAAAGAATAGTAGCTGTTACGGATTTTAAGTATGATAAAGGGGAACTTCTTGTAAACTCAAACCCATTAAAACCTCCGTTCGTGTTTAGAGCAATCGGAAATGCAGATACTCTTGAAGCGTCACTTAATATAAGGTATGGAATACTCTGGGAACTTAAAAATAACTTTGGAATAAACAGCAAGATAGAAAAAAGTAGTAAAATTGAATTGCCAATGTATGTTAAAGAAATTGTTTATAAATTTGCAGAAGTAGTACAAGATTAGGAGAAAAATGAAGCCTGAAATTACCAAGCGCATAAATATTCTGCTATTGATTACCTTTGTATTTGGAATTTGCCTGTCTATACAATTAAAGACACTTTCGGATAAAGCTGCATTTATTAATATTGAAGGCGTTAATGAAATGGAGATGCAAGTAAAAATAGAAAGTGCAGAAATTAGCAACCTTAGCGATTATTTAAATAGAAAGAAAAACGAACTATCAGAATATAAAATCGATGGAAACTCTTCGGACGTAATAGAAATAATTGAAGCTCAGATTGAAAATTACAAAAAAATTAATGCAGAATACAACTTGGCAGGGAGCGGAGTTGTAGTTGAAATAAGAGACAGCGATAAACCAATAAGGCCAGGTGAAAATCCCAATGATTTTTTGGTACATGACCAGGATATTTTAAGAATCGTAAATGATTTGAAAATATCCGGAGCAGAAGCTATTTCAATAAATGGACAAAGATACATGGGATTCTCTGAAATAAAATGCAGTGGAGCAACGGTTACGGTAAATGGAAAGACCTATGGTCAGCCATTTATAATAAAAGCCATAGGAAATCCAACGGATCTCGAGGCAGCTATAAAGTCAATAGACTCATACAGTTATATACTTAATAATATTTATGGAATTAAAATAAATGTAAAGACACCAGATAAAGTTGAAATTCCAAAATATGGAAAAATAAAACAATATGATTATTTAAAAGAGAGTATGGAGGATAGCGAATGATTTGGGCAATTTTAGGATTGAGCTTAGGAGTTATTGTAGGTGGATATGTGCCATTTACGTATCCTTCCAGCTATTCATTATATATATCGATTGCATTACTTGCGGCTTTTGACTCAGTCTGTGGAGCAGTAAGGGCAAGTATGGAAAACAAGTATGACAATGTACTGTTCATAAGTGGGTTTTTCACTAATGCAATATTGGCGGCATTACTTTCATATACAGGAGATAGATTAGGCGTTCCTTTTTATTATGCACCGATATTAGTTTTTGGAGGAAGGCTGTTCGATAATCTGGCTGTAATAAGGAGACATATATTTAAATAATACCCAAAATTCTAATAAAGTAAAAAGAAAATAAATTTAACTGAATAAACTTGTGAAATTGCTTGACATTACTATGCTTTATTAGATAAACTGTAGGTATAAATACATGATATTTTAAAATGGGGAAATTATCTTAAATAAATACGAAAAATTAGGTTATTAGAAAATTGTGGAGGTAGAATTAATGTTCGATATAGACGTGAATGATGGTCTTTTAAGCAGAGAAGTGATTAAAGTGATTGGCGTTGGCGGTGGTGGGGGAAATGCCGTGAACAGAATGATACAAGCTGGAATTGCCGGGGTTGAATATATTGTTATGAATACAGATGCTCAGGCTCTAAGACAATCCGAGGCACCAATAAAACTGCAACTAGGCGAAAAAACAACAAGAGGATTAGGAGCTGGGGCAAATCCAGAAATAGGAGCAAAGTCAGCAGAAGAAAGCGAAGAGGATATCAGAAACTCCATTGGAGGAAGTGATATGATTTTCATAACAGCAGGAATGGGTGGCGGAACTGGTACAGGAGCAGCCCCTATAGTTTCAAGAATAGCTAAGTCTATGAATATTTTAACTGTTGGTATTGTTACTAAGCCGTTTTTTTATGAAGGAAAAATGAAAGCAAAAAAAGCTGAACTTGGAATTGCTGAAATGCAAAAATATGTAGATACACTAATCATAATTCCAAATGAAAAAATATTAGAAATAACGGATAAGAACACAAGACTCGATGATGCATTTGAAATGGCAAATCAGGTTTTAAAACAGGGAGTAAAAGGAATCACGGATATCATAAAAGTTCCAGGTTTAATAAATGTAGATTTTGCTGATGTTAGAACTACTATGTCAAACCAAGGAATAGCACATATGGGAATCGGAACAGCGCAGGGAGAAAATAGAGCATTAAAGGCAGCAGAGGAAGCTATAATGAGTCCGCTTCTAGAAACAACAGTAGCAGGAGCATCTGCCGTACTTATTAACATTTCAGCATCAAAAGATTCTTTTACGATAAGTGAATTCAATGAAGTATCAAGATTTGTTAATGAAAGTGTGGACAGCGAAGAATCAGAAGTTATAATTGGAACTTCTTTCAACGAGGATATGGAAGATACACTTAGTATTACTGTAATAGCTACTGGATTTCCAGAGAATTTAATAAAAAAATCGGTTATAGTTAAAAAAGAAGAAAAGATAGAAAAGATAGAAAAAATAGAAAAGAATAGCCAAGAGAAAATAATAATAATGGAACAACTTCAAGATAATGATGAAGATAACGATCCATTTTTTGTAATTCCAAAATGGTTAGAGAAGAAAAAGTAAAAGAGAATTTATATTCTCTTTTTTTGTAAATTTTGAAAGGTAAGATGTATATGAAATGTCAATACTGCGGAGAAATGGTATCGAAAGTCGTAGATTCGAGATTAGCAGAAGAGGGAAACAGCATAAGACGAAGACGAGAGTGTGAAAATTGTAAAAAAAGATTTACAACATATGAAAGAATAGAACGTATAAATATAATGGTTATAAAAAAAGACAAGACGCGCGAGTATTTTGATAGAGAAAAAATATTAAAAGGAATTCTAAGATCTTGCGAAAAAAGGGAAATAACTCTAAGTCAAATGGAAAATATTGTCGATTCAATTGAAAAAGATATACTTAATTCAATGAAGAGAGAAATAAGCAGTTTGGAAATTGGAGAGCTAGTTATGAAATATTTGAAGAATCTTGATGAAGTGAGTTATGTGAGATTTGCATCAGTATATAGAGAATTCAAAGATTTAGAGAGTTTTATGAATGAACTTAAGCAGATAATGTCAGAAAAATAGGTGCAGGATGAATGAGAAGATACTAATAATTGACGATGAAGAAAATATTGTAGAGCTGCTTAAATTTAATCTAGAGTTGAATGGATATAAAACAAACTATGCATATGATGGTAAAATTGCAATTGATAAAATAAAAGAATGGAATCCAGAATTGATTCTTTTGGATATAATGCTTCCAGGAGTCGATGGAATAACCATAAGCCAAATTATTAGAAACGACGAAAAATTAAAAAATACACCTATAATCATGATGACTGCAAAATCACAGGACTCAGATAAATTTATTGGATTCGAGAGTGGAGCAGATGATTATATAACAAAACCTTTTGTTGTGAAAGAAGTTATATACAGGATAAAAGCGGTATTAAAAAGAACTGGTAACTTAAATTCAAATAACAAAATCAATAGGCAGATGATTGAAATAAATGATTTGAAAATTGATTTCGAAAATTATGAAATAATAAAAAATAATAAAAAACTGGAACTTACATTGAAAGAATATGAACTTTTGAAATATCTCGTGGAAAATTCTGACAAAGTAATAACCAGGGATGAAATACTGGATAAAGTTTGGGGATATGATTTTTTTGGTGAAAGCAGAACTTTAGATGTTCATATAAGAAACCTAAGGAAGAAAATTGGTGATGAAGGTCAGAAGATGATAGAAACTATTAGGGGAATAGGCTACAAATTTAATATGAACTAGAATATAAGAGGATGAGCAGGGTATGAGCTATTATATAAATATAATAGGTTTTATAGTAATAGTTTTGCTTTTAAAATATATTAATCACATAAATAAATATTTAGGTCAATTGATGACTATTTCAAAAAAAATCAAAGAAAATAATTACAATGTGAGATTGGAACGAAAATTCATTGGTAAGTATACTTTAATTGGAGACGTTATGGTGGATTTGGCCAGAGCGGTGCAATCGGAAACTATGAAAAATAGTGAGAATAATTCTAAGATAGAGGCAGTGCTTTCTACGGTTCCAAACGGACTCATTGCAATAGATATTGAAGAAAATGTAATATTTATCAATATTAAGGCAAAAGAAATATTTGGTATAAAACATGACATAGTGGGTAAAAATCTATTTATAGGTTTAAGAAATATTGAATTGGAAAACACCGTGAAATCTCTTATATATAATTATAAAGGACCAATAAGGTATTCCGTATCTAAAAAACATTATGAATTTGACATAGAGAATATTAAAGACTCCAGGGACAATTCAGTGATGGGCAAACTTGTAAATATAACAGATCTTACTACCGTACTTAATATAGAGAATATACGAAGTCAGTTCGTGAGTAATGTAACACATGAGCTCAAGACGCCACTTACTTCAATAAGCGGATTTGTAGAAACTTTAAAAAACAATGACAATATACCGAAAGAAACACAGTACAAGTTTTTAAATATCATTGAAGAAGAAACAGTCAGGTTAAATGAGCTTATAGATGATGTTTTGACACTGTCATTTATCGAACAGAATCTAGATATCAACCTGGAAAGAATAAATTTAGTGAAAGTTTTAGAAGATACTATTTTTAAACTTGAAAATATTGCAAAATTGAAGAATATTAATTTGGAATTAATAACGGAAGAAAAAAACATATTTATACAATCAAACAAGTATTCATTGACGATGATATTTATAAATATTATCGATAACAGTATAAAATATTCGAACGAGGGACAAAACATAAAGATTGAGATAATTTCTAAGAAAGAAAAAGTGATTGTGACAGTTACTGATCAGGGAAAAGGGATTGCTGAAGACGATTTGCCTAGGATATTTGAGCGGTTTTATAGAGTCGATAAATCCAGGACTAAAAAAGAAAAAGGGACAGGGCTGGGGCTTGCAATAGTAAAACACCTTACAAAATCAATAGGCGCAGAAATCGACTTACAAAGCAAATTAGGAGAAGGTACTAAATTCAGCGTAATACTACCAGTTACTTACGAAAAAGGAGAATAGTATGAAAATTTTTTCTGCAGATGTAAATTCTAATGTTGAATCAATAAGGAAAAAATCATCAGAACGAGACTTTTACAAGTATATGGAGGAAAGATTAACTGGCACCGGACTAACCAAAATAGTGCCATTTAATGGAATATACTTCGATTTGCTGTATGTGGAAAAAAACAGAGTCGGTCTTTTTAAGTTTATGGATACAAGTGAAGATACATTTTCAATATTGGACAAAGAAATTTTAGAAGTAATGGAAGAAGAATATGATGAAGTTCAGGCAAAGATTGCAATAAAACTTCCAGAAGCGAAAGTAAGCTATCATTTCATAATGCCATATGTAAATTTAAAAGTAAAAAATATCCAAAAAAGTTTTATTATCGACAATCATAAATTTGAGGAACTCATAAACAGCGATGAGGAAATTACAAGTTATATGCATGAAAATAATGAAGATGAAATTGACAATATCATTTTCAAACTCGCAAAAGAATATTTTGTAGTAAAAAAGACAGTAAACAAATTGCAGACAAAACCTTTAGTTGAAACCGAAGTCAATTATAAAAACCTTCGATTAAATGCGGTAACAATGGATAAAGAGCAGATAGAAAAAATAAACGATTTTAAATATGGTGCTACAATAATGTACGGTTCAACTGGTACTGGAAAAACCAAAGTACTTATGTCAAAATTTATTAAAATAGCAAGATTATATCCAAAAGACAATTTTTTATATATTACATTTGATAAGCAGCTTTCGAATGAGCTAAATAATTATGTTAAGTATCTTTTTCCAGATATGAAAAATATAAGGATAATAAATTATCATCAGTTTGTACTGCTGCTTGGCAAAAAGTATAATCTCAGACTGAATAATAAAAGCAAGCAGAGTTTTAACAAAGAATTTGAAAAAGTTTTTGATAAAGTAGCCAAAATATATAGTGATAAAAGATATTTTAAGGGTATATTTGTAGATGAATCAGAGAATTTTTTGATTAAAGATTTGGAGTTTTTAAGAAAGATAAGCTATAGTACAAGAAACTTTTTATATGTTTCGTATGATAATGCAAAGCAGATGTCTCATATGGAAGAAAAAACAGTATCAATCGAAGAGTATAGTTTTGATAATATGATTACTCTTGATAAAAACTACAGAAACTCCCTGGAAATTGGGAATTTCAATATGGGATTTCAAGATAATCTGGAAAAATATAAAATGTTGGAGCTTAACGAATCTGAAGATTATTTTTTACCATTTCAAATTGAAAGTGGTATTATAGGTGAAGTAAATGCCATCGAATACAAAACATCTACAGAAATGATGACCGACATAGTAGAAAAAATAAAGTTTTTTATTGAAAAAGGATATAAATATTCAGATATGTGCGTAATCTATCCATTTAATGAAAAAGTTTTAAAAGGGAAAAAACATGTTTATAGCAAACATCTAGTCAAAAAATTCCTGGAGGAAAATGAAATTATATTCAGTTTCGCAGACGATGAAACCAGCAATTTATACAGCAGTACTGGCGTAACCCTGTCAAATATATACAACGTTACAAATTTAGAGTATAAGATAGTGTTTTTTTGCCAACTGGATGTACTGTACAATAGTTTTAATATAGAAAATAAAATTAATGCCAGAAAAATGATAAATATAATCTATACTGCAACTACAAGAGCTACTGAAAAACTATGTATTTATCTTAAAGATGATGAAACCAGACCGGGATTAATTGATTTACTGAAAATATCAAGTATAGAGTAGGAAAGGTGAGGTCGTTGGAGTATAATATAGAATATGGAATAACTAAATTAATGCCAGAAAAATATTCTAAGTTGTATGGATGTATACCAATATCAATTAAAAATAATAGATTGTCCATAGCCATGTCGACAGATATGGCGATGGACAATTTTGAACGTGTAAGCAAATATTTTGCTGAAATTGGAATAAAAGAACTTGAATTCATAAAGCTAAATGAAAATGAAATATCGAGGTTGATTAATACCTATTATTCAATAGAGCTGAACAGCAATGATATTGAAAATAGGATGAATCTATTTCGAAAAAACAGGAATATTGAAGGATTGTATCAGTTTATAATAGAAAAAGCAAATGACCTGGGTGCCAGCGACATACATATAATGTACGAAAATCATTACTTTATTGTAAGGCTAAGACTTAAAGGAAACCTTAAAACATTCACGATTTTAGACAGAGAAATTGGAGAAAGCATAATAAGAGTAATAAAAGTAAATTCAAATATAGAAATATCTAAAACCAGATCGCCCAAAGACGCAAGGTTCAAATACCATTATAATAATCAGGATATAGATATAAGAGTATCAATAGTGAGTACTATTGAAAATGAAAAAGTATCACTCAGGATACTAAACCCCCAGAATATACCTCGAAATTTAGGCGAACTTAATATAACTGAATATCAGGAAAATATAATAAGAAAAACCTTGAAATTAAACAGTGGATTTATTTTGATATGTGGACCTACCGGGAGTGGAAAATCAACCACTTTGAGGTGTTTTTTGAATGAGATTAATGATGGTCAAAAACATATAGTTTCTATTGAAGATCCTATAGAGTATACCATGAGCGGCATAACCCAAATTCAGGTGGAGGAGACAAACTCAGGCGGCTTTAATGCAGCACTAAGGTCAATAGTAAGACAGGATCCAGATATTATTTATATCGGAGAAATCAGGGATTATGAGAGTGCAGACGTAGCAACAAAAGCGAGTCTTACAGGTCATCTTGTGTTTTCAACACTGCATACAAGATCATCCATATCGGCAATAGAAAGAATCGTAAATATAGGTATAGACAGGAATACCCTTATATCATCGATAAATCTTGTAATAAACCAAAGATTGATAGGAACTCTTTGTGAAAACTGCAAACAAAAAATCAAATATGAAGGAGAAGATATACCTGAATTAGAACTGAAAAAAGGGGAGGTTATATGGGAGCCGTTTGGTTGTCAGAAATGTAACTACAGCGGATATGAAAAAAATATTCCCATGATGGATATCATTGTGTTTACAGATGAACTTAAAGAGAAGTTGCTGAAAAATGATATTGGGGAATTAAGGAATTCTGACATACAAAAAAAAGTCAAAGAACTTTTAAAAAATGGAAAAATAAGTTATAAAGAAGCAGTACAATATCTCTGGTATTAATAATAAATATAGGAGAAAATTATGAAAAATAATATTAAAATAGAAAGCAAAAGGGACTTTTTTAATATGATGAGCTTTTATACAGAAAGCAAACTTGGCATAATAACATCTTTAGAACTTATAGCTGATGAAATAAAGTCCATAGATATATCAACTATAATAAAAAAAATCAGAAACGGAGAAAATCTTGTAAAAACATTTTCAGAAGCTGGGATAACAGATGAATTCATAAAAGCTAATCTGGAAATAGGAGAAAGTACAGAAAGTTATAAAACAGCATATAAGACATCGTATAGGTACCTTGACGAGAAAAGCAAGTCTTTAAATCACATAAAAAGGCTAATCTTTTATCCAGCGTTGCTACTGATTATGATGTTTTTTTTGTTGCTATTTATAATTCTTTTTGCAATACCACAGCTATCTAAAGTTTATCAGAGCATGGACGTGGATATACCCGCTTCGATAAAAATAGTGATGAATATAAATGGTTTTATAGACCGAAATGCTGCAATCCTGAAGATGACTGTTTTGACGACGATTTTTTTGCTGATATTAAATCCACGCAAAAGCAAATTGTTATCAAAAATATATGCCTTGATGCTCAAAATTAAAATAGTAAATCGAATTTATTCGAATTATTACATCAAAGAAGTATCCTGGCAGCTATATACTCTGATGGAGGCTGAAAAAGACATATTGGAATCTTTGAATATAATAAAGCTGAGTATAAATAATACTTATATGAAAATGCTGATAAATGATAATATTAACGAAATAAAGTCAGGCAAAAAAATAAGTGAAGCCTGTCAAAAGAATAAAGATTTTTTTGGAACCACGGTAATAGCCTATCTCAAGGTGGGTGAAGAATCTGGAAATTTGGCAGAAAATATTAAATATATAAATCTATATTCTCAAAATAAGCTGGACAATATAGTAGAAATATTGAATAAGGCATGCCAGCCAACAATCATGATATTTATAGGAATATTGTTGGCGGCAATACTGATGCTGATTTTGCCATTATTGGATGTAAGCAGTTTATATGCAGGAATGTAAATTTTAAATAAACTCAAATAAAAACCTGGAGTCTATTTTGAATTGATTGTAATTTCATATGCTGGGAGAAGAAATGGAAATATATGTCTATAATAAAAGAACTATGGAAGTTAAATCTTTAGAACAAAACAATTTATGCGAAAATATAGTAATAATAGACAGTGACGAAATTAAATTTGAAATGTGCAAGGTGCACGCAAATGGTGATATTTTAAAACTCATGAAAAGGAATGTTATTTTTAAAAAAAGTAAAATTAGCGATGAAAAGGATGCATATAGAATTAAACTGAGAAATGATAAAAATTCGCAGAATATTGAAATTCCAAAAGAAGTAATATCGCAATTGATTCATAGGTTAGGTTTGATTAGGTCAGTAAAATTGAAAAATCCAGTATATACGGTAGAAGGTTTTTTAAGAGAATTGAGCATAGATACGGATCAACAGATAATTCTCAAAACCAAAAATAATTATAGAACCTTGGAAAATGGTGAAATAATGACCATAAACAACATATATGACAATCCCGAGATGAAACTTTGGGAGTATCAGGAGGAAAACAAACTTATATTCAATAAAATAAAAGTAGAATAGAAAAGGAGTTATAATATGGGCGGATATAATTTAAATAAATATATAAGAACCATAGTGAAAATGAAAATTATGTTTGCCTTGATATTAAGCATATTATTCTTAGGAAGCATAATTTTGGATATAAGCCTTTTAGCAAAAGAAAAAGAATTGAAATTAGAACTCGAAGCATATTCTTCAGCTAATGCAGATGAAATATTGGCAGAAACATTTTTAAAAGAATCTGAGTACTACAGGGAGAATTATCAAAATATAAACATTGAAAATCTGACCAAACAATTACAGATTATAAATTGTTTGGATTATAAACAGTTGGAATTTGGAAATGATAAAACTATAATTAAAATGTCAAAAACAACGGCTGAATCATTGGGAAAAAGTGTGGAATATCTTCGTAATAATGGATATGGAGTCGAATTAGAGACTGTTCAAAAAGAAGGTAATGAAGAATTTGTGGAAATGGAAGTGAAAGACTATGAATAAAAAAATTGCATTTTTAGTTATTGCATATACAGTATTAAATTCATTCATAGTTATTTTTCCACAGATGAAAGAAAATCAGGACTTGAAGCAGCAGATATTTGATATTGATAAAGTTCAAGAAGTCTCATCAGAAAATCTGACCCAGATAAGTGCTTTAGAATTAATTGGAAAAATAGATGTGATTTTAAAAAAAACAAATTTGAATCAAGCAAATTACACATACGCAAAAGATGAGCGCGAAACCACTCAGGCTCATAAAATAAGGATCACCTTAAATGGATCTAAATCCAGTGTAAGCAGTTTTCTTAAACAACTTATTCAAATAGAAGGATTGCAGTTAGATGAACTAGTAATAACTCAAAGCGAAAATGAACTTAACGCAAATATGAATATAATTGTAATAGGTGGCAAATATGAAAATAAAATCAAACAATAGGGGAAGTCTATTCATAGATGTAATAATTGGAGTGAATATATTGATTATTTTGGGGATATTAACCTTTAAAATAATATTTTTTCAGATTAACTCATTAAATATAATAGAAACAATAGATAGTATGAACAGTATTGCAAATGATGAAATTACAAAAATATTAAGAATAAGATTGTACGAAGACAGAAGCATTGAAGGCAACAAAGTAAGTTACAATAAAGATTATATAGATACTGTAGACGGAGTTGATTTTTATAAACTTAGGATGGAAATAAAAAATGAAAAAAATAAAATTACCAGAAAATATGAAGTCATCATCATGGAATAAGCATGGAATGTGCTCAATGCAGATGATTATGATTCTTATGATTGTAATATTGATGTCAAGTTTTATTTTGGATTCCACAAACATAACCTTGAAAATTATATCCAAAAGGGAAAATACGATACAAGAACAGTTGTGGGGAGAGAGCATATTTCAAATAGTAGATTTGTATATGATACAGGGCGTTGAAAAAATATACAATAATCCGCAAAAGAGTGTATTTATCAGCTCATATGATAACGATAAAATTAAAATCAAAATACTGCAATACGCGCTTTCTGAAATTTTGAACACAAATGTAATCCAAATTGGAAATAAATTATCAGGCTCCAGAATACTTGAAGACATAGGCCTAGAGTATAAATATATAAACAGAATTGGATACGTCTACGACAATTCTCCGGAGGTCAAGTGTTTTGTGAAAAATAAAGAAATGGTGACAAATAATATATATTCATCGGAAGACTTTGCCATGATAATAGCCGTTAAAATCGAAAAGGGTAATGATACTTTTGTTTATTACAAAGACTATTTTTTAAAAATTCCAATGTACACCGATGAACTTATAAATGAAATAAAAACCTATTACGAGGATAATTCAAACTCCAAACCATGGGTAAGTAAATTGAAATTTGATATAGAAGCTACCCTTATCACCTCAGAGGTATATTATGATAAAAACTAAAATAAATGGTTTTACGCTCATAGAGCTCTTGATAGTGTCGGCACTGATAACAATGAC
>JBATTG010000210.1:0-5532 GCA_049670425.1 Proteocatella sp.
GGATACGAGGGTATTGAAATTATTGAGGCTACAAAAATATTTTATTATTAGACTTAGAGCGGAATAAAAAGCGACATTTAGAAAGGGAAATAAATATAATGCTATCAAACTTTTTGAAATTACAAAATGGTACGGATATAAGAGGAATTGCAGTTGAAAATGAAAAATTTGAGGTGAACCTTACCTGTAAAACCATGGAGGCTATTTCACTTGGAATTTTGAAGTGGCTGGAAGTAGGCACTAAGAATTCATGTGACAAGTTCAGAATAGCGGTGGGTATGGATTCGAGGATTTCAGGACCTGAAATAAAAGCAACTATGATTGAGGCATTTAAAGGATGCGGAGTTAATGTCATTGACTGTAACATGGCAACTACGCCGGCAATGTTCATGACGACAGTAATGGAGGATTACAGCTGTACGGCTGGAATTATGATAACTGCAAGTCATCTTCCGTATTTCCACAATGGTGTGAAAGTATTTACCAAAAAAGGTGGCGCTGAAAAAACTGATATCACTCAGATTCTTACCTTTGCTGCCGAAATGGCGCAAAACTGCGATATAGAGGAAAATCAGGGAAGAGTTACGGAAGCCAATCTTATTGAAGATTATTCAAGAGTTTTGGTATATAGAATCATGAAAGAAACTGGAATGAGCAGACCTTTGGATGGCCTTAACGTAATAGTTGATGCAGGAAATGGGGCTGGCGGTTTTTTTGCAACAAAGGTACTTTCGAGCCTGGGAGCGGATATTTCAGGAAGTCAGTTCCTGGAGCCTGATGGAATGTTTCCAAACCATCAGCCAAACCCTGAAAATAAGGAAGCCATGGAGTCTATCTCCAAGGCGGTAATATCAAAGGGAGCAGATCTTGGAATAATATTCGATACTGATGTCGACAGAGCTGCGGTTGTCAGTGATGACGGGAAAGAAATTAACCGAAATTCACTCATTGCTCTTATCGGGGATATAATCCTCAGAGAACATCCTGAATCGATTATTGTGACGGATTCCATTACTTCAACAGGACTTACTGAATTTATAAATGCCAGAGGTGGCAAGCATCACAGATTTAAGCGTGGCTATAAAAATGTAATCAATGAAGCTAAACGAATCAATGAAGATGGTGAGGGGAAGTCCTACCTTGCCATTGAAACTTCGGGGCATGCTGCGCTTGAGGAAAACTACTTCCTTGATGATGGGGCTTACCTGATTGCAAAAATACTTGTGGAGGTATCAAGACTTCACCAGGAGGGCAAGAAAATCCAGAGTCTTATTGAGGATTTAAAACAGCCAGCAGAGAGTGCTGAGTACAGACTTAAGATAAAATCGGCAGATTTTGCGGGTTATGGAAAACAAGTGCTGGAGAGTTTTGAAGCTTTCGCCAAAAATACAGAGGGATTTGAAGTCGAAGTTCCAAATCATGAAGGGGTTAAGCTTACAACTGAAAATGGATGGTGCCTTCTTAGAATGTCGCTTCATGAACCTGTTATGCCACTTAATATCGAATCGGATGTTGAGGGTGGCGTTCAAGAAACCGTGGAAAAGCTGAAGAAGTTCATTGATGCTAATGAGGGACTTGAATTTTAGAGAATTCGAAAAAGGAATAGTGAATGAAACCTGAGAGAGTTGATTTATATACAAAAGAAGAATACCAGGATATGATAAATGATGAAAATGCCCAGAAGGCTGAGGGAGTGCTTGAAATACTTCCCGATGGCTTTGGGTTTCTTCGTGGAGAAAACTATCAATCCACAGAAAATGATGTCTATATCAGTCCGGCGCAGATAAGAAGGTTCAACATGAAAACCGGAGACAAGGTCTGCGGAATAACAAGAGAGCCAAAGAACAATGAGCGCTTCAGAGCAATACTTTTTGTGAAATCAATCAATGATTTGAAGCCTGAAGTGGCAGCGAATCGAAGGGATTTCGACAAATTGACGCCGATATATCCACAGGAAAGACTCACTTTGGAGACTGATCCTGAGAATATCGCAACCAGAATAATCGATATCATGGCACCTATAGGCAAGGGGCAAAGGGGTATT
Source organism: Proteocatella sp. (assembly GCA_049670425.1). Taxonomy (GTDB): domain Bacteria; phylum Bacillota; class Clostridia; order Peptostreptococcales; family Filifactoraceae; genus Proteocatella. Next base: position 2,045 of record JBATTG010000210.1, read on the forward strand.
ATCGTGGCTCCTCCCAAAGCCGGGAAAACCAGTCTTTTGAAAAATATTGCAAATGCCATTGTAAAAAATAACAAAGAAGTGGAACTTATAGTGCTTCTTGTTGATGAAAGACCCGAGGAAGTGACTGATATAAAAGAATTTGTGGACTGTGATGTTATTGCGTCCACCTTTGACCAAGAGCCTTCCAACCACATCAAGGTTGCAGAAATTGTGCTTGCAAGAGCAAAATGTCTTGTAGAACATGGCAAGGATGTGGTAATATTAATGGACAGTATAACTAGATTGTCAAGAGCATACAATTTGACCATAAATCCTACGGGTAGAACGCTCTCTGGCGGACTCGATCCGGGAGCTCTTTACGGGCCAAAGAAATTTTTTGGTTCGGCAAGAAATATGAGAGAAGGCGGCTCACTTACCATAATTGCTACGGCTCTTGTGGATACTGGTTCGAGAATGGACGACGTGATTTTTGAAGAGTTCAAAGGGACAGGTAATATGGAACTTCATCTGGACAGGAAACTGGCAGAGCGAAGAATCTATCCAGCTATAGATATTTATAAGTCTGGGACAAGAAAAGAAGAGTTGCTGCTTACATCTGAAGAGCTCGATACGATGGTAACGCTTCGAAAATATTTTTCAAACAAGTCTTTACAGGAAGTTGCAGAGGATGTCATATCTGTGATGAAAAATACTGCGAACAACAGAGAGTTTATGGATGCGGTAGTAAAGGCAATGAAGTAGTCAAAAAAGCTATTCGCAATTAATTTGCGGCAATTTTGAAAGAATAGCATTACAAATATATAATTTATATTGAACTTAGTGTTATAATATGCTATAATGTATGAGTTAAATTATGATTTTATGTGGGGAAGAGGTGAAAAAAATGAAACAAGGAATTCATCCAAAGTATGAGGAAATTCAAGTACACTGTGCTTGTGGAAATACATTTACAGCTGGATCAACAAAAAGCGAGATTCGTATAGAAACTTGTTCTCAGTGCCATCCGTTCTATACAGGTCAAAGCAAGAGTGTAGAAAAAGGCGGAAGAGTTGAGAAGTTCAACAAAAAATTCAACAGAGCAGAATAGTATTAAATGGACACGGGAGTCATATCCGGTGTCTTTTTTTTGCCCAAAACCTATTTTCTAGTTTGTTTTATGCGCATAATCTGATATAATATAGTAGTAAAAGTATGACTTGGAGGAAATTCAAATGTATAGACCCAGAGGACATGGATATATAGAGATGGTTGTAGGACCAATGTATTCAGGAAAAAGTGAAGAACTTATAAGAAGATTAAAAAGAGCAAAGATTGGAAGGCAGGAAGTTATAGTTTTCAAACATTCCATAGATGACAGATATAGTGCTGATGATGTAGTTTCTCACAGTGGTATCGCAATACAGGCTGTAGCTATAAATGATTTAAGTAAAATTTGGGATTATATCACTCCAAAAACTCAGGTTGCGGGATTTGATGAGGTCCAATTTTTTGATAAAGAGATAATTGATATCGTAATAAAGTTAGCAGATATGGGAATCAGAGTGATATGTGCAGGTCTGGACATGGACTTTAAGGCAATTCCTTTTGGAGTAATTCCGGAACTTCTTGCAAGGGCGGAATTTGTCGACAAGCTTCAGGCTGTTTGCGTCGAGTGCGGGGAACCGGCTACAAGGACGCAGCGAATTATAGATGGAAAACCAGCCAGATATGATGACCCGGTAATATTGGTTGGAGCGACTGAGAGCTATGAGGCTAGATGCCGAAAGTGTCATCAGATAGGAGTTTAGAATGTATTTAGAAAATAAAGAAAGAACACCAGCAGGCGGTCAGGCCCTTATTGAAGGCGTTATGATGAAATGTGGTGCCAGCAAGGCAATCGCCATAAGAAAAGGTGATGGAACCATTGATGTGCAAAGAAAGAAAATCAAGGGCGCTGGGGAAAAAGGCGGATTCAAGAAGCTGCCTTTTGTAAGAGGGATGTTCATGCTGATAGAGTCCATGGTAGAGGGCGGAAAGGATTTGACGTATTCCGCAAACCTTTATGCAGAGAGCTTTGATGATGAAGAAGAGTCCAAGTTTGACAAATGGCTCAAGAAGGTATTCGGGGACAGACTCGATGATTTCATAAATCTGGTTTCAGTAATTCTTTCGGTAGTAATTGCGGTCGGCCTGTTTATAGTGCTACCTACATTTTTTGCCAAGGGAGATCCGGCGGACAAGACGGTTACGGTAGCTCTCAGGGAAGGTGCCATCAAGATGGGCATATTTGTGGGATACCTGTTTTTAATGTCTCAGGTAAAGGACATAAAGAGGGTGTTTCAGTATCATGGTGCAGAGCACAAGAGCATATTCGCCTATGAAAAGGGCCTGGAGCTTAATGTGGAAAATGTAAGAAAAATGGGCAGGCTGCATCCAAGATGCGGAACTAACTTCATGTTTGTAGTCATTGCCATATCGATTGCCATATTCAGCTTTGTAGGGATACGAAATGTATGGATGAGAAGCCTTGTGAAGATAATCGTATTTCCGCTGATGGCGGGGATTTCTTATGAGATAATAAGGTTTGCAGGCAAGCATCAGAATGTTTTTACTACAGCGATGGTATGGCCGGGGCTTATGATGCAAAAAATAACGACAAAGGAGCCTGACGATTCTCAAATAGAGGTGGCAATAGCCTCGCTTAAGGCGGTACTAGAAGACGAAGGTATAATTCAAAGAGAGTTTAGTACAACAGGAGTAGCAGTAGATCCTGAAACTTTGGTGTAAGGACGGTGCGTAATTTGTGGGCTGATGAAAGACTTTCGATAAGGATGATTTCGGCTTCAGGGCGGGAATTGCTTGCCAGCATGGGGCTTGAACTGAACATAGCGGCAATGGAAACAGATTTGATAATAAAAGAAGTTACGGGTTATGACAGGCTGCATATAATGCTTAATCTGGATGAACTTGTTGAAAAAGCGAAGTCGGACAGAATAATGGAGCTTTTGAGACTTAGAAGTACCAGTATGCCTATGGCCTATGTTCTTGGACACAGGGAGTTTATGGGACTGGATTTTTACTGTGAGAGGGGCGTGCTTATCCCAAGACCCGATACGGAGGTTCTTGTGGAAACGGTTATGGAGAACCTATCTCACGGCAGACACATCTACGGAATAGAAATCGGTGCAGGTACGGGGATAATATCGCTTTCGCTGCTATCACATTTTCCGGAGCTCAGCATGATTGCAGGGGACATAAACGAACAGGCGATCGAGCTTGCAAGAAAAAATGCCAGGTATGTGGATGAACAGAATGGTGATATCGAGAAATACTTTCCTGTAAGAGGGCGTTTCAGCGTGGTTTACTCTGATTTATTCAAGAACATCGAGCCTCTGAAGCTTTATGACAGCGAAAATCACGAGGACTTGTATGATTTCATTGTCTCAAATCCTCCTTATATACATACTCATGTCATAGATACGCTTATGAGCGATGTAAGTGATTTTGAG
>JBATTG010000211.1:0-17800 GCA_049670425.1 Proteocatella sp.
AACCTCTCTGAGTTATATTGCTCATCAATGTAAGCAATGTAATCTTTTTGCTCTCTCTCACTCTTCGCATAACATACATCATAGATGTTGAAGCTAAGTGTTTTTGTGAGGTTGTTAAAGCCATATAATTTTAGCTTATTTTGCAACCCTAACATCACAACCTTTCCGTAGTATATTTTAGTTTTTTTTAAAAATCATTCGTTATAATTCAATTGACTTTTAGAGTTAATATTATCAAGTAAACGTAAAATTGTCAATGGATTTGAAGAAAGTTGTCATATTGACCTTTGATGATATTCATAGCAATTGAAACTAGCTTGATGCGATAAATGATGAAGCGCTTGCAAAACCCACTTTATATATACCCATTTAAAAATATTTCAAAAAACTATTGACGATTGAGCAACTGTTCAACTATAATGGAGTTGTACAGTTGAACAGTTGCTCAATCGTACAAACTGTATCAAGCGGGAAAATACCAGAAATTTAATTTGATATTCAAAACTTGGGGTGGCTCTCATTATGGGGCACAGCAGAAGCGATGATATATTCAGTTTTTATTAATAATCCAAATGGAATTTGGTGAAAAAAGGTGATGTTTTAAATTAATAGCTTCATTATAATAGGGAGGAAGTATGCTTACAAAAATAATAGCGGATAAAAGTCCGGAAATAAAAGCGGTATTTTGCGACTGTGATGTTATACACGAAGAACTTGTAAATAATGTCAAGGCTAAGATGCCTGAGGATGGCAAGCTGTACGACCTTGCTGATCTGTTCAAGATATTTGCAGACAGCACAAGGATTAATATACTATGGGCTCTGGAAGAAAGTGAGATGTGCGTCTGTGACCTGGCTGTTCTGCTTGGAATGACAAAATCGGCAATATCGCATCAGCTGAGAACCTTAAAAAATACCAATATGGTGAAATTCAGAAAAGATGGCAAGAATGTATATTACTCATTGAAGGATGATCATGTCAAAAAAATTCTGGAAATGGGAATGGACCATATCAACGAATAGATGAAACATACTTAAATATAAAGGCTTAAAGGTAGTGGAGGAGATGAAAAAATGAGTGATAAAATAGAGTTGAAAGGTTTAGAAGTTGAAGCAGAACATGACAATCATGGCTGTTCAGATTGAGCGGCAAAATCGGAAATAGTTATTTCCAAGGGTCATGTTCATGAAATTGATAAAAAAAGTATAATAAAAATAATTGTAGCAATAGTTCTTTTTGTAGCCGCATTTACAGTAGCAGACAGGAGCATAAGCTTAATTCTTTATGTAATGGCATATTTTGTAATTGGATTTGAAGTTGTATGGAAGGCGTTAAAAAATATTATAAAGGGGGAGGTTTTTGATGAAAATTTCCTCATGACTATAGCAACAATAGGAGCGTTTGCAATTGGAGAATACCCCGAAGCTGTAGCCGTCATGTTATTTTATGAAGTTGGAGAATTTTTTCAGGATTATGCGGTCAGCAGATCCAAAAAGTCAATTGCGGAGCTTATGGATATAAGGCCAGATTACGCCAATGTAATGTTAAATGATGAGTGGCACATGCTTTCACCAGAAGAAGTCGAGGTGGATGACATCATCGAGATAAAACCAGGTGAGCGAATTCCATTGGATGCGGTGGTTGTCGGTGGATATTCCATGATTGATACGGCGGCCCTTACAGGGGAAGCTGTCCCCAAGAGTGTAAAAGCTGGAGACGAGATACTAAGCGGATGTATAAACATAAATGGCGTTATTACGGCTAAGGTTACAAAGAAATATGCAGAGTCTACAGTAAGCAAGATACTGAATCTTGTTGAAAATGCAAGCAGTAAGAAATCCAAGTCAGAGAAGTTCATTACAAAATTTGCAAGATACTATACACCTGTGGTAGTAGGCTTTGCAGCTTTGCTTGCAACCGTTCCGCCTATAGTCATGGGCCAGGGTTTTGAACAGTGGATATCAAGAGCGCTTATATTTCTTGTGATTTCATGTCCGTGTGCACTGGTAATATCAGTTCCGTTAAGTTTTTTTGGGGGAATTGGGGGAGCGTCAAGACAGGGAATACTTGTAAAAGGCAGCAACTATCTTGAAGCCCTTGCAAAGGCTGAAATTGTAGTTTTTGATAAGACCGGGACTCTTACAAAGGGTGTATTTGAGGTTCACGACATAAAACCTTCTGAAAATCCAAAAACTGAAAAATTCAGTATCGAGGAAATCCTCGAGTTTGCAGCCTATGCGGAAAGTTACTCGAATCATCCTATTTCGGATTCTTTGAAAAAGGCTTATGGGAAAGCCATTGACAAGAACAGGATAAGTGATGTGGAAGAGATTGCAGGACATGGGGTAAAAGCCCGAGTGGATGGCAAGCTTGTTTATGCTGGAAACAACAGGCTTATGGAAATATTCGAAATTGGCTTTGAAAGTCAGGAACTTGCAGGGACTGTAGTCCATGTTGCGGTAAATGGTAAATATGCAGGGCATATTCTTATTTCAGATGAATTGAAGGAAGACTCCAAAAAAGCGGTAAGCGAACTTAAAAAATCTGGAATAAAGAAAATCATAATGCTAACAGGTGACAGCAAATCCTCAGGAGAAGCGGTGGCTGAGCTTTTGGGCATAGATTATGTATATTCGGAACTGCTTCCTGTGGATAAAGTGGAGAAACTGGAAGAACTTTTTGCAAGCTTATCCACAAAGGGTAAACTGGTTTTTGTAGGGGATGGAATAAATGATGCTCCGGTACTCGCAAGAGCCGACATCGGCATAGCCATGGGTGGGATTGGCTCTGATGCTGCGATAGAGGCTGCCGATGTGGTAATAATGACGGATGAACCATCTAAAATAGTGAATGCTATAAATGTATCCAGAAAAACCCTGAAAATAGCTAATCAAAATATCGTATTTGCCCTCGGAGTAAAAGCCATAGTACTCGTTATGGGAACTATGGGGCTGGCAACCATGTGGGCCGCGGTATTTGCCGATGTTGGAGTATCATTCCTTGCAGTTATTAATGCTATGAGGGCCATGAAGATGGATAGAGTAAAAAGATAGGAACTCCTTAGATGATATCATATTCCAAGGATAGAGCCTATATCTGTAAGCGGATAATTTTCGAAGTACTGGAGTTTCAGGTTTCGGATTTCAATAAAAGTTTTTATAGCTTCGAAATCTGGGTGCTGCTTCAGGTTTCCGTTGAAAATAATGTGCTCATCAATTTTCCCAGAGGCTCCACCCAGAAATCCGTGTTTGAATCCTTTCAGCTGGACAAATCCTTGCTGCACAATAAGCACATCTATTTCAGGTGAATTTTCCCTGACAGTCCGTGCTATGCCCATGTCAGAAGTTATTATGGAATTTTCATCTACAACTACTATATTACAGTTGGTATAGCCCTGCATTACGTTGATTATCTTGTATTTTGAATTGCGGATAACATCAAGCAGGGCACTATCTGTATAAGCTATATTATGAAAAAAATGTTCTCCAAGTTGAACGCCATTATAAATGCAGCTATTAGGATATTTATGCCCAATTGCACTTGAACCTGAAACGACTTTTATGGGAGCCATAGCCTCATTAAGGTAAGCTACATAGTGGTTTAATGTTTCCGCACAGGTCTCAGATTCCATAGTGCAGTCTGGTGCTTGTTCTAAACTGCCTGTATTTCCAGCATTTAGCTGAAGTGAGACGTTTCGAATTTGTTCTTTGGCCAGGATTAAAGTATTTCCTGAAGTGCATAAATATATATCTGGATGGTCAGAAATTTCTTCATAGACATGATGAGTTTCCTGGATTTCTATTATGTTTTTCCCAAGACTTGAAATGAAATTTTTAAGTTCTACATCAGCATTTTGGGATATGAATGCGTATTTCATGGAGTTCTCCTTATAATCAAAACGTTGTATTTTGAAGCATATAAATATTATAGAAGCAATTGCATATTATTACAAGTGTATACTTGAATAAGATTGACGCGAAAAAGCATATTTGCTATACTTAAAAAAACAGAAGATAACATATAATGATTATTATATATGAAGGAGAAGGAGTCATGAGGCTACTGCATATTGAAAAAGATGAATTATTTTCAAAACAGGTCAAGAAGATTGTTGAAGATAATGGTTTTATTTATCTTAATATAGATTCTTTTGAAGAGGCACAGCGCATACTGTCTGAAATGGAGATTCATTTGCTGATAACAGCGAATCGCATAGATGATGAAGATTGTGACTCTTTTATTGAAAAGATTAAGATTTCAGAATCATCTCAGATTCCAGTTATTGTAATTTCGGAGGAAGAGGACTTTGAACAGAAATCGCATTATTTTAAAATGGGGGTAATGGCATATCTGAACAAGGACGAGTTTGAGCTTAAGAGACTTGACAAATATATTCAAACCATAAAACGTGAGCTTGAATTGATACAGTATCTAAGAGGTTTGAAAATTGCGGTAGTTGATGACAGCAGCTTCTCGCTGGGGGTAATCAGGAGCTTTTTTGATTCCTATAAAGTTAAAAATGTCGAGTATTTTCAAGACTCCTACGAGTTTGGCAAGAATGTTGAAAATATTAAAAATTATGATATGTTTATTATTGATTATGTAATGCCCGTGTTTGATGGGGAATACTTAATCCTTAAGATACGCGAAGAAAATCTGGATTCTATGATTATCCTGGTTACGTCCAATGGAGACGAAAAGACCATAACTCATTGCTTGAGCATCGGCGCCGATGATTTCATATTGAAGCCTCTCGAGGTCAAACTGTTTATGCTCAGGGTTATCTCATGTCTGCGCCAGTTTAAACTTAATCAGGAAAATATGAATAAAAGCAAAGTGCTTTTTGAAATGGCAACACGAGATTCGCTCACTGGCGTTTACAACCGTAATTATTTTATAAATACTTATGGGCACAAAGTTGCTGAATCACTTAGAAGCGGGCAGCCATTTTCCTTGATTCTTCTGGATATAGATCATTTTAAGGAGATAAATGACCGATACGGCCATTTAAAAGGAGATTATGTTCTCAAAGAGATTGCTGGATTGCTGAAGCACAATTTGAGAGAATCAGACATAATTTGCAGATGGGGAGGCGAAGAGTTCATCATCTTATGTGTAAATACGGACCTGCGAAAAGCGGTCATTGTAGCAGAAAAATTACGTTCGAGCATTGAGGAATATAGGTTTAAATCTGTGAAAAGAGTCACGGCGAGCATAGGGGTGACGCAGTGGAAGCTTGGCGATGACAAAGACAGCGCCTTCAAGCGTATCGACAATTCGCTTTACCTTGCAAAATTGACTGGAAGAAATAAAGTGGTTTCGAACGAAGAGCTTCAGATTGTTAAAGATGGGCTTCCTGTAAACATTGAATGGGGACCGTTCTTCATAAGCGGACACCCTAAGCTGGATTTGGAGCACTATGAAATGATTAGACTGTCAAATGAGATTATCCAAAACTGTTTCGTAGAAGGAAGCGATGCTACCGTCATACAGCTTTTCAGCAAGCTTATAACCGAGACTGCTGAGCACTTCAGAAATGAGGAGGAGCTTTTAAGGTCACTTGCGTATGAAAAGTTAGAGGAGCATATTGATATTCATAAAGAACTTATAACTAAAGCTAATCTTGTTCAAAAGGAGCTTATTGCTGGGACTATAAAGCCTATAGATGTTGCCAGGTATTTAATTCAGGATGTGGTTGTAGGCCATATAATTAAAAATGATTTTGATTTTTTCTATATTTTCAATGATAAATAAATTATGATAGGTGAAAGTAAAGCGACCAGGAAATGACTGACATTGATGTCAGCCAGATTCTTTCCGCTTTATTTTTTTGGAAAAAATTTAACCATCGCTGCCGAGAAAATGCCGACTTCTAAAGTTGTGGGCAGCTGTGTGTCTCAAGATAGGATCCTGTGAAATGTCAAGGTTGGAGAAGTTTATAGTTTAACAATTAAAATGTAAGAATAAAACAAAAAAACTATTAAATTAAGTTCTAATTAAGAAAAAATAATGGAAAGTATAAGCTGAACTGTATTTTAGGATAAATTACAAATTTTAGCAATTGTCTGTATAAAGGGAAAACGTTTGAAATAAAGCCTGTTTGGCAAACTGGAAATAAATATTGAAATAGGGTTGAAATTGTCTTGAAATTAAGATAGAATATCATATTATGATACATAATTAACAATAAGAAAAGGAGACAATTATGAACAATGAAGAAATGATCAAAAAAATCGATGAAATTATTGCAGAGTTTGGTGAAGAAAGAGCTCAACTCATAAATATCATGCAGGCAATTCAAAAACAGTATCGCTATCTTCCAGAGGAATCATTAAAATACATATCAAAAAGAATGGGAATAAGCGAAGCTAAAATATACGGGGTAGCTACATTTTATGAAAATTTTTCATTAGACCCAAAAGGAAAATACGTAATTAAAGTATGCGACGGAACGGCATGTCACGTGAGGAAGTCAATCCCTATATTGGAGGCGCTTAGAAGACAGCTGAAACTTACAGATAAGAAAAAGACGACAGATGACATGATGTTCACTGTAGAAACGGTTTCATGTCTTGGGGCATGTGGCCTGGCTCCTGTAATAACTGTAAATGAGAAGGTATACCCAAAAATGACACCGGATGGAGTTGTTGAGATACTAAGGTTGATAGCGGAGGAGACTAAAAATGCTGATAAATAGTTATGAAAAGCTGGTAGATCTATCAAAATTGTATAAATCATCGCTGGAAAAGCAGAAAAAGAAAATCCTTGTATGTGCTGGAACTGGATGTATAGCAGGCGGATCTCTGGATGTATATGCGGAGCTTAAAAGACTTGTAGAGGAAAAAGGGCTGCTTGTAGACGTTGATCTTGAAAAAGAAGAAGAAGGCGTAGGCCTGAAAAAAAGTGGATGTCACGGGTTTTGTGAGGCAGGGCCGCTTGTAAGAATAGAGCCGAATAATTATCTGTATTTAAAGGTAAAAGTCAGTGACTGCGAAGAGATAATAGAAAAATCAGTCATGGGAGATGAGTCTGTAGACAGACTTATGTATGAACTGGACTGCAAAACATACAAAACACAGGAAGAAATTCCTTTTTATAAAAGACAGAAGAGGGTAGTGCTAGAGCATTGCGGACACATGGATGCGGAAAGTATTCAAGAATATATAGCACATAGCGGATATCAGGCCGCTGCAAAAGCTATAACGCAGATGACTCAGGATGAAATCTGCAGCACCATGGAAGATTCGGGTCTGAGAGGCCGTGGTGGCGGTGGTTTCCTGGCTGGAAGAAAATGGAAACAGGTTTTGGCTCAAAAAGAAAGCCAGAAGTATGTAGTATGCAACGGTGACGAGGGAGACCCAGGGGCTTTCATGGACAGGAGCATAATGGAAGGCGATCCACACAAGATTATAGAAGGAATGATGATAGCTGGTTATGCTACGGGTGCAAATAAAGGCTATATCTATGTTAGGGCAGAATACCCAATGGCGGTTGAAAGGCTCAATATAGCAATAGGCAAGGCTAGAGAATGCGGACTGCTTGGAGAAAAAATTCTAGGAACCGATTTTAGCTTTGATCTTCATATAAATCAGGGCGCAGGCGCATTTGTATGCGGAGAAGGTTCTGCCCTTACGGCATCGATAGAAGGCGAAAGAGGAATGCCAAGGGTAAAACCACCAAGAACAGTAGAACAGGGACTTTGGGGAAAACCTACAGTGCTTAACAATGTTGAGACTTTTGCCAATGTACCACTGATATTGTTAAAAGGCGTGGAAGAATTCCGTAAGCTTGGAACTCCAGGAAGCCCTGGAACAAAGGCGTTTGCTCTTACAGGAAATGTTGTGAATACTGGACTTATAGAGGTTCCTATGGGTACCACTTTACGTGAGGTAATCTTTGAAATCGGTGGAGGAATCGGCGGCGGAAAAAAATTCAAGGCTGTTCAAATCGGAGGACCATCAGGAGGATGCCTTTGTTTTACAAAACAACATCTGGATATGAAGCTTGACTTTGATTCTTTGAGTGAAGTCGGAGCTATGATAGGTTCTGGTGGAATGGTTGTAATGGATGAGGACACATGCATGGTAGAAGTTGCAAGATTCTTTATGAACTTCACGCAAAAGGAAAGCTGCGGAAAATGCATACCATGCAGAGAAGGCACGAGAAGAATGCTTGAAATTCTCGAAAAAATAGTAAATGGAAACGGAGAGCTATCGGATCTGGAACTTCTGGAAGATATAGCGGATACGGTTAAAAATACTGCGCTTTGCGGACTTGGAAAAACGGCGGCAAACCCTATTTTGAGTACGATGGAATGGTTCAAAGATGAATATGAAGCTCATGTAATAGACAAGGTATGTCCGACTAAAAACTGCAAGGGTCTTATGAAACTTGAGATAGATCCAGTGCTTTGCAGAGGCTGCAGCAAGTGTGCAAGGATTTGCCCAGTCAGTGCAATTGAGGGTAAAATAAAAGAGCCATTTGTAATAGACACTAAGAAATGTATCAAGTGCGGAGCGTGCATAGAAGCATGTGCATTTGAAGCAATCAGGGAGGTATAGTATGAGCAAGGCAATGATTATAGATGGAAGAAGAGTACCGTTTACCGATGAGAAAAATATTCTTGGGGTAATAAGAAATGCCGGAATAGATCTACCTACTTTTTGCTATCATTCTGAGCTTAGCATATATGGGGCTTGCAGGATGTGTTCCGTAGAAGATAAAAGGGGAAACATAGTAGCCTCATGTTCGGAAAGACCAAAGGACGGCATGGAAATATCCACCAATACAAAAAGGATACAAAAATACAGAAAGACCATATTGGAACTGCTGCTTTCAAATCATGACAAGGACTGTACTTCATGCGATATCACTGGAAAGTGTCAGCTTCAGTCACTTGCCCTAAGATATGGAGTGAAAAAGGTAAGATTCGAGAACAACTTCGAAGAAAAAGAGATAGACAATTCAAGCCCAAGCCTTGTAAGAAATCCAAACAAGTGCATCAAGTGCGGCGACTGCGTCATGGTATGCGAGGATGTACAGGGCGTTGGAGCTCTTGGCTTTGCACACAGAGGCTCGGATGTCGAGATTACACCGGCATTTGGAAGGAAGCTTGCAGACAGCAATTGCGTAAACTGCGGACAATGCAGGATTGTATGTCCAACGGGAGCAATCACAATAAAGAACGACACTCAAAGGGTATGGGATGCGATATTTGATAAAAATATAGAGGTAGTAGCTCAGATAGCTCCGGCAGTGAGGGTAGCGCTTGGAGAAGAGTTTGGACTTCCAGCAGGAACTGTTACGCTTGGCAAGATGGTTGCAGCGATGAGAAAAATGGGTGTTGAAAAGATATACGATACAGGTATTGCAGCAGACCTTACGGTAAGGGAAGAATCTGGTGAGTTTCTTGAGAAGTACTCAAAAGGCGAGGGCCTTCCACTGTTCACTTCATGCTGTCCGGCCTGGGTGAAGTTTGTTGAAAATAAATACCCTGAGTTCATACAAAATCTTTCAACAGCACGCTCTCCTCAGCAGATATTCGGATCGGTATACAAAGAAGTCAGAAATGCAGAAAAAGAAGCATCAAATGATGAAAGGGAAACTTTCCTTATTTCTGTGATGCCCTGCACTGCAAAAAAAGAAGAAGCTACAAGACTTGAGTTTACAAAAAAAGGAAAGCCGGATGTGGATGCTGTAATAACCACTCAGGAACTTTCAATGATGATAAAGGAAATGGGTGTCAAATTTACGGAGCTTGAGGATGATTCAATGGATATGCCTTTTGGAGTAGCTTCAGGGGCTGGGATAATCTTTGGAAATACTGGTGGAGTTACAGAGGCAGTACTCAGAGATGTTGCAGGCGAAAAATTTGGCAAAATCGACCTTGAAATCCTTTTTGAGAGTGTAAGAGGGCTTGAAGAAGTAAAAGAAGCTACTGTGAATCTGGACGGGGCTGAAATAAGGATGGCAGTAATACATGGTCTGAAGAATGCAGACCAGGTGCTTAAAGACATAAAAGAAGGCAAGAGACACTATGACCTTATAGAGGTAATGGCGTGCCGTGGAGGATGCATATCTGGAGGAGGACAGCCAGTAAATAAAACTCCGGCGATGCAGACAAGACAGGACAGAGCGGCAGGGCTTTACTCCATAGACAGGAAGAAGAAGCTTAAGCGTGCCAAGGATAATTATGTCATGAACGAGCTTTACGAAGGAATCCTAAAGGACAAGGAACATATAATGCACATACACAGATAATATATTATGGAAATCAAGAGAGGGTTTCGGCAAAGCCGAAGCTCTTTTTTTGTCAAAAAAACTTGATAGGAAGTGGATTTTGTTGTAAGATAAATATGATAATAAGGATTTTATGGATAGTTGAGGAGGGATAGCGTGTTTAGTTTAGATGATTGCATGGGATTTATAACCAACAGCGCATCAAAAAAGCTATCAGAGGAATTTAGCAAGAGGCTTTTACATTATGGAATTACGAGAGTGAATTGGATAGCAATTTACTATATAGGTGAAAATAATGAAATATCTCAAAGAGAGCTTTCTGATAAGATGGATGTCAATGAATCTTCCATAGCCAGACTTCTGGACAGGATGGAAAGGGAAGAATTGACAGTAAGAACCAAGGATCCGCAGGATAGAAGGACTACAAGAGTTTCGCTTACAAAAAAAGGGGAAGGCTTGAGGACGCAACTTATTCCTCTGGCTGAAGAATTTCAAAATGATGTGACAAAGGACCTTACGGTTGACGAGTTGCTGGTTTTTAAAAAAGTTTTGGAAAAAATGATGGAAAATTTATAAAAAAATCTTGACGATGCTGCAACTTAGTGGTATCATTTTTTTAACACAATACTTGCTATAGCAAATATTGCTATGACAAATATTGCTATAGCAAACTTTGAAAATTATTTTGAGGAGGAACGATATGAAAAAGGATGTAAGAGAAATGCTAAATAGCTTTACAAGTGGACTTGGAGTATTGGCAGAAACAAACGGAGAAAGTGTAAATGCTTTCATGAACCTTCTAGGAACAAACTATGCACCTGGTGCACTGGATGTGAAGACAAAAGAACTTATAAGTGTGGGAATAGGTGCATACAACCGTTGTGAATATTGCATCGTATTCCATGTATACAAGGCTCTTGAAGCTGGAGCGACAAGAGAAGAAATTCTTGAAGCGGCGATGGTGTCAGTAGCATTCGGCGGAGGACCTACAATGGCATACACAGTTACCCTTTTGAAAGATGCGGTAGATGAGTTTGAAAAAGATTTCAAATAGTTAAAGCCTATTATGACATTTGTGTGTAAAGAATAGTGTCAAACCCTGTACAATAAAAGTGTACGGGGTTTGAACAATTTGAGGAGAAATATTATGGATATTAAGTTGAAAACAATCATGGGCAAGGATAAGGCTGCCGTTATTGGAAAGATGAATATTTCGGTTGGAGATAATATAGAGGCAGGCCAGGTACTTCTTCAGTTGGAGACTAAAAAAGGCAACAGCCCGATGAAGTCTGAAGTCAAGGGCATAATTGAAGAGCTGTTTGTAGAAGAGGGACAGACTGTCGAGCTAGGACAGGTACTTATGAAGGTGAAATCTGAGGCAGGAGATGTACCAAAGATAAAACTGGATTACTTCGGGGGCATGATTAATGGAAAGAAAGAGGATGTAAGTACCGAAATCCTCGTGATAGGTGGCGGACCAGGTGGTTATGTATCGGCTATCTATGCGGCGAAGAATGGTAAAAAAGTAGTTTTAGTTGAGAGGAAAGCCCTTGGAGGAACATGTCTTAATGAAGGATGCATACCCACTAAGGCTATAGTAAAATCATCGGAAGTATACAACCATATAGTAAACGCTAAGGACTTTGGAGTCATAGTAAAAGAAGCAAAGGCTGATATGGAGAAGGTCATCGACAGGAAAAACGCCATAAGAGATACTCTTGTTTCGGGAATAGACTATCTTATGGGCAAGAATGACATCAGAGTTATAAAGGGAACGGCATCATTCCTTGAAGACAAGAAGGTGATGGTAAAATCGGGCAAGGATGAATATACCATAGAGGCACAAGATGTAATAATAGCAACAGGATCAAGCACATCTAACATCAAGATACCTGGAATAGATAACAAGTTTGTAATGAACAGCACTCAGGCCCTGGACTGCAAAGAGGATATGAAGTCCATAACTATAATAGGTGGTGGAGTAATAGGAATGGAATTTGCCTTTATTTATTCAAATTTTGGAATGCGGGTAAATGTTGTAGAATATTTCGACAGAGTGCTTACAATGGTAGACAGCGATGTATCCAAGGAGATACAGGATATATCACGTAACAGGGGAATCGGAATACACACAGGCTCAAAGGTAACAAAGATAGGCAGGGATGAAAACGGACAGGCAGTTGTATTTTTTGAAAAAGACGCTCAGGAAAAGTTTATAGTGAGCGACAAGGTTCTTGTGGCAATAGGAAGAGAGCCTAATATAGAAGGTCTTGATTTTGAAAAAGCTGGAATACTTTCGAATGAAAATGGCAAAGGCATAGCCGTGGACAGCGCTATGAGAACTTCAGCTGAAAATATATATGCAATAGGTGATGTAAACTGCAGAATGCAGCTTGCTCACGTGGCATCTCATGAGGGCATGGTAGCTGTAGACAATATACTTGGAAAAAATAAAGAGATGGATTACAGCGTCGTTCCTAACGTGATATTCACATCTCCAGAAATTGCAAATGTAGGAATTACAGAGGATGTAGCTATCAGAGATGAGCTCAATATCAAAGTCAGCAAGTTCCCGTTTGGCGCCAACGGAAAAGCCCTTACAATGGGTGAATCGGAAGGCTTTATAAAACTCATCAAGAACCTGGATACCGGCAAGATAATAGGAGGCGCAATAATAGGCCCGGAGGCATCGGCGCTTATAAGTTCGCTTACGCTTATCATAAACCACAGCATAAGTGAAGAAGAGGTAGTCCATACTATTTTTGCTCATCCGACAACAGGGGAAGCCATACATGAGGCTGCACTGGAGCTTGGAATCGGGGCTATGCACTACCATGAATAGGGTAATAGTATCAAAGGAAACAGACCCATGCTACAACCTTGCTTTGGAAGAGGAACTTTTGAAGAGTGTCAAAAAAGGGGATATAATACTATACCTCTGGCAAAACCACAAAACTGTCGTAATAGGAAGGAATCAGAATCCGTTTTTGGAGTGTGATCTGGAAAAAATGGCAGCAGAAGGTGTAAAGCTGGTCAGAAGAATATCTGGCGGAGGAACGGTATACCATGATATGGGGAATCTGAATTTCACCTTTGTTTCAAATGTAAAAGACCGAAATATGCAAAAGCAACTCAAGGTTATAAAGGGAGCTGTAGAAAAATTTGGAATAAATGCCGAGTTTTCAGGAAGAAACGATCTGCTGTGTGAAGGCAGAAAATTCTCGGGACACGCATTTTATGAAGAAGACGGGAACTGTTTCCATCATGGCACACTTATGGTAGATGTTGACAAGCAGATACTTGGTGATATACTCAAACCTTCAAAGCTCAAGCTTGAAGCCAAGGGAATAACTTCGGTAAAAAGCAGGGTGGTAAATCTGAAGGAGTTTTGCGATAATATCAACATAGAAAGACTCGTAGAAGCCCTGGCAGGCAGTTTCGAACTTGAATATGGAGATTTTGAGGAACTTCTTGAATACAGCGCTGAAAATTTTACGCCTCTGGAAATAAGCAGGCACAGGGATGACAAGTGGGTTTATGGACAAAGTCCTCATTACGATGCTGTTTTAGAAAAAAAGACAGATGCTGGAAATTTTCAGATGCTTATAGCGGTTGAAAATGGAATAGTAAAGAATGCCAGAGTCTACTCCGACAGCTTGAAAAACCTAGATTATAGCTACCTTGAGGAGAAATTGACAGGCATTTATTTTCATGAAGCAGAATCGTGCCTGGAAAGTCTCATAACTTATGGAAAATTAGAATGTGATTTGTAATTGTACCAAAAGGGGTTGTCGGAAGATAGCCAACATAAAAAATAGAATGTATTAGATCCAATATTTCTGGTGTGACGTCGGACCATGATTTATTGGATTTTTTTGTTTTTAACTGAATTTGGAAAATGTGGCAATATTCCAAAAAAATTTTAAGGTATGTTTTTTGATTATTGTTGCAATATTAAAAAACAAATCCATGAAAGGTTTCCAAAAAATGTAAAATCGGCGTAAGGACTTATTTTACAGGTATTGTAGGGTTTTTAGCGCTGTGTTATACTGTTGTAAATTTATTAAATCGAAAGAGGTGTCATGATGAATTTTGACGAAATATATGAAGATGAAAAAAAAATCAAGAGGATTAAGGACCATGTCAAGAAGATTGAATATCTGAGAAGCACAAGCAACAACCTGCTTTACTGGGATAAGGTTACTAACATGCCGGCAAAAGGCATTGAATACAGAGCAGAAGTAATGTCATTTTTTGCAGGTGAAATTCACAGACTGAGTGAAGATCGTGAATTTATTGAGCTTGTTGAGTACTTTGCTGGCAAGGACTCTGAAGAACTGGATATAAGGACTCTTGCCATGATAAGGAAAATAAGGAAAAACCATGAATACATAAACAGAATTCCGGTGGATGAGTATAAGGACTATATAAATCTTATCGCCCGGGCAGAAGATATATGGTCATCTAGGGATAAACCGAATGATTTTGAGGTGATAAAACCGTATCTTGAAAAGATAATTATACATATGAGAAATTTTGCGAATTACTGGGGTTATGAGGATGACCCTTATGATGCCATGCTTGCATACTACGAAACAGGTGTAACGGTTAAAGATGCAGATGCGATGTTTGCGGAATTAAAAGAATTCACAATAGACATGCTAAATTCAATAAGGAAAAGTGAAAACAAGGTTGACAATAGTTTGTTTAATGGTTTTTTTCCTAAAGAAAAACAGCGGGAGATGTCAGTTGATATTTTGAAGAGGACGGGATTTGACTTTGATGCAGGAAGGCTTGACGAAGGTACTCACCCAACGATACTTGTAAATTCCAGTAGCGATGTAAGGATAATTACCAGCTACAATGAACATGATTTTCGCCCCGCACTGACAACGGCGCTTCATGAAGGAGGACAGGCTCTTTATGAGCAGGGGATAAACCCGGAACTTCGAGGGATGTTACTTGCAGAATCGCCATCATTGGTTATTCTAGAAGCGATAGCGGGGTTGTATGAAAATATTTTAGGCAGGAGTCAGGAATTCTGGAAATTCTATTATCCCAAGCTGCAGAACTGCTTCCCTTCGCTTGAAGGGGTATCGGAGGAGGGATTTTACAGGGCAATAAATGCTGTAGAGCCTTCTTTTGTAAGAATGGATGCTGATGAACTGACATACAATATCCATATAATCATCAGGTATGAAATAGAGAAAGATCTCATAAATGGAAAGCTAAAAGTAGAAGATATACCTGAGGAATGGAATCAGAAATATCAGGAATATCTTGGTATATGCCCTCCGGATGACAGGCTTGGTGTTCTTCAGGATGTGCACTGGTTTTCAGGATATTTTGGGTATTTTCCGAGCTATGTAGTAGGAAGTATATATGCGGCACAGATTCACCGTACCCTCAAAAGAGAACTAATCGATTATGAAAATGTCGTAGAAGAGGGTAGATGGATTGAGATAAAGACCTGGCTTGAAGAGAATGTATTTACGCATGGATCCATATACAGCGCTCAGGAACTTATATATCTTGTTACTGATGAAAATCTCAAATCAGAATACTATATTGATTATCTGAGAAAAAAATACAGTGAAATATACGGAATATAGCTGGTTTGCAAACTGAATATTTTTTTAATTCGATTCCTTAAAAAACATTTTAGGCGCCGGAATGTTTTTATAAGAATATAAAAATATAAAATATAAAGGAGAATGGACAAATGAACAGTTTAATAAAAAAGCTGGGTTTGGGAGAAAAACTCATGAACAATTTCGCCCTATTACTTATCATAGCGGCTGGAGGTACTATAATATATGGTCTTCCGTATTTCAGATATGACTATTATGATGCATATCTTGCTACATACAACCTTACTAATATTCAGATGGGTACGTTTGGAAGTATATTTGGAATATTTGGGATGATTTCATACTTTTTTGGAGGCTATATAGTTGACAAATTTTCAATTAGGAACATACTTTCAATTTCTCTTGTACTTACAGGATTGGGTGGATTTCTTCACCTGCTTCCTCTATCTTATCCTGCACTTTTGTTTCTCTATGCAATGTGGGGATTTACGTCTCTGTTCGCATTCTGGCCGGCGTGTGTAAAAACGGTAAGGCTGCTCAGTGGTTCTGATGATCAGGGAAAGGGCTTTGGATTTTTTGAAGGCACAAGGGGCGTAGTAGCAGCTATAATAGCTCCGCTTGCAGTTCTTGCATTTACCCTGGGCGCTAAACAACTCGATGATGCCTTGGGAATGAAGTACCTGATAATTTTCTATTCCGTGATAACTGTAGTATGTGGAATACTTGTATTTCTGAAAATGGACAATCAGAAAATGGAAAAAGGTGAAAGAGTTGAACTTAAGGATTTATGGACCGTGTTAAAAATGCCGTCTGTATGGATAATAGGAATAATTACATTCTGTACCTATGTATTTTGCCTGTCACTATACTACTTCGTACCATACTCGACATCTCTGATGGGTGCTTCTGTTACTTTCGGAGCTGCAATAGCGGCCTTTAAAAGATACATCTCTCCGGTATCAAACATTGGGGGAGGATTTCTTTCAGACAAGTTTGGGACGTCGAATCTCATGCTCATCTCATTTATAGTAATGGGACTTGGAACGCTTGGAATACTCTTGCTTCCTCTTAAATCGAGTTATCTCGTGCTGTTTACTGTACTTTATCTTACAATTTACTTCTTCTTTAATGTAAACTATGCACTTACATGGGCAATGATGGAAGAAGGAAATATACCTGTTAAATTTTCAGGAACAGCGGCCGGAATAATTGCTACAATAGGATATCTTCCGGAAGTATTTGTTTCACTTTTTGCAGGAAGCATGATCGATAACTATCCTGGAACAACAGGCTACAGATACTTTTTCATATTCCTTATTGTTATGATGGTGATTGGAGCATGCTCTGTGCTTGTCTGGAAAGGATACCTCAAAAACACCTCAAAAATATTAGAACAGAATAAAAAACTGAGAGCATAGCGCAGTAACGTTTAAAAAAACAAGAGAAGGGAATTTTCAAAGTGATAAATTTAAAAGACAATATGGAGATTTTACGAGAACTTAAAATAATTGACCTTAGAAACGATGAGTCAGGGCCTGGTTTCCTGCTTAGAAGCGTGGATGAAGAAATGTATTTTAACGCACTTAGAAAGATGACTGACTCAGAGGCAATTAAAGCTGGCTTGAGTTTCCATGATATAGCCTTAAAGCTTTTGGGGCATGAGAAAGATATTGATTTTGCCGTAGAGGACTTCGATGAGTTTGTCTGCAGCAAGGGATTCTCCTCGCCAGGCAAGTCAAAATATACAAATGGAGATTTCATGAATGACATAACAGCGTTGCTTAAAAGAAGCACGAGTGATGGAATTCAATTTATGGAGAAGCTGTGTCTGGATGGGGTGTTTGACGATTTCAATGAAGGGCGGGAGATTCCGAAGATACTTGCCTTTGATGGCAAGACATATCCTGTATTTGAATATGACAGACATATCTTTGAGAAGGTTTATGTAGAGGCGCCAGTAGACAGTGATG
>JBATTG010000212.1:0-10016 GCA_049670425.1 Proteocatella sp.
TTTTTGGGGGGGGGTGGAAACACTAATTAACAGACTTATCGCTTGTATTTTGCTGACATTTCCGCCAGAAGTTTCATATACTTATCTACCGTGCCTTTTTCCATAGCGTCTTTTTCAAATTTTTCAGTTTCCTCGTTGACAGTCTTAAGCGAAGCTGGCGGGAGATTTTTTTCTGCATATTTGAACACAAGATCATTTTCCTTGTCTATGTGCCTTTGAAGAAGGTTGGCATAACCTGCAGCATTTGCTACAATCTCAAGTTTAGCTTCTGTTGAAGGGTTTTCATCATAGCTTGCAAGTGCTTTTTCAAGGTCAGACATATAGAGTCTTCCAAGGTCATGTTCTACAAGCATTCCGTGAGTTATGAGATTTGTGCCTATTTTTCCAAGGTGCTCAAGCATATGAACAAATAGTATCTTCTCTTCCTTGCCATGATGGTGACCATCGGCATAAGTTCTTACAAAATCTATCATCTTTCTGAAGTCTTGAGTATCCGGCTCTGCGCCCTCCATTATTTCAAGGCTGGCATTCTTTACGGCTTTAAGAAAAGCCAGTATGTTGTCATGCTCTTTTACCATAGTCTCTATGCTGTTCATCTATACACCCCTTTTTATCTGGTTGGTATTCTCATCAGTTCTTTCATACTCGAAGCCGCTTCCATAAAGCATCCCCTTTATAAGGGCATCTCTGAGGCTGTAGTAAATCGAAATATCTCCATTTGCCGTATCCCAGTAAGCCTTGTGAACGCATGTATTTCTTACCCACACCGCGAGTTCATCATCTTCCGTAACCAGCTGATTGGCTCTGTCACAGGGCATGCCGTCTAGAAGGTTGTCTGTAACGAAGCGGTATATCATCACCGCACTGTCCTTGCCGGCTGCGCTGTATTCTTTGCCATATTCAAAAAATATTTTCTCGAGATCTTCAAATCTGCCTGCATCCCTTGCAAGTATTCCAGATACTACATCTGCCAGGCGGTATTCTACAATCGATACTTTCTCCTGAAGCCATCCGTGAATATTTGTTTCATCTATAATTTCCTCAAGAGGCTGTTTTTCGAGTTCTGAGTATTTCTTTGAAAGTTCGCTTCTTATTCCTTCGCCTTGACCAAATGATTCTGAATAAGAAATAACATTCTCTACAAGGTTGTCCTGAAATTCTATTTTATTATACAGCCAGTAATGTATCGGCCCTAAAAATGCGCTCATATAACTCTCCTTTTCTTAATTCCTGCTGATTTAAAATTATCTACTTTTTTTCAAGATACCTGTTCAGTTTTCCTGTAAGTTCGTCTGCAGAGATTCCGTGTACCTGGCAGGCTTCTTCAAGCGTCTCCATCTGAGCCGATGGACATCCAAGGCAGTGCATCCCATTTTCCATAAATATTGGCGCAAGTCCCATATCGGTTCTTAGTATTTCTCCCATTATCATATCTTTAGTTATTTTCATTTTTATACCTTCCTTTTCTAAGTTAAGTTTTAAGTTATTATTATTTATTTTTCGATTCCCTCTGCTGCGCTGCTTATTTATTTTGTTTGTTTCCATAAGCTAATATTACCCTATAAAACGCAAAAAATCCGTAACATATATTACGGATTTAATAGTTATATTATTTATAGTTCATTTTCAAGGGCGTCTACATCTACTATTTTAATGCTTTTACCTTTTATCTCGACAAGTCCCTCTTCCTGCATCTTTATCAGTTCTCTGGAAAGAGACGGCCTTGCCACTATGAGATAGTCTGCAAAAACCTCGCGGTTCATGGTCATCTTAACCAAGCCCATACTGTCACAGTTATCCAGAAGATACCTGGCAATCTTCTGCCTCAAGGTTCCACTTGAAAGTATCTGCAGTTTCTGACTGAGATAGTATGCTTTTTGTGACAAGATGCCAAGCATGTTGTCTATGAGATTCGAATGATAATCGCATGCATTCGAACATGTCTTTGTAAAGAAACCTCTTGGTATTATTAATACTTCTGCCATCTGGGTTACGAGAGTGTAGAAATCATACTCATTTTGGGGAAGAAAAAGATATATCTCTCCAAATATGTCCCCAGGCGAATCTATCACCGTCACTATCACACGCTTGCCTGAAATCGAGTCTTTGCATACGGCTACAGCGCCGCTTATTAGAACAAACAGATATTCAGGTTTGTCAAACTGGTCAAATATGATGTCGCCCTTGTTGAAATTTTTCATCAAGGCGCCTGAACACGTAAGCACCTTTTCAATATCACCCGGCGTCATTCCAGCAAAAAGATAACTCTGGTTCAATATTTTAATAGTTTCCCTGAGCTTGGAATTCAACAAAGAGGTGTTCATCACCTTATTGCTCCCCAACGGCTATAAGGCTGTCATCATAGGTAATGTAATCGCTCCAGCTACCAACATAAAGCTTCGCCTTTATGCCAATTTCGTCCAGGGCTATGATATTTACCGGAGCTGAAACTCCAGACCCGCACTGACAGATTACCTCCTTGTATTTTTCTACACCTTTGAAATGCTCCTTCAAATATCCTGGACGCCTGTATTTACCGTCTTGTTCCAGCACGCCTTCATAAAAATAATTCTTTGCCGTAGGAATATGTCCTGCCTTCTTGTCTATAGGCTCTTCTTCGCCTTTGTATCTTACGCTTGATCTTGAATCGATTATAAGCACCTGCTCATCATTTATGGCTCTTCTTATATCATCTATGTCTGCTATGATTTCTGAGTCAAATTTCATTTCTATGTTGCCTCTTTGAGGAAGGGAAGGCACCACGGCGCTCAGGCTGAAGCCGTTCTCTATCCAGGCATTTATTCCGCCGTCGAGAAGCCTTACATTATCCAGACCTATATACTTGCACATCCACCAGAATCTGCTGGCAGGTACGATGTCTTCATCGTAGACTATAATTTCACTGCCTGTGCTTATTCCATATTCCTCAAGTTTCGCTTTGAAATCTTCCATGTTATGTGGAAGCGGATCTCTTCCTCCATGCTCGGTAACTTCCCTTGACATGTCATTTCTCAGGTCTATATGAAAAGCTCCGGGAATATGCCTTGCCTTATATTTTTCTATTCCTTCAGTTGGTATCATGAAGTTATTGGTAGCATCTATTATAACTACTTTGTTAATATTATCAAAAAGATATTCTGGACTCACAAGATTTTTCATGGTTTTCCCCTTTCAATTGAACGTATGCTGTATTTTTATTATTATATACTGGTATTATACTACAATTCTTTCTTCATAGTATAAATTTTTATGAATTATAGTTAAATACAGTTTTAAGTTCGATTCCTTCACCGTCCGATTCCAGCAACGCTTCAATCTCGTTGCCCGCCAGTGGCTTGTAATAGTAATATCCCTGAATTTCATCGCACATATTCCTGCTCAGGAATTCAAACTGCTGCTGCGATTCTACCCCTTCGGCTATAGTCTGTAATCCAAGATTTTTTGCCAGAGTGATAATGGTCCTGACTATGGCCTCGTCTTTATCATTTACCCCAATCCCCTGAACGAAGTACATGTCAATTTTAACTCTGTCCACCGGCAATAATTTAAGACGGCTCAAGGAAGAATACTCCGTACCAAAATCATCAATCGACATTTTAATCCCAAGTGCTTTTAAAGCATCCAATTTTTCAATCAACTTATCAGTTTTGGACATGGCTATGCTTTCCGTAATCTCCAGTTCTAAATATTCACAACCCAGGCCAGTTTCGCTCAAAATAGCTTTGAGCAGCTCCAGCAGATCTTGATTTTGCAATTGATATATTGAAATATTTACAGCCATGCGTACAGGAGGGTATCCCGCATCCTGCCATTTTTTGTTTTGCCTGCAGGCATTAAGCAGAATCCAGTTTCCGATAGGCAAAATCATACCTGAGCGTTCTGCGATGGGAATAAACTGAGATGGTGGCACTAAGCCCAGCTGAGGATGATTCCATCTTAGCAAAGCCTCGAAACCGGTAATTTTTTCGCTAACAGCGCTCAACTGAGGCTGATAATGAATCATAAGTTCATCTTGTTCCAACGCTTTATATAAGTCATTTGTCAATGTCGCAAGTTCCCCTACTTTATTTCTCATGGGGAGGTTGCAGATTGCATACCGGTTCTTGCCCTCGTTCTTTGCCTCATACATCGCAAGGTCGGCATTTTTTATTAGGCTTTCAACATCTTTACCATCATTGGGATAGACTGATACCCCGATGCTTGCATTCACCTTGACTTCTTGATTTTTCAGCGTGAAGTTCGATTTGAAACAGCAATGAATCTTTTCTAAAATAATGATGATATCATCCAAATCTACAACATTTTGTACCATCAGAATAAACTCATCCCCGCCGAGCCTGGATACTGTGTCATCCCTGCGTACTGCTTCTTTCAATCTCCCTGCAACTAATTTCAGCAATTCGTCTCCCACGGCGTGTCCCATCGTATCATTGATGATTTTAAAGTTGTCTAAATCTATAAAAACAACTCCGATGTGTTTCTCTATCCGTCCGGCAAGCAGAATTGCCTGTTCAAGGCGTTCAGCCAACAGCAGTCTGTTTGGAAGTCCGGTTAGATGATCATGGTAGGCGAGATTAGTGATTTCCTCCTGGATTTTTCTGCGTTCATTTATTTCAGTTTTTAGCATCCTGTTTGACATTGTTAAATCCAAGGTGCGCTCATTAACCCTCGCCTCAAGAGCTTCATTGCTTATTTTCAGAGCCTCTTCCGCTATTTTAAGTCTGTGGATATCAAATATAATACCCTGATAAACAATATCTGGTTTTTCAAAAGGCGTTCTTGAAAGGTTTGTGTGGAACCATTTCCACCATCCATTGCTACTTCTGGCCTGATACTGGTAGCTGTCCTTCTCACCATTATTAGCACTTTTAATGCTTATGTGTTCTAAATATTTAAGCCAGCCTTCTCTTTCATCTGGAAGCAGAAATGACACAAACGCCTTTCCTATAAATGCTTCTGGAGCATTTCCAAACACAGAAAGGCAATTGGGCGATATATAGGAAAACCTTCCATCTTTATCCAGGGAATAGATTACCTCTGTCCCTTTTTCGACAAAAGCTCTATACAGTTCCTCGCTTTCCCGGATTTGAAGCTCTGAAGCTTCTATCCTATTGAGCATATGATTGATTTCATCCGTCAAAGTGAAAATTTCATCACAGGATGTCTTATTTTCCAATCGCTTTTTGACTTTCCCTGATTTTCCTATTTCCAAAATGCCCCGGTTCAATGTAGCAAGTCTTTTTAATATGTTTTTTTCCATAAAAAATAAAATGGCTGCTGTAAATACAAGCCCCGCAACAAATAGTGCCATTATCATGGTATTTATGCCGTTTAAACCTATTTTATGATAATCCCGGTTCGTTAACACCCCAAGCTGCAGTACAGGCTGACCTAACATGTCATTGATACGCCTGCTCCCGGAAATTTTTTCATCATCCACTGCAATAATTTCTGTAAAATCTGTAGAATTTCTAGATTCCAGATTTTCAGTAAATTCCAATGATTCCGAGTCTGCATATTCCAGAGAAATCATCATCTTCAGCCGCTGTGACATAGCGTCAATCAACTCTTTATCTATGTAGCTTCCCATAATGACCTGCCCGCGTACTGGACCTTCATAGCTACTGGTAACAATTGGATATGATGCCATCAGCATCGGGCCTTCAGGCATCGCTGCGATTCCCTGAATTGTGGCATCGGGATTGATGCTGCAGCGTATTTTGCTCTCATCCAGAATTTGACTCAGTTCATCAGGTACTGGTCTTAATTCAAGGGTTTCTTTGTCCAGTTCCTTTGCAAAGACATAATCCCCCGAACTGTTCACAAAAGCCAGGATATCCAGATTCAAGTTAAAAAATGTCTCTGGCTGCAGATTAGATGCTATAAATTCTTCATTACCGTCTTGAACAAACCTGTAGGTGTCATCCCATGGACCCCAGTCAGATGCGCTTGCCACTATCGCCATCTCATATACTTCAAGCGCATCGATGGCCATGGACACTTTCTGAGTCACATCCTGATTCTCTATTTTTTCAATCTGTTCTTTCGAAATGCTTCCAACCACGAAATATATGGTAAGAAGCAGAGTCAAAAGCAAGATAAGCAGCGTTATGATTGTTTTGATACGTAAAGATCGAAACTTCAATGTTTCTTCAAGCATAATATCCTCCATCAGGCTTAATTTGACAACAAATATTATATTTATTCTTTCCATTGTTTTCAAATCTCCTGTCCATGGTAATCTAACGATAATTTCAGTTGCCTGCGGAGGTTTGAATATTCACTATGTATGATTTGATACCCAAGATGCAAACATTTATATCATTTATTTACATAAAAAAGCCGGGATAATCTTGATTTCTCAAAATCATCCCAGCTTTTTTTAAATTTGATTATACGTTTATCTTTCTTCTCTGAAATAAGGTATGCTTAGGTCTGCCGGTGGCATGTCTTCTGGTTTATTTTTCCTGGTACTTATTATAAGCACTATTATTGTAGTCAGATATGGAAGCATGTCTATGAGATACTGTGACACATGTATTCCCATCCCCTGCAGCCTGAAGCCTATGATATCCAGGCCTCCAAACAGCATGGCTCCAAGCAGAGCTTTTCCAGGCTTCCAGGAAGCAAAGATTACAAGAGCAACGGCTATCCATCCTCTTCCTCCTGTAACGCCTTCCTGCCATACAGGTATGGTTACCAGCGAAAGATATGCTCCGCCGAGTCCCGCAAGGGCTCCACCAATTATAGTATGGATATATTTGTATTTATCTACGTTTATTCCTGAAGCGTCAGCCGAGGCTGCGCTCTCGCCAACCGACCTGAGATTAAGGCCCCATCTGGTTTTGTAGAAATATATCAGTGTCCAGATTGTAGCAAGGTATCCAAGGTAGACGAACACATCGTGTCTGAAGAATATCTCTCCTATTACCGGAATATCCGAAAGCAGGGGTATATTCACCACCTCAAAAAAACTTTTTATAGCCTCTGGCGCCGCTTTTCCAACATAAGACTTGCCTACGAAACTGGCAAAACCCGTTCCGAATATTGTAAGCGCCAGTCCCGTTACTACCTGATTTGCTCTAAGCGTTATGGTAAGTACTGCAAATATAAGCGCTCCTGCCGAACCTGCAAGTATTGCCCCTAAAAGCGCAATTCCCGCGTTATTGGTGACGTATCCGGTAGAAAAACCCACTACCGCGCCCATTATCATCATGCCCTCAACTCCAAGGTTAAGATTCCCCGATCTTTCTGTGTAAATTTCTCCAAGCGTCGCAAAAAGCAGGGGAGTTCCAGCGGTTATTGCCGCTGCCAGAATACTTATTATCATCTATTTATCCCCCTTTACAAACCTGTATTTTATGAAGAATTCACTGCCTAGAACAAAAAATAGTATGATGCCTTGAATCATGTCTGCTACTGCTGACGGGATCTGCATTGCAATCTGAATATAAACGCCACCTTGAAGAAGCACGGCAAATGCGATTGATGTTATCAAAATATACTGTGGTTTAAGACCTGAAAGCCAGGTAGTGATTATAGCTGTATATCCGAGTCCTCCGGAAAGGGTAGCCGAAAGAGTTTTTTCTATGGCAGATGCCTGAATCATACCTACAAGACCGCAAAGTCCTCCTGATATAGTAAGCGCCATCATGACTATTCCATTTACGTTCATTCCTGCATATTTTGCGGTATTTGGACTTTCGCCCACTACTTCTATCTCGTAACCTTTTTTGGTATATTTCATGAATACATACATTGCAACTACCAGTAAAAGTGCTATTATCCATCCTATGTGTATCCCAAATACCTTTGGTAGCACCGCTGAAGGACCAAAACTCGCTATTTTGGGAAATCCCGAAGCATTGGGGTCCTTCCATGGTCCATACTGGAGAAACTGCACAATCTTTATGGCTATATAGTTAAGCATAAGTGTAAATATAGTTTCATTTGTCCCGAACTTAACTTTGAAAAATGCCGGTATAAGTGCCCATATTCCTCCACAGATCATAGATGCTACTGCCATAAGAAGAAGCAGAGGAAAGGCTGGCATATTGCCGCCAAAATTAAGGGCTACAAAGGCAGCACCAAAGGCTCCCATTATTATCTGGCCTTCGCCTCCGATATTCCAGAATTTCATCTTGAAAGCCACAAGAATTCCAAGAGATGTTATCACAAGCGGTATCGCCTTGGTTATAGTCTCTTGAAGTCTCATCTGGGTTCCAAGGGCCCCTGTTATCATCTTGGTGAATACCAGTATGGGATTATATCCTATTATGGCCATGAATATTCCCGTGAATATGAACGATAGAATAATTGCTATTCCTCTTACTGCCATGGCCTGCTTGCCTTCAAGCTCATCTTTTTTGATTATTTTCAGGTTGAGCAATTACTCCACCTCCTTAGCTGTTTTTTCTGATTTCCTGTTATTTTCTTCTTCTATTAATTTCTCCAAATCATCCATCGAGCCACCGGCCATGAGTATTCCTACCTGCTCTTTGGTCGTGCTTCTGGTATCCACGGTTCCAGTTACCCTTCCTTCATACACGACTGCTATCCGGTCACATATTTCAAGAAGTACGTCCAGGTCTTCTCCAATGAAAAGCACCGCTATCCCCTTTTGCTTCTGTTCGTTTAAAAGATCATATATCTTGTAAGATGCTCCTATGTCAAGGCCCCTTACTGGGTATGCCGTTATCAGAAGCTTTGGGTTGGAATCTATTTCTCTTCCAAGCAGAACTTTTTGAATGTTACCGCCTGAGAGTTTTTTTACAGGATGGAAGATGCTTGGAGTCGAAATTTCAAGTCTTTCCACAATTTCATGGGCTTTGGCTTCCATTATTTTTTTATCGAGGAATATTCCCGGCTGTTTTTGATAATCCTTCAGAATTATGTTGTCTACCAGATCCATGGATCCTACGAGCCCCATTCCCAGTCTGTCCTCTGGGATGAATCCCATCCTGACTCCCATATTGATTATCTCTCTTGGAGTCTTGTCTATTATGTTCTCTCCCTCAAAATAAATTCTTCCGGAATTGGTCTTCATGAGGCCTGCAATCGTCTCGCATAGTTCCTTCTGTCCGCTTCCCGCAAGCCCTGCAACTCCTACGATTTCTCCGCCGTAGACTTCCAGGCTCACATCTTTAAGGGCATATCGTTTTTCTTTGTCAAGCACCGTAACTTCATCGAGTTCAAGCATAGGTTTTTCAGATTTTACAGTCTGTGGTTTTTCTATAGAAAGGTCTACGGATTTGCCTACCATCATTTCTACAAGCTCCGAAGACGTTGTTTTTGCAGTTTCAAGTGTTGCTATGGACTTGCCTTTTCTCAGGACAGTTACCCTGTCGCTTATTTCCATTACCTCGTTCATCTTATGGGTTATTATTATTATTGCGCAGCCCTGTTCTGTCATGTTGTTTATGATTTTAAAGAGCCTATTTATTTCCTGGGGCGTCAACACTGCAGTTGGTTCATCCATTATAAGGACTCTTGCGCCTCTGTAAAGTACTTTGATTATTTCTAAAGTCTGTTTTTCACCAACCGACATATTGTACACTTTTTTTGAAGGATCTACATCCAGCCTGTATTTATCCGAGATTGATCTTATTTCTTTGGTAAGTTCCTTACCCTTAATAAAAAATGTGCCTTTTTGTCCCAATATTATATTCTCTTTTGCATTAAGTACATCTATCAATTTAAAATGCTGATGTATCATTCCTATTCCCAGTTCTATAGGCTCGCTTGGCGAATCGAAGTGTTTTTCTTCTCCATGAACAAAAATAGAACCGCCATCCGGGCGATATATGCCTGAAAGCATGTTCATCAGAGTACTTTTTCCTGCACCGTTTTCTCCTAGAAGTGCATGCACTTCTCCTTCATATATCGTAAGATTTACATCTTCATTTGCCTGAGTGCTGCCAAAGTTTTTGGAAATTTTCAGCATCTCTACAGCTTTTATCTTTTGCATTTTTCCTCCACCAGCTAATTCAATATTAAAAAATACATTCTCAGAATAT
>JBATTG010000213.1:0-3786 GCA_049670425.1 Proteocatella sp.
GCATTTATGTCACTTCTCATTTTATCTGTAATTTTTATTTTACTAATATAACCTTTGATATCACTTTCGGATTTAGATGCCATATCAGCCAGACCTTTGACTATTTCCAGAGAATTAGTCATACTTGCGGCCTGCTCTTGTGTTGATGCAGAAACCTGCTCAGAAAAGGCAGCTGATTTTCTTGTTGTCTCTGTTATCTGGTCAAATAAAGATGTGGTAGAATTTACTATATCATAGGTGCTTCTTGAGTCATCTTTTATTTTTTCAATGGATTCATAGGTTCTGCGTGATGCATCTATCATAGCTTCACTGCTTTTTTTTGACCTATCTGCATATTCTATGTCATTTTGGATGTTAGAAAAGCTTTTTTTGCTATCTTCTGCAATTTCTTTTATTGATATATTGATAGAGTCAATTATAATTTTTATTTGTTTTGCTTGTTCAGCAGATTGCTGTGCAAGCTTTCTCACTTCATCAGCCACAATGGCAAATCCTCTGCCATGCTCCCCGGCCCTGGCAGCTTCAATGGAAGCATTAAGTGAAAGTATATTTGTCTTATCACTGATTTCTGTCACAGCATTGGTAATTTCATTTATTCTTTTCGCTTCTAGCTCCAGATTTTCAATACTATGTAATATTCTTTCGTTAGATTGAGCATTATTTCTCAATTTGTCAATAACATAACCAAACACCTCTGTATTTTTTTCTACAACATAACTCATTTCCTTGGCAAGTTCCAGAGTTCCATCAGAGTTATTGTTTATACTCTGAGAATTTGAAAGTATCATACCCATATTGTCTCTGATTTTTATCGTGGATTCCAACTGTTCATTGGCTCCTTGAGCTATTTCGTGAATAGACATAGCAATCTGATTGGTAGTGATTTCTTCCTGCCTTATGGTTTCGTTCAGATTATCACTGAGGGTTGTTATCCTCTGTGCCATGTCGCAGGTTTCGGATAGTATTGTCTTTGTATTTCGGTTTATAACCGTTACCTCATCAGCAACAGCTGCATATTCTCCAAATCCGGTTACTTTTTTTGCCAGGTTGCCAGATGCCAATTCTTTCATGGATTTTGTAATCTGCATTTTAAATAAATCCGTTTTAAAAAGGTTGAGCATTCCAAGAATTATAGAACCTATGCCTAGGGAAATTGCCATGTTTGCCAGCTTTACATCTTCTGAATTTCGTATTGCTCTCAAAGCTGTGATTAAAAAAAAGACCCATACAACTACAATTATTGTTCGAAAAATCAAATCTAGTATTTTTTTCATATTTCCTCCTAAAAAAATTTATCATCCTATATATTATTTCGTCATAATTTCAAAATAGATAAGTATTATATTAATATTGCACCTTTTACAAAAATATCACAAAACCGGTTTCTGCTTACTCTTTTATACTTGTTAAGTTGTATAATGAAATGACTGATTAGCCAAATAAAAAAAGAAAGATCATTCGAAAATTTCTGCGATGGTTTAATTGCAACTAAGACTCTTCAGGATAGAACCTATTTCCCGTTTACCAAGAATACTAATGTAAGGGTTGCCATAAGGGTTAATGCTAATATTCTTTTCATATGGTGTTTCCTCCTTCGAATTCTTAACTTTTTATTTTTTATCTTATCTATAATTTAATTATACACTAAACTTATTGATATATCAACCAAAACATTGTAATTTCAACGTTTTTTTGTTTCTTATTTTTCATAATAAGTATTTTTTTCTTAAGGTTAGATTAAATTTATTTATAAATTTAATCTAACCTTAATTCTTTTATTTATCAATTTTACTATCCAACATACTATAATTTTTATTAAACTTGCAAGTATGCAATTCTTTTTCCTTTTCAGCTTTTTTCGCAAATAAAAAAGCCAGGATGTTTTCCTGACTATTAATTCTACATCTTTAATTGTTTTTCTATCTTAACTTTTGTAATCTGATATTTTTTCGGATTCTTTTAAATTTTTATTTTTTCTCTAATTCCTTCTTTTTTGCTTTCTTTGTTTATTATTTCTATCAAGAGTTTCGATTTTTTCTGAATCTGTTCCTCGATATTCTTTACCCAATGATCTGGCAGATTATATAATTAATCAAAAATTCTAATATTTTCATCTTTGATCTGTGACTGCACTTGATTTATAGTCATTGTTTTAATTAATGAATTTTCATCATATATATAGTCGTAGAATTGTACAAACAGAATATTTATTTCTCCATAAAATACTACATAATCCATAATTTTATCACCTAAATTATTGTATTCATAGTCATTAGTCTTAGTTTTTACTCCATCTTTTTCACTAATCACTTTAACTAATAAATCATCTTTATAATAAAATGTGCTTGACTCAGTAAGTTTTCCATCGGCTTCTGTATTAATTAGCTTGATCATTTTATCATCGTTGTCTAGGTATGCTGTTGATATATTGCCTATCTTGCCATCTGAGTTATAAGCTATTTGTTTTTTAGTATTATCGCCATAAAAATATTCTACTCTAGTTTCGAGCCCACCTGCTGAAATGTCCTTATACTTTATCAGCTTGTCATCTTCATAATAATAATAAATTGTATCTGACAATTGGTCATTTAAATATAATCTATCTTTAATCAGTTTGTTATCTTTGTATACACTGTATTTTCTCGTCTCGTTACCATTATATATATTCGTTATTTCTATAACATTTTGATTATCATCATAGGTGAAATCGACCTTTGACTCACTTTTTATATCGTAAATTATTCCATCTATCTCAACTTTTCCATCTTTTATAACTTCTTTATACGTCGTTACATGGTTATTCTGCTGACAACCAGTTAAAACCATTAATAAAACTAATCCTAATAATAAAACTAATCCTAATAATAACTTTTTCATTTTATTTACTCCTCGTATGCTATATTTAGAAATATTAATTCAAATGTATAGCATAATTAGCAAAATGTAAGATTCCAAGGCCTCGATAGTATATAATGCAAAATCACGAGCCACCTTATCCATGATAATATATTTATTTGGTGTAACAACGTGCAGTCCTGTAACAGTGAGAATTAATAAATTAAATCATTCACATCTAAACATATAATTACTTACTAATACTAGTTAATCACATTTTTAAAAATAAATCAACAAAATACCACCAAAATCATAGATAACCGCGTCGAACCCCTGTCCACTTTTAGGCATGAAAAAACCTCTTAAATCAATCGATTCAAGAGGTTTGATGTTTTAAAATTGGTGAAAATGAGTCGTGACCAGTACGATGCGCTTCTCAAAATTTATGATTTTTCTATATCTAAAATCACCCAAATACCTTTCATTCATAGCTTTCTCTTATCTACAATATTAAGCAAAGCTCTTGCACTTATGTTTATTCTTGTAAGATCAGCATTTATAACAATATCTACAGGGACAAGTTCAGCAATTATTCTTTTCCTCCGATTTTTCTATAGTTTTTGAGATTTTTTTTGTTACTAATCTATAGTTTTATCATTCGCGCCGAGAATACCCCTGCCTCTAAGTCTCCTTGCTCGCTTTAGCGAGAACGAAGGTGGTGGGATGAATCGGCTGCAAGTGTTACAAGTATAGCTAATAAGGGTATAATATTACTACATTAACATTGAAGCGAGGTGAAAAAAATGTTGAAACACAAAGCATATAAATTTAGGATATACCCTACACAAGAACAAGCCGTTCTGATCAACAAAACTATAGGTTGTAGCCGATTTGTGTTTAATTTCTCACTCTCACAACAAAAACGTGAAGAGCATCTTTGGTATCTCGCGG
>JBATTG010000214.1:0-32575 GCA_049670425.1 Proteocatella sp.
AATGGGTCAGGAATTTTATAATAATTACGCTTCTGCCCGTGAAGTGTTTGACCGTGCAAGTAATTCTTTAGGCGAAGATTTATCAAAACTTTGTTTTGAGTCGAGTCTTGAGAAACTAAGCCTTACAGAAAATACTCAACCTGCTATCTTCACTGTAAGTATGGCACTTTCAAGAATCCTTGAAGAAAACGGCATCCAGGCATCTGCTTTTGCAGGACTTAGCCTTGGAGAATATTCGGGACTTTCTGCAAGCAAAGCCATATCACTCGAAGATGGTGTACGTCTTGTAAGAACAAGAGGACAATTAATGCAAGATGAAGTTGCAGTTGGCAAAGGCAGTCTTATGGCGGTTATGGGTCTTTCACAGCTTCAGATTGAAGAAGCCATATCACCACTGCAGGCCAAGGGAATCATCTCATGCTCTAATATAAATACAGATAATCAAATTGTAGTAGGCGGCCAGGTAGAACTGCTTCAAGAAGCTGAAGCAATACTTAAAGAAGCTGGGGCAAGACGCGCCATATTCTTGAACGTAAGCGCTCCTTTCCATACAAAAATGCTTCTTGGCGCTGGAAAAAAACTAAGACTTGAACTTGAAAATATCAATATTTCAACTCCAGACAAGGTTTACTATCCTAATGTTACAGGAGAACTATTTACATCTTCCGAAGACACAGCGGCTGATATTGCTAATCTCTTGGAAAATCAGGTTTACAGCCCTGTTCTTTGGAATAAAACTATAAAAAACATGATTTCAAGCGGAATCGACACCTTCGTGGAAGTTTTTCCAGGAAGTGTAGCAGGTTCCCTTATTAAAAAAATCGATAAGAACGTTGAAATTGTAAGTCTTTCAAATTTAGATATGCTTGAAACTTTTTTGAATAACAATAAATAATCAATTTGAGATTTTTTAAACTTAGATTAATTGAGAAGGAGAAATAGATGAGCTGTGCTATAATAACAGGCGCTTCTAGAGGTATTGGCAAGGAGATAGCCAAAACTCTGGCAAAAAATGGTCATAATATAGTAATTAACTATAGAAGTGAGAATTTAGAAATCACATCTTTAATAAACGAAATTGAGGCGCTCGGCGTAAAATGTCTTGCCTTACAAAAAGATGTAAGTAATTTTGAACAGTCAAAAGAACTTGTCGATCTTGCTGCTGCTGAATTTGGCGAAATAGATATTCTGATAAATAATGCTGGAATTACAAAAGACAAGCTTATTGCCAGGATGAAAGAGGAAGATTTTGACCAGGTTATGAAAGTAAATGTAAATGGTACTTTCAACTGTACAAAACATGCATTTAAATACATGATGAAGCAAAAACACGGAGCTATCGTGAATATGTCATCAGTTGTTGGAATAACTGGAAATATGGGACAGGCAAACTATAGTGCTTCCAAAGGCGCTGTGAACTCATTTACAAAATCCTGTGCTCAGGAATTTGCAAGATACAATGTTCGTGTAAATGCTATAGCTCCAGGGTTCATCCAGACAGATATGACTGACGTGCTTCCAGAAGAAGTCAAGGCTTCAATCTTAAAAAGCATTCCTCTTAATGTCATGGGTAGTACTGAAGATGTTGCAAATGCTGTAGAATTTTTAGTATCTCCTAAGGCTAAATATATCACAGGCCAGATTCTTTCTGTAAACGGAGGAATGGCTTAATGGAAAATTTCACTTTACCATACACAATAAAAGAGATTCAGCAGATAATCCCTCACAGAGCGCCATTCCTGCTTATTGATAAAATAACAGAACTCGATATTGAAAAAGGCATAGCTACAGGATATAAAGCTGTAAGTTACAACGAACCCTTCTTTGCAGGCCACTTTCCTCAGGAACCAGTTATGCCAGGAGTGCTTATTATAGAGGCTCTGGCTCAGGTGGGCGCAGTTGCTGTGCTTTCTATGGAAGACTATAAGGGAAAGATAGCTTTTTTTGCAGGAATAGAAAGTGCTAAATTCAGACAAAAAGTTGTTCCAGGTGATTTGTTAAGACTCGAAGTAGAAATGACTGCCATGAGAAGAAACATCGGAAAAGCAAAGGCAAAAGCTTACGTTGGTGATAAATTAGCCTGCCAGTGTGAACTCATGTTTGCTATTGGATAGTCTTAGATTTGAAAATAAGTTTTCCCCTCAATTTAAATAGATTTCATTAAAAAACATATCAGAAAAAAAAGAGCGCCGGTTTTATATAACCAGCGCTCTTTTTGCTTTTAAAATCTAAACTTGATTTTCAACCTTATTTTCAAAGCTGATATTAATGTCTTACATAACGGTCTATTACCATATCATTCTTCTTCCTGTAATATTTATCTACAATCTTTTTGCAGACAACTGCAATTAAAATCCCAATCAAAGCCCCTGCACCGATGTCTGTAGGGTAATGCACATAAAGATACATCCTTGAAAATGATATTGTTGCTGCCAGCAGGAATGCCCCTGCACCCATTTTCTTGTTAAAATAAAAGATTGTTGTAGCTGCCGCAAATGATGACATGGCATGTCCCGATGGAAAAGATGCATCAAGTGGCCTGCTTATCAAAAGCTGCACTGCCGTATTGACGTCACACGGCCTTATTCTGCCTATAAGAGGCTTAAGTATCACATTTCCTATCAGCAGGCACACAAGCAGAGAAGCTGCCATAGCAACCCCATTTTTCCTGTATTTAGTTGACATGAGAAGCATCAGTGCCATAAGTATCCAGATAAATCCCATCGTCCCTAAATACGTGAACATTATCATAATTTTATCCAAAATTGGATTTGTAAGATTTGCCTGTATGAGATTCAATACTCCAAATTCATAATTCATCAGTAGCTCCATCATGCCTCCTAATTTAGTATTTCAAATAAGACCTATTTCTGATTTTTCAAGAAACAGGCCTTTATATGTTTGTTTTCTATTTTATTTCAATTACTTTAAAAGCTTCGTCTACTATAGCTATTATTCTTTCCATCTGACCGCTCAATTCCAGGAATCCTATAAGCGTTTCAAAGCCAGTGGCATATCTATATTCTGACATTACTGCATTTTTAGGTGGGATTGACTGCTGATTTCTTCCACGCTTAACCCAGGCCCACTCTTCATCGGTAAAGAAATCATCTGATCTCAGCGCCCTTACTATCTTCGCCTGACTCGAAGCCTTTGCAAATGATACCGTCTTTTTGTGAAGGCTTTGTATCTTATCATTTGGATATTTTTCCACCATCTTTTTTCTTACAACAACCTCATATGTCCCATCGCCTATATATGCAAGCACGATTGGATTCATTGCAGAAAGTGGCACTCTTACTATATTTTCTTCTTTTTTGATTATATCGTCTTTTTCTATTTTATTTTGGTCCATGTTGTCCCTTGTCTAGTATCTAGTAATTCGATTCCCATTTCTTTCAGTTCATCTCTTATTCTGTCTGACTCTGCAAAATCTTTGTTTTTCTTTGCCAGTGTTCTCTTTTCAATAAGCTCATTAATTTTTTCTTCGTCTACATCATCTTTTTTCTGTACTATATTAAGAACCCCTGTCAATTCCTCAAAAACCTTCAGGCCAGCTTCTAAATATTCTTTTGAACTGTCATCGTCTGACGTTGCATTGACAAAGGACACAAGTTCAAATATGGCAGTTATCGCGTCTGCAGTATTAAGGTCATCATCCATAGCTTTTATAAATGCTTCTTTATACAGAGGGAGTTTTGCAAAATTTTCCTTTTCTTCTTCTCTCAATTCTCCAGTCGCCATGGATATTAAAAATTCCATTCGGTTTTTAGAATTGTAAAGCCTCATCATCCCTGATTTTGCCTGATCTAAAAGGTCCTTGCTGTAATTAACCGGTCCCCTGTAGTGAGCACTCAGCATGAAGAATCTGACTATTTCAAGATCCATCTCTTCAGATATTTCTCTTACAGTAAAGAAATTATTTAACGATTTGCTCATTTTTTGGTTGTCTATATTTATATAGCCATTATGAACCCAGTAATTTGAAAATATTTTTCCTGATCTTGCTTCACTTTGAGCTATCTCATTTTCATGGTGAGGGAATATAAGGTCCTGTCCTCCCGAATGGATATCTATAGTTTCCCCAAGATATCTCCTGCTCATCACAGAGCACTCTATATGCCATCCTGGTCTTCCTTCGCTCCATGGTGATTCCCAGCCAATCTCCCCTTCTTTTCTCTTTTTCCAAAGTGCAAAATCCATTGGATTTTTCTTGTCTTCATTTATTTCTATTCTGGAGCCAATATTAAGCTCTGCAAGATTTTGACGTGAAAGTTTTCCATAGGACTTGAATGCCTGAGTATCAAAATATACATCTCCATTTGACTCATAAGCATAGCCTTTTGCTATAAGTTCTTCTATGAATTCTACGATTTGAGGTATATTCTCTGTAACTTTTGGATGAACATCGGCTCTTCTTATTCCAAGACCGTCAGCATCAATAAAGTATTCTTTTATATATCTTTCTGAAATCTCAGAAGGCGTAACCCCTTCTTCATTAGCTTTTTTTATTATCTTGTCGTCAACATCTGTGAAGTTTTGGACAAAAGTAACATCATAGCCTCTATATATAAGGTAATTTCTCAATAAATCGAACATAATAAAAGGTCTTGCATTTCCTATGTGAAAAAAATTATAGACAGTTGGACCGCATGAGTACATTTTAACCTTGTTTCCATCAATAGGTACAAATTCTTCTTTTTGTCTTGTAAGTGTATTATAAAGTTTCATTTAATTTATTTCCTCCCTTTTTTTAATTAAAAGTGTCCTAATTATTATATCATTTTTTAAATAAGCTTGTATATATAAACTGGGGCTAAATTCCGATGAAGTCCACGTTTTCATAAAAAAATAATTGTATTAATAAATAAATTGACCTTTTTTAAGACGTATGATAATATCTATTTATAAATAACGTTTGCTGTTCGTTATTTATAAATACCAGTTACATACGGTACTTATAAAAAATTTAGAAAGAAAAAAAGGAGAAAAATTATGAAAAAAATACTTTCACTAGTTCTTGTCTCTGTCTTAGTTTTGACACTTGCAGGATGCGGAAACAAAGAAGAAGCCCCAGTTGCTGATGCAGGCGAAACAGCTGTAAAAGTCGGAGTTTGTATTTATAAGTTTGATGACAACTTTATGACTCTTTACCGCCAGGAATTAGAAAGATATCTTGAAGAAGACCTTTCTGTTGATGGAGCGACATATGATGTTACAGTTGTTGATGGTAAAAATGACCAGGCAGAACAGACAAACCAGGTTAACTCTTTTATTACAGAAGGCGTTGACGTGCTTATAGTCAATCTAGTGCAGGCTTCTGCTGCCCCTACAGTAATTGAAGCTGCAAAAGCTGCAGATATCCCTGTAGTATTTATAAACCGTGAGCCAACTGCAGAAGATTTAGCATCTTATGATAAAGCTACTTATGTTGGAGCAGATGCTCGTCAATCTGGAACATTCCAGGGAGAAATAATCGCTAACCTTGAAAACAAGGGAGATTACAATGGAAACGGCGTTGTTGATTATGTTATGATAATGGGAGACCCAGAAAACGTTGATGCTCAATACAGAACAGAGTTCTCTATAAAAGCTATTACAGATGCTGGACTTAAAGTTAACAAATTATTCGAGCAACGTGGAGACTGGGATCAGTCAAAAGGACAGGAACTTGCTAACACAGCTCTTACTCAATTTGGAAATGAAATAGACGTTATCTTATGCAACAATGACGGTATGGCACTTGGAGCAGCTCAAGCTATCGCAGCTAATGGTCGTACAGTAGGAACAGACATTGCCTTAGTAGGCGTTGACGCTCTTGAAGAATGCCAGCAAATGGTTAAAGATGGCACTATGACTGGAACAGTTCTTAATGACCATATTGGACAAGCTCATCAGGCAGCTGATGCAGCTAAACTAGTTGTAGATGGTGGAACACTTGAGAAAAACTATATCGTAGACTACGTTAAAATCGCAGAATAATCATCTAAACAACAGCATGAATTAAATGCAATTCAGATATAACTTAATAATAATAACAAAAGATTGCGTGTGCATAAGAAATACAGCACACGCAATTTTTAAAATAATATTCAAAATAAGGAGGCAAAATGTCGGAATACCGTTTAGAGATGAAAAATGTAACCAAGACCTTTCCAGGCGTAAAAGCTCTTGATAATGTAAGCCTTAAACTGAAACCCGGAACTGTGCATGCCCTTATGGGAGAAAATGGAGCCGGTAAGTCAACTCTAATGAAATGTATGTTTGGAATATACAAGATGGACAGCGGCGAAATTTACTACGAAGGAGAAAAAGTCACTATAAGCGACCCCATGGAGGCTCTTAATCACGGAATTGCTATGGTTCATCAGGAACTTCAGCCAATTCCCGAACGCAGCGTGGCAGAAAACATATATCTTGGCCGTTATCCAATGAAGAAAGTCTTTGGAATATCGATAATAGATCATGAAAAAATGTATGCAGACACCGAAAAGCTGCTGAAACAAGTTCATATGGATTTTGACCCAAAAGCTAAACTTTCAACGCTTAGTGTATCCCAAATGCAGAGTGTTGAAATTGCAAAGGCCGTAAGTGCCGATTGTAAAGTTCTTATTCTTGACGAGCCTACATCGAGCTTAACCGCAAGAGAAGTAGACGCATTATTTGCCATTATAGCAGATTTGAAAGCTAAGGGTGTGTCAATTGTCTATATTTCTCATAAGATGGCCGAGATTCTTAGAATAAGCGATGAAGTCAGCATAATGCGCGATGGCCAGTATATTGGAACCTGGGATTCAAAGGAACTTGATATAGATTTTATAATAACAAAAATGGTTGGCCGTGAACTTTCAAAGCTTTTTCCAGTAAGAGAAAATACACCTGGCGAAGTAATATTTGAAGTAAAAGATTATTCATCGATAAATCCCAAATCCTTCAGAGATGTTAACTTCACACTTAGAAAAGGTGAAATTCTGGGAGTCGGTGGTCTTGTCGGCGCTCAACGTACCGAACTTATGGAGGGGCTTTTTGGAATACGATGCCACTCAAAAGGAACGATTACTTATAAAGGTGAAGTTCAAAATATAAATCGCCCTCAGGATGCTATAAAAAAAGGCTTGGCCCTTTTAACCGAAGACAGGCGTGCAACGGGGATACTTGGCGTTCTCTCCATAGAAGAAAATGTTGCAATATCTTCACTCGATAAATATCTTGATCTTGCAATAGTTTTAAACCAGAAGAAAATAGATAAATTAGTTTATGAAAATATTGAAAAACTAAGCATAAAGGCTCCTAGCAGCAAGACACAGATTCAATCACTCTCAGGCGGTAATCAGCAGAAAGTCCTTATAAGCAGATGGCTCGCTAATGATCCCGATATATTTATCCTGGATGAACCTACGCGCGGAATAGATGTCGGTGCAAAATATGAAATCTATTGCATAATTGCAGCTCTTGCGAAATCTGGAAAAAGCATCATCATGATTACTTCTGAAATGAGTGAACTTCTTGGAATGTCTGACAGGATTATGGTAATGTGTGATGGAAGAGTAACCGGATTTTTGGAGGGTGATGAAGCAACACAGGAAACTGTAATGGCGCTTGCTACACAATTCGAATAACGCTTAGAAAGGAAATACTAAGATGGATAACGTTGTAAAAAAGAAGATAAATAAAAAATCGGTAGCACGTTTTTTAGAGAATAACGCTATAACTATATTGA
This sequence comes from Proteocatella sp., assembly GCA_049670425.1. Lineage (GTDB taxonomy): Bacteria > Bacillota > Clostridia > Peptostreptococcales > Filifactoraceae > Proteocatella. Next base: position 7,721 of record JBATTG010000214.1, read on the forward strand.
TGCTCGCAGTTGCCGTGGGTGTTGGATTTTATAAACCAAGTTTTGTATCGATGGCAAGCTTCAAAAACCTTGCCTTAAATACGGCCGTACGATTTATAATCGCTGCTGGAGTATCAGGATGTCTTATAACTAAAGGTACTGACCTTAGTGCCGGACGTATAGTTGGCCTTAGTGCCTGTATAGCCGCTATACTGCTTCAAAAGGCTGACTACAGTGATAAGTTCTACCCTAACCTTGGCGAAATGAATATGCTTACAGTGCTGCTTATAGTACTTGCTGTATGTGCTGTCATTGGTATCGCAAATGGTGCTGTAGTATCATTTTTAAAGGTTCCGCCATTCATTGCCACTCTTGGTATGCAAACACTTGTATATGGATTGTGCCTTGTTTATACAGGAGCAAAACCAATCGGAGGACTTCAAAAAAACTATACCTTGCTGTCAACATCGGGACTTTTCGAAAATAAATTTCCTTATATAATACTTATAGCCCTTGTTGTAGGATTATACATGTGGTTCTTATACAATAAGACCCGTTATGGAAAATACATGTATGCAATAGGTGGAAATGAAGCCGCTGCTGAAGTAGCAGGTGTAAATTGCAATAAAACTAAAATACTTATATACGCTCTTGCCGCTGCCCTTTATGGCCTTGCAGGATTCATCCTTGCTTCAAAATCAGGTGGAGCATCTGTTAATACAGGTATGGGTTACGAACTTGAAGCCATTGCTGCCTGTACCATAGGTGGTGTATCTACAAATGGTGGTGTTGGTAAAATAAGCGGTATCTTGATAGGGGTACTTGTATTCGAACTTCTGAAAGTAAGCTTACAGTTTATGGGAGTTGAAACAAGCTACACTTACATCGTTCAGGGTCTTGTAATCATAATTGCCGTAGCGCTTGACCTTCGTAAATACCTTGCTAAGAAATAATTTAATTTGAAAACAATCCAAAGAATTTGGAGAAATATATAATGAACAAACATGATTTAAGTGATAACTATACTAATAACAGCGATGCAAAAATCAGCGTCGATGTTGAAGCTCCCTTAAATTATGATAATTCACAAGTCCAATCAATGAGCGCCGGAGAGCTTGAGCAGCTTGCCAGCGCTCTACTTGAAAAAGAAAATGAATTGTCAAAAAAAGAGGAAGATCTTAAGAAAAAGGAAGCCGAATATGTGAACTACAAGGAGAAAGCTTATGATAAAATAAATATAAGCGTCAAGACCCTTGATAAAATAATTGTAATCCTGTTTGTAGCCTTAATCGCCGCAATCTTTATCGGAATGTTCAAGGCTCAGCTTCCTTAAAATATAACTGCTAAAAAGCATATAAACATCACCCGGGAATCGTGAGCTTATATGTTTTATTTGCGTTTCAAGCTCTCTATGAATAATTTCCATATTAAATAAATTGGAGGAACCTCGTGAATATAAAAGATTTAAAAAATATGCTGACGAACAAAGAACTGGATAAAAGCCTGAAGCGTCTTTATTCATCAGACCCTCATATCATCGAACTTCAAAGAAAAAGATACCTGAGACTTATTGGAATGTTTGAAGCTGCTTTTAAAAGCACTGAGAACGCTTCTTTTTTCAGCGCCCCAGGAAGAACTGAACTTGGCGGTAATCATACAGACCATCAGCGTGGCCAGGTTATAGCAGCCAGCATAAATCTTGATATGATTGCATGCTGCAGTTCAAACGACAGCAATATCATAAGAATAAAATCTGAGGGTTTTGACCAAGATGAGATTGACCTTAGTGAAAATGAGCCAAAGCCTGAAGAAATTAACACATCAGCGGCTTTAATCAGAGGTATTGCCTCAAAGATTAAAACCATGGGTTATGCGCTTCATGGCTTCGATGCCTATATCACCTCCGACGTTCTGACGGGTTCAGGGCTGTCTTCTTCGGCCGCTTTTGAAGTGCTCATAGGCGTAATCATAAACCATATGTTCTGCAATGGTGAGATTTCGGCCATTGAAATTGCAAAAATTGGTCAGTATGCTGAAAATGTATATTTTGGAAAACCATGTGGCCTTATGGACCAGATGGCCTCCTCCGTAGGTAATATAATCGAAATAGATTTCAGGTATGAGGAATCTCCAGTTGTTGAAAAAGTTGATTTTGACTTTACATCCACCAGTTACGCACTTTGTATAATCGATACTGGCGGAGACCATGCAGACCTTACAGATGAATATGCCGCTATCCCAAAGGAGATGAAAAATGTAGCTGCTTTCTTTGGCAAGGAAGTGCTTAGTCAGGTTGATGAAACTGACTTCTATAAAAATATATCTAAAATAAGAAAGTCTGCCGGTGACAGAGCTGTACTTCGAGCGGCTCACTACTTTGCCGATACCAAAAGAGCTGTACATCAGACCCAGGCCCTGAAAGCTGGAAACTGGAACGAATTTCTGAACATTTCAAACGAATCGGGACATTCTTCCTTCGAATATCTTCAAAACATATATGTAAGTTCACATCCAGAAACTCAAAATGTTTCTGTAACCCTAGCCATATGCAAACATCTGCTAGGCGAAAAAGGTGCCTGCAGAGTCCACGGAGGTGGATTTGCCGGAACAGTTCAAGCCTTCGTTCCCCTCGATATGCTAGAGCGCTTTAAAGTCAGCATGGAAGAATCCTTAGGTTCAGGAAGCTGTCACATCTTATCAATAAGGTCTTACGGTGGCGTCAACCTTCTAAACCTGAAAAAATAACTACACGAATAAAATAAATTTTCTATATATTAAACACTACCCATAAAACAAGACTCAAGTTTAATACTTTCCAGTAATAAGCGCGACCTGAGGATATGTTTTTTTGAACAAGGAGGAAATACCATGACAATTTTAGTGCCCGGCGGAGCTGGTTATATCGGTTCTCACACCGTTTATGAATTGATTGAAAATGGAGAAAATGTCGTTATAGTGGACAATCTGGAAACAGGCCATCAATGGGCAATTCACCCAAAAGCCAAATTCTATAAAGGCGATATAAGAGATAAAGCATTTTTAGACGCCGTATTTGAAAAAGAAAATATTGACTGCGTAATACATTTTGCAGCTAACTCCCTCGTTGGAGAAAGCATGACTAATCCTTTGAAATATTACAATAACAATGTTTATGGTACGCAAGTTTTGCTCCAGTCGATGATTGAGCATGATGTAAAAAAGATAGTATTCTCATCTACGGCGGCTACCTATGGAGAGCCTGAAAAAATTCCAATAGAAGAAAGTGACCCTACCTGCCCCACAAATGCCTACGGTGAAACCAAACTGGCAATGGAGAAAATGATGGGCTGGACCGACAAAGCTCATGGCGTAAAATATGTTTCCCTTAGATATTTCAATGCCTGCGGCGCTCATAGGAGTGGCCAGATAGGAGAAGCTCATAATCCAGAAACTCATCTGATTCCGCTGATCCTTCAGGTTCCGCTTGGCAAGAGAGACTTCATCGGGATTTACGGTGATGATTACGATACGACAGATGGAACCTGCATAAGGGATTACGTCCATGTAACCGACCTGGCAAAAGCTCATATCCTGGCTACCCGATATCTTCTTGATGGCAATGAAAGCGAAATCTTCAATCTCGGCATAGGAACAGGTTTCAGTGTAAGAGAAGTAATAGACTGCGCTAGAAAAGTAACTGGACACCCCATACCGGAAAGAATAACCCCAAGAAGAAGCGGTGACCCTGCTAAGCTGATAGCATCATGCAAAAAAGCAAACAAAATACTGGGCTGGAAAGCTGAGTATACAGATATAGATAAAATTATGACAAGCGCCTGGAACTGGCATAAAAATTCCAATTTAGCATAAGGAGACACTATGATTTCTAAATATATTATTCATCTTGTAGACTACGGTCTTGAAACTGGACTCATCGACTCTGCCGACAAGATATATGTCACAAACAGACTCCTCGAGCTTTTTGAACTCGACGAGCTCCAGATTGACGGAGCCGGCGAATACCCCTGTGGCTCTGCACAATCCAGCAAATTTTCAAATGCAACAGTTGAAAACAGCCTTGCCCTTAATGAAATTTTAGACTTTATGCTTGATTATTCAGTATCTAAAGGGATTTTAGAAAGCGGAACAATTGTCAGCAGAGACCTTTTTGACACCAGAATAATGGCGGTTCTTACCCCTAACCCGAGCGTCGTGATTTCCAATTTCAACAAACTGAATGCAGCCTCTCCAAAAGATGCTACGGACTATTTCTACAAATTCAGTCAGGACACCAATTATATCAGGCGTGATCGTATTGCGAAAGACATTCAATGGAAAGCCGATACCCCGTATGGCGAGCTTGATGTGACAATCAACCTCTCCAAACCAGAAAAAGATCCCAAGGATATTGCCGCAGAGAGAAATGCCAGGCAATCTGGCTATCCAAAATGTCTTCTTTGCATGGAAAATGAAGGCTACTCCGGAAGAATAAACCATCCAGCAAGGCAAAACCACAGGATAATACCAATAAGGATAAACAATCAGGACTGGGGATTTCAATACTCCCCCTACGTCTACTACAACGAGCACTGCATAATATTTAACAGCAGGCATATTCCGATGCAGATTGACAAAGACACCTTTGTAAAGCTGTTTGACTTTGTGAAACTCTTCCCCCACTATTTTGTAGGCTCCAATGCCGACCTTCCGATAGTCGGCGGCTCAATTCTCTCCCATGATCATTTTCAAGGTGGAAACTATGAATTTGCCATGGCAAAAGCTCAAACAGAAAAACAGTTTAAAATCAGCGGCTTTGAAGATGTAGATTGCGGCATCGTAAAATGGCCGATGTCGGTCATCAGACTAAGACATACAGAGACTGCCCCTTTAATTAAACTTGCGTGTCACATACTAGACAGCTGGAGGGCTTACAGCAATCCAGATTCATTTATATTTGCCTATACCGGTGATACGCCTCACAATACCATAACTCCGATAGCCCGAAAAAACGGAGATTTTTTTGAAATGGATATAGTTCTTAGAAACAACATAACTACCAGAGAACATCCCATGGGCGTCTACCATCCTCACGAGGAGCTTCACAACATAAAGAAGGAAAATATCGGCCTTATCGAAGTAATGGGTCTTGCCGTACTTCCTTCCAGGCTCAAATCGGAGATGAAGCTTCTGGCAGATGCCGTGATTGCCAATGAGAATATAGGCGAGAATGAAAATATCGCCCATCACAAAGAATGGATAAAAAATGCCCTTTTCAAACATGCAGACATTAATCAAAGCAACATAGAGCAAATAATACAAGCTGAAATTGGAAAAACCTTCTCTGAGGTTCTCTCTCATTCCGGAGTTTTCAAACGTGATGAAAAGGGTCAAAAAGCCTTTGAAGTATTCATGAAATCTCTAAATACGTAAAATATTAAAAAGGATGACCGCTATGATAAAAACAAGCAAAAAAACTTTCGGAAAACTCCGTGACGGACGTGAAGCTACGATTTACAGCATGTCAAGAAATAATTTCACCGTAAAAATAAGTGACTACGGCGCAAGCATCGTATCCATTTCATTTGATGATTCAAAATCCATGGCTGATGAGGAAGCCCTTGACATAGTACTTGGTTTTGACAGCGCCTTAGAATATGAAAATGACAACTGCTGTTTCGGAGCCGTATGCGGAAGATTTGCCAACAGAATAAAAGATGGTAAATTCACCCTTAACGGCAACGAATACAAGCTTGCAGTAAATAACAACACAAATCATCTCCATGGAGGTGTCAGTGGATTCAACCGTAAACTATGGCAGGCTGAATTTATCCCAGATGGAATTTCACTTAGCTATACAAGCCCCGACGGTGAAGAGGGTTATCCTGGAAATCTTGACGTCAAAGTATTATATACAATAATCCAGGACAATACCCTGGATATACACTATATTGCAAAATCTGACAAAGATACGCTTGTCAATCTCACAAACCACAGTTATTTCAACCTCTGCGGACATGACAAAGGCAAGGTGCTCAACCATAGCCTCAAAATCGATGCAAATAATTTTACCGAGCTTGATGAAAGCTCCTGCCCAAGCGGAAAAATAAGCCCAGTTAAGGATACACCCCTGGATTTTGAAGATTTTCATACTCTCGGGGAACGAATAGCTTCAAATCATTCTCAGTTGCTGATAGGAAACGGCTATGACCACAACTTCGTTCTCAATAATGATTCGTCCGTAGAATCTCTAAGAGGAATCAAGCTTGCCGCCACTGCCATCTGCCATTCAAGTCAAAATACCCTTGAGATGAAGGTCTATACCAACAAACCTGGTGTCCAGCTGTATACGGCAAATTATATGGAGGAAAACACCAAGGGTAAAAACGGAGCATGTTATGGAGCTCATAGTGGTTTCTGCCTGGAAACCCAATATTTTCCAGACGGAATCAACCACGATAACTTTCCAAGCCCAGTTCTAAAAGCTGGTGAAGAATACAACTTTACGACAATTTATTCATTTTCAAGATTGTAAAGATTCATAATGAATGCATTATTTTTTCAAAACCTCACAAGCGATGCCTCCCGATGGGTATAATATATATTACATTCGACTTTGAGATGGGAGGATATTTCTATGAAGACTCATAAAAGTAAAAACAAGTGGATATATGCCCTGTTTTTCTATATTCTGCTTGGGCTGTCCGTATTTCTTGTATATAATATATCCAGTGATGTTTACAGCAGGTATACAGGAAACAAGATGTACGAGGAATTGAAAGATAAAAAGCCAGTTCCGCCTTCAATATCACAGCAAGCCAGTCCCTCTGCCTCAATTCCTCTACTGCAAAAAGACTCGGAGCCTGAAATCCCAAAAAAAGACAACCTTCAAATGCTCAGAGAGTTAAAGGAAAAAAATTCTGATACCATTGCGTGGATTGAGATTCCAGGCACCATGATTGACTATCCCGTAATGCAGTCTGCAGACAATAAATATTATCTTCGAAAGACCTTCGGCCGCGAGTACAATATTTTAGGAAGCATATTCGCTGATTACAGAAACGCTCCGAGTTTCGATGATCAAAATACAGTACTTTACGGACATAACATGAAAGACGGGTCCATGTTCTATGATATTACCTTTCTTAAAAATCAGGATTTTTATGACAAGTACAATAGCATTACAGTAAGTCTTGACGACAGAATTCTAGAATATACTCTGTTTTCAGTATATGAAGTCAATAAGGACTATGATTACCGGTCTCCACATTATGACAAATATCATTTCGAGAACCTCTTAGCCGAACTTAAAGCAAAATCCATCATACAATCGGATATAGTCCCAACATCAGAAGATAAAATACTGACCCTTTCCACCTGCAGCTATTCCTTTAACAATGCCCGCCTGGTTGCCCATGCAGTTCTTACGAATGTCACAGAATTTAAGGCAAATTAGTATTTAGCTGGAATATGATTGCAATTGTCCTTGCTCAAACTTGTCTTATCAAACGCATTATATTTACATTACAAAAGCATCAAGCTTCTCTAACTTTGAGAAGCTTGATGCTTTTGTTAACCTCAATTTTTTCATTCAGCATTGTTTACTAGTCTCCATAAAAAATGAAACTTTTTTAAAATTAACCTCTGAGTTTTCTTTTCAATGCAAACATTGCTGCAATCGATAAACCAAGTGCCTGCATTTGTGACGTCATACCAGCATCTGATGTCTGTGGGTTAGCATAAGGATCTTCTATTTCCTTTGATGCCATCACTTGCTGAGCTGGCATCACTTCTTGTGCTGCCATTGACTCTGCTTCTATTCCTGCATATTCTTCAGATGAGAATACTGGAATACTAAGCGTTCTTATTTCTGGTTCTATATCTATATCCATTTCCATTGCGCTGAATGTTTCTATAACATTTGTTGTTGCGCTGTTTTCTCCCGAACTACTTTCTGAACTATTTCTTGAACTACTTCCTGAACTACTTTCTGAACTACTTTCCGATTCACTTTCTGAGCCACTTTCCGATTCACTTTCTGAGCCACTTTCTGAGCCACTTTCTGAAGATGGTTCAGAATAATAATTAGCAAAATCAATCCCATATATTCCTAGTCCATCTGAAATTTCAACAATTTGACTGATTATTCCTATTCCAGAAAGTTCAAAGCCCTTAGTTGGATATGTTTGTGTCCAATATGTCTGTGATGCAATATCTTCAGACACATAATAAGTTACGTTGGGTTCAATACCTGTAAACTCGTAATGACCGTCCGCATCAGTTGTTACGGTTTCCACATTCTGCAAGTCAGCTATAGTAAGCGTTCCACTTTCATCAATATCGCCAATATATTTCCAAAGTGTAATTGTCCAACCCTGCAATCCAACTTCCCCTTCATCCAATACTCCGTCTCTGTTATGATCGTCTATAACACGACCTTGTACTGTTTTGTATTCTTTAACAGGAGGCTTGGAACAATAGAACACAATGTATTCTATATCTAAATATGCGCCTTTTCCTGTTTTTCCGCGTCCTGGAGCATGAAGACCGCTGTCAGTTGCTGCTGCAATATCCCGATAGTCATAAAAGGAACCGCCTCCCCATTTGCCTTTTTTTACACCTTTAACATATACTGCAGAAATCGTAATGGGATTGCCATCGCTATCCACAGCTTTAAAATCAAATGTAGTTCTTTCTTTTTTCTTCTGAAAATTTACTTCAATTGTAATATTTCCCCATACTTGATTTTGTGATCCCGAAGACAATCCAATAAACAGATTCTCTGATTTATCGCAATCGTCTAATTGAGGTGCTTCAGCTTCATTACTTGGCATTGTGCCATTTCCAGTTTTTCCCTTTTCGTCGTCTTCTTCATGACCGTCATCGCCTTCTTCATGACCGGGTTCTTCTTCATGGCCTTGGCCTTGACCCTGTCCTTGTCCTTCTTCATGGCCTGGTTCTTCTTCACTGCCTGGTTCTTGACCCTGGCCTGGTTCTTCTTCACTCCCTGGTTCTTGACCCTGGCCTGGTTCTTCTTCATTGCTTGGTTCTTCTTCATGACCTGGTTCTTGACCCTGACCCTGTCCTTGACCCTGTCCTTTCTCTTGAGCCTCACTTTCATTATTACCTTGAATCTTGCCTTGACCTTCATCTGGCAAACCTGATGTTTCTTCATCCAGAGGAACTATTGATGTTTCTTCCAAAGGAAGAACTTGTGATGATTCAATTATAGTATCTTCATAAGTAGATGCTTCACTTTCAGCATATGCAAATGGTGTCCATGCCGCAGAAGTCAGAAACATTACCATAATCAATACAGAAAACATTTTTTTCTTTTTAATTTTACTCATCTTTACTGTCCCCTTCCTAAACATTGTTAACAATTAGCTTAGAATAAGGTCGGTTGCACTGCTCGCTCCATACATCTCAAGTGCCCATTTATAAGATGCATATCATCACTTCCCTTTAATGAATATTATTCACCTTCCTTCTTATATTATTTACATTTTAATATTTGTATTACAAAAGCATCAGGCTTCTCTAACCTTTCGAAACTTGATGCTTTTGTTAGCCTCAATAAAAAATGAAACTCTTTTTAATTAACTTCTGAATTTTCTTTTCAATATAAACATTGCTGCAATCGATAAACCAAGTGCCTGCATTTGTGACGCCATACCAGCATCTGATGTCTGTGGGTTAGCATAAGGATCTTCTATTTCCTGTGATGCCATCACTGCTTGTTCCAACACTACTTCCTCTTCAGATGATAATACTGGAATACTAAGAGTTATAACTTCTGGTTCCATATCGATATCACTTGCACTAAATGTTTCTATTACATTAGTTGTAGTCGTGCTGCTTCCACCGTTGCCAGTTCTGCTTGAGCCACCACCACCACCACTTGATGGTTTATAATAATAGTTACCAAAATCAATTCCAGAAACTCTTTGTCCCTCTGGGATTTGAACGACTTGATTCATTCTGCCAGTTCCAGAAAGTTCAGGTCCTGTAACCGGATAAGTCTGTGTCCAGTATGTTTGGGTAATATCCTCGGATACATAATAAGTTATGCCAGATTCAATACCTACAAATTCATAATGGCCATTAGCATCCGTTGTTGCTATTCCCATATTTTGTAAATCAGCTGCAGTAAGCGTTCCACTTTCGTCCATATCACCAAGATATTTCCAAAGTGTTATTGCCCAACCCTGCAATCCAGGTTCGACTTCGTCCCAGACTCCATTGCTGTTAAGATCGCTGAATTTATGCCCTTCTATTACAGTCGATGTCCCATCAATAGTCTTTTCATAGTTACCAAAGATGAAAGCCACGTTAAAAAGCTGTCCGGTTTCATCTTTTGCATACTGCTGAATGATACTCTGATAAGCCTCGTCTGCTGTAAAAGATTCTGGGAAATCGTAATTTTTTGCTGTCAAAGTTACCATGAATATATTGTTTGCTGGTGCGGACTGAGTCCACCCATCTACTAAAACTTCTCTTAAATAATAAGTTCCAGCAGTTGTAACCTTGAATGAAAATAATCCGTACGCATCGGTTACTGCAGTTGCTATTGGTTGTGCTTCTGTCAATTCTGGGTTTACATCATATAAATTAATTGTAAATCCAGCTACTACAGCCTCTTCAGGATCGTGGTAGCCATCCTTGTCGAGGTCGTTGTATTTCAAACCGCTGATTACACCGTTGATATCAACTGCTACTTTTTCCTCGACTGTATTCACAACTGTATATGAGCATTTAATATCGTTATCAATATCCGAATCATTTAAAATGCTATCTTCAACAGCAGGAATACAGCTTCCCGTAATAACAGGTTCTCCTACCGTTTTATATCCCACTGGAAGACCTGTAACAGGTTCTTCAGTGACGATATATTCAAGTTTTGCATCAACATTCTCGGCTGTTTGAGTCCAGCCGTTCGAGTCATTAAGCATCAATTCTATATCTGCAATTTCTTCATCTGTAAAATCAATTGTCACTTTAACCTCTGGGAAATCAGTTGTATCTTCAATAACAGTTTCTCCCTCTTTCCATACTTTTGTTACTGTAATATCTTTGTTGCCTTCTTCAGGAATTTCGACTATTGTATTTGTAACTGTGTAGCTACAAACAATCTTATCATTATCATCATCGTTGCAGCGCGTAGTCTGTTGATCATCTGAACTGTCACAAGTCACATCTATTTTAGGATCACCTAAAATCTTGTATCCTGTTGGAAGGTCTTCAGACTTAATAGGATACTCCACTATACTAGCTATTTCTCCAGCTTTAATAGTTTTGGTTTCAGTCCAGTCTTTACGCTTAAGTTCAAATATGCTTTTCTTGCCATCTTCAAAAGTAATTTTCACTTTGACTTCTGGTAAGTTTGGCATTTCAGTTACAACATTTCCCTTTTCATCTTTCCATACTTTTGTTACTGTAATCTTTTTATCAAGTTTTACAGGAATTTTGACAATTGTATTTGTAACTGTGTAGTTATAAACATCCTTATCATTATTGTTATGACGCATAGTTTCTGAATTTGAGCGCTCTATTTTAGGTTCCCCTAAAAGCTCGTATCCTTTTGGAAGATCTTTAGACTTAATAGAATACTCCATTACATCAACTATTTCTCCAGCTTTAATAGTTTTGGTTTCAGTCCAGTCTTGACGCTTAAGTTCAAATATGCTTTTCTTGCCATCTTCAAAAGTAATTTTCACTTTGACTTTTGGTAAATTTTTTATACCAGTTGCAATCTTTCCATTTTCATCTTTCCAAACTTTTGTTACTGTAATTATTTTGTCAGTTTTTATAGTACACTTATCATCTTTGATAAAAGATGATCCCAGTTCTGATGCACCTAGAATGCTTTTTGATATATCCGCTTCTGGTTTAAATGTTGAATCAGCATCCGCTTGTTCCACTGAATCAGCATCCGCTTGTTCTACTGAATCAGCATCCGCTTGTTCCACTGAATCAGCATCCGCTTGTTCTACTGAATCAGCATCCTGCTGTATAATAGTTTGAGCAACAGGGTCAGTATCTGATATGCTATCTGCATATACAAACGATGTAAATGCTGTAGAAACTAGAAACATTACCATTGTCAATATCGAAAATACTTTTCTTCTTCTTGTAGTTTTTCTCATATCACTATCCCCTTTTTAAACATTATGTTCAAAAAGGTCGGTTGCACTATTCGCTCCATACATCTCAAGTGCCCATATTAAAAATGTACTTCACAGCGCCCTCTCTAAACAATAAGTCATTATTAGAGAAAGGTCGGTTGCACTACTCGCTCCACACACCTCAAGTGCCCACATTATTTGATGTGTATCCTCGCATCCTTTCTAAACTTTATTACCAAAGCTTAGACTAAGGTCGGTTGCACAATTCGCTCCTTGCATCTCCAGTGCCCATGTATTCAGATGCAGATCAAAGCTTCCCTTTAGTTTAAAATATAAGCCACACCATCCTTCCATTCATCAAAATTCCTTTGTTTTTTTAATATACCCGTTAACTGGGTGTCTTTATTGTGGCAATAGAGTAAGATTTTTGGACACAAAAATAAAGGTATCTCCAATTGGTAACTGATATACCTTTATTTCCATTTAATTAGGTTTGTGTATTCAAAAAGTAAATTTAACTGGATTTAAATTACTTTTCTTACTATTTTTTTTCCACTAATTTTATAAAGTCTTCCATTAATGGCAATCTAAGCTGATATTTGAGATATTTCATGAACAATTTCATATCCTTAAACCCAAAATTTGATTTGTTAAGTTTAGCGTAATTACCGCCACCACCACCGCCGCCGCCGCTAGATGATATGACTTTATTATGTTCCACATTATTACTGTTCACATAATCTGAATACTTTTCGTCTACTTCTTTTTCGTATGCTGGATCTGCCGGTTCTGTTGTTCCTGTTCCAGCTGTTATTCCAATCTCATCGGTCACACCTGTTACTTCTGTTGAACCAGCTCCACTGGTTGTTCCTGTTTCGTCGGCTGGGAGCGTTCCTTCTGTTGAGCCAGCTCCGCCTGTTGAACCTGTTTCATCGGCTGGGAGCGTTCCTTCTGTCGAGCCAGCTCCACTGTTTGTTCCAGTTTCATCGGCTGGTACTGTTACTTCCGTCGAGCCAGCTCCACCTGTTGAACCTGAGTCCTGAGACATGCACATGCTCTGTCTCCAGTCAAAAGCTATTTCAAACTTACAGGTATGCTTTTGACCTGTCTGGCAATTTTCTTCATCGTAAGGTATAAATGCAAAAAGTTCAATGCTTTTGCATTCACCCTGCTCTATATACATTGCATCTGTCAATTTTTCGAGTTCGGTTTTAAGAATTTCAATATTTGCTGCATTAATTATTGTCTCTCCAATTGTAGCTTTATATTGAACTACGCAATCTTCATCTGAACACTCACTCAAATCAAGCTTAATCTCCTTAAGTATTGCATTTACATTTCCTAAATTTTTAAAACATAACACTGATTTCACTTCACATCCTGGCGCTAATTTGTCTATGGCTATATCTGCATGATTATCGCTTAGTTCTATACTTGATGCAGCTATTCCATCTGTGCTCCCTGCCGTATGCTCTTCGCAGTATTCAATGTCGAAATTACCCGTTGCTACCGTCGCCTCTGCAACCAGTGTATCAGCCCAATAGGCATACCCAGTCCCTAATACCCCAATCATAAGGACCAATATGCCAAGAATACTCTTGATTTTTTTCATATTCATCATCCTTTCCACTTAACCCTTACCACACATACACCACATTTATATCAAACTACATCCCCTCAATGTAGTGATAAGCAAGTACATATTCAAAAAAAATATTCTCCAATAAAAAAACTGCAACTATTAAACTAGTTGCAGCCGAACCATCTTATCTTCCAAATATCAATAACTGATTTGAATTTGCAGACTTAGATTTCAAGCTTTGCGTCCCAGACTTTCGCCGGGTTTGCCAATATTAAATTGTCTGTAACATATATCTGTACATACTGTTTCCATCAACCACACAGAAAAAATCTATATCTGCAATATTGTCTTTGTATTCATACAGTATGGGTTTTCCAAGTTCATCCGCGACCTTTACTATATCTTCTATCAATTTTATTTCGTATCTGTCATCAATTTTATCTGTTGGGATCTCGCTTACTCCTACTGAGCGGCTTCCATAGCTTGAGAGAATTTTTTTAATAAGCTTTGCTTTCTTTTCCTCTTCGGTAAGTGGTTTTAAGCGAATTCCCATGAGTATTATGCCAATTCCAATTAAAACGGTGAAACCTCTTATAATCATATTCATCATATTCAAAGGGGCTCTTACTTCCTCTTTTATCTTTATGCTGCCTTCCTTAGCTTCGGCTACTTGTTTCTCTATGTTAAAATAAGCTTTATCGAGCGGGATTACAATGGATGCAAGTATCGGTTCGACTGCCTCGCCCTTCGAATTATTTACTGTTGCCTCCCCGCTCATCGTCACGGTAGCATTTACCGGAACCTTTATATTACTTGCCTCTATCACCGTCTTTGTAAAACCAATATAGTCTCCCAGATTAATCCTTACTTTCTGACTGAGAACATCGCCCGTTGCATTCAAGAGAAAATCCGTCTTTGGCACAAGTGTTTTCACTTTGCTCCATACAGTAGCCTTGCTGTCCTCTCCATCGGTATACCCTGAAAACTGGACATTCACCTGGTAGTTTCCATTTACTTTCATTGAAGAATCTCCACTTACCTTATACTCAAAATCTGTATTTACCTGATTTACAAATTCTGTGATATAGGTAAGATCTTCCTTTAGAACATCCTCACTGTATATCATGTTAGCCTTGGGCAACACGCTGTAGTTTACACCTGTTTGCGATGTGTAAGCTGCAATGGGAATCTCCTGCTCGACAGTTCCGGCACTCCTGAATTCCAGTGTCAGAAAAAATATGCCTGCACTGGTTATGGCTGCACCTAAAATAATCAAAGCAAATCTTATGATTTTTCTGTTTTGGGATTTCATATAATACCTCCGATTTAAAATTTTCCATTATTATATTTCTATACCCAAATTATGTACAAATAGATTTATAATCAGAAGTCAAACTGAAAATAAATCTATTTGCCGGCATCGCGATTTTCACCGATACCTATCTATTATGAATATAAGTGTGGCCATTATATCATTCTAATAAACATCCTGTTATCACTTAAATTACTCAGCTACTTCTGCTACTACTACTTCTTTTTCTGCTGCTGCTGCATCTGCATTAGATTCTGAAACAGGAAGCGTTCCCATGCCGTCCATCTCAACTTCAAATTCCGCTTGAGTTAATAATGTTAATTCAGCAGATTTGTCTCCATTACTTGTACAGTCTGTGCCACAGTTAGCTTGCATCCAGCCAAATGTCAAGGTATAGTTACATTCCATATTCTGTCCATTCTGACATTCATCTTTATCATTTTCAAAGAATGGCATAATCTGTACTGACATGCGTTTTCCTTCTTTAACGCCTATAGGGTACATACGATTAAACATACGTTGTATAGTATCATCTATTCCATCAGCTGCGCCAACATATCTGTACCACCAACCGTTCATTCCTATCCAGTAATCTACTTCTTCTGGACACGTTCCTTCTAAAAGACTGAACTCTACCTTTTCAAGTTTTGCACGGTCCATACCATTGTTAATAAACGGAATATTGAAGAATGCCCAACTATTTGGTCTCATAGTTCCGGTATTCATAATTACGCAGTCTTCCTCGTCAGTACCCATACTAATTGTTGCATCAGTACAGTAATCCATTACACAAGGTTCTGCAAAATCAACATCAAAATCCCCTGTTTTAACTGTTGCATTTGCTGTCAAGGTGTCACACCAGTACGCATAACCTGTTCCTAATATACCTATTGATAAAATAAGTACTCCTAATATGCTCTTCATTCTTCTCATTTTATTTTCCTCCCAAATATCTTACAATCATTCAAAATAGTTATCCATTTTTTTCGGGTCTTGTATGCCTAAAATTCAACCTTGGTATCCAAAATTCGGTTACCGCTCTTCAGCAGAAGTGTTGGCCATCCTACTTTCGGAACTACCTTTACCAGTCTTCCTCTCAGGTCCTCTACTCCGACCTTTTCTGAATCAAATCCTGAATTGTTATCACCTTTGGTTGTTATCTTCACCTCCCCATCTTCATTTTCCTCTATGGCCATAATCCTGTGGGTTATCAGTATACTTTGTCTTTTGAACTGTATAACGTCGCCCACTTTCAGTTCCTTGACCTGGTCTACATCTGAAAGCCTCTTCATCATAACCACGTCCCCTGGCTGTATCACAGGTTTCATGCTCCCTGTGGCTATAGCAGATGGATATATTGGAAAGACTCCGGCTACAAACCATATTAAAACAACTGATATTACCATAGATGCTACCCAAGCTGCCACATTTTCATCATTGTTTCTGCTTGCTCTAATTACTCTTGTAAGCTTGAGGTATTCATTATTAAAAAAAACGGTACACACCAGTGGAATTCCAAATCCTATACTGGCCTTTGCAAGCCAGTTCAAGTTTGGAAGTATCGGTGTAAGGTAGGTAATCCCCCTTGTCATCGATATATATATTATGGAAGCCCAAGGACCTCCGAAATATACCAGCATTGTCGAGATGGTGTTTTCTCCCAGTTGCGGAAGCAATGTCTCCGCCAGGAATATAACCCCAGATTTAAAATCAGCTACATTAATAAATGATGTCACTGATATTGATATAAGTGTCATAAATACTATCACAAATATCGTTGAAAGTTTAATATGTCCAGGATACGCCTTGAGAATGTAATCTCTTGCGAATTCCCTGCCCACAACACTTATTAAAAGAAACATATTTAAGCTTATACCTCTTATGGTGAGCGCGTATGGCGATTTTCCAAATCCCAGAACATATCCAGCTCCAAGATTTATAATTATGAAAGCTGTTGCAAAATTGAATGCCCAAAAATATATCTTAGACTTGTTTCTTATTTTCCCATGACTCCTGCCTCTTGGGAAATAAATCCCTATGGCTATTGCCATGAGAACCCAGATAAGTGGTATCAGCATCCTGATATTAAAAGCTTCGATTGTAATCAGATTCTCTATGGCATATAAAGCTGCCATAATACCTATCATAACAATGCTTATAAGCTTTATCCTTGGGGATTCACGTATCATAATTTCTGTCCTTTCAATCCAATTTCAGGATACATTTTTATTAACTGACATCCACTCCTGAATCGCTGCTTTGAGAACTTTCTGCTTCTGGAGCAGATGCTTCTGGTGCTGACGCCTGTGGTTCTGCTGCTTCTGAAGCAGTTGCTTCCGGTTCCGCTGCCTCTGGGACAGTAGCCTCCGGTTCCGGTTCCGCTGCTTCCGGTTCTGCTGCCTTTGGGACAGTCGCCTCTGGTTCTGTTGCTTCTGGTTCTGCTACTTCTGGAACAGTCACTTCTGGTTCTGCTGCATCTGGTTCTGCTGCATCTGGGACAGTTGCTTCTGGTTCTGTTGCTTCTGGTTCTGCTACTTCTGGAACAGTCACTTCTGGTTCTGCTGCCTCTGGTTCAGTTGACTCTGGAACAGTTGCTTCCGGTTCTGCTACCTCTGGAACAGTCGCTTCTGGTTCTGCTGCATCTGGAGCAGTCGCCTCTGGAGCAGTTGCCTCCGCTTCTCCACCAGATTGTACGGTTTCAGAATCTTTACTTTCCATATATTCTAAGAATCTCTGAGCCTGCAACTGTCGATTTTCATCTGTCGCTTCAATTTCAACAGTTCCCTTCCAGGACTCCGCTTCCAAATACACATATTCAAGCTCTATTTCTGTTTCAAAGTAAGCATTTTCATAATCTTCAACATCTACATCTGTGAATTCCAGAACAAATTCTTTGATCTCTGTGCTGGCTTCCAGCTCCTGACCATCAAAACTTTCCGTGTCTACCTCACGGAAGCTTCTTTCTCCATCGTCTCCCGAAAAATCAGCATAATCAGCGCCTGCACCCATGCCCTCCATAAAAAATCGGTTCATAGTTGCTTCTGCATCTTTTATGTAAAGTTTCACTGGGACATCACCTGTATTTTGAAGTTCAAAAATTATGATCAGCTTTTTCTGAGAATAGTCATATTCAATTTTTCCACTTTCAACATTTTCTATGCTCATCTGCGCGGTAGTAACATTTACATCACTTATAATATACTCCCCGAAATATGCATAACTTATTCCTAATGTCGAAATACAAAGAGTGCTACTTATAAGTATTGCACCTATATTTTTAGCTACTTTTTTATTCTTTGTTTTCTTCATGACAAACTCTCCTTTAAGGCAAACAAAAAGGCTGCAACTATAAAGCAGTTGCAGCCGAACCATCATATTAGCCATAATTTTTTCGGACATTTATCACGGTGTCCGCCTTATGTAGCTAACTTAGATTTCTAACTTTGCGTCCCCTGTTTTCACAGGATTTGCCTATTATTCAATTTTATTTTTTGAAATTAAAAAGACTGCAACCATAAATGTTGCAGTCGAACCATCATATTAGCCATAATCTTCCCGGACATTTATAATGGTGCCCGTATTATGTAGCTAACTTAGATTTCTAACTTTGCGTCCCCTGCTTTTGCAGAGTTTGCCTATTATTCAATTTCAAGTCAATCTCTCCATCTTGTTACGCCTACTATATATCCCGATTTGAAAATCTACAAACAATTATTTTTATAGTCAGAACATTCCGTGTAAAGCGTATTATTCCGCGTCTATTGAAGTAGAATCATTTCATGGATATAAATATTATTTTTTTAAAAAAATATTATTAAATACTATTAAAATGCAGTGTATATAAAAAGGATTATCAGTATAATCTCTGATAATCCTTCTCTATTTCTATCATTCTATCTCGTTTTCACAACTTTTGCAGGTATCCCTACAGCAGTCGAGTTCTCAGGTATTGATTTTAACACAACGGCATTAGCTCCAATTTTACAGTTATCCCCTATATTTATCGGTCCAAGAACCTTGGCTCCTGTAGATACTAAGACATTGTTTCCTAAAGTTGGATGTCTTTTCCCTCTGTCTTTTCCAGTTCCACCCAGAGTTACCTGGTGATAAAGTGTACAGTTGTCACCAACCTCTGCCGTTTCTCCGATTACAATGCCCATACCATGGTCTATGAATAGATTTTTTCCTATTTTAGCCCCTGGATGAATTTCAATTCCAGTAAGAAATCTTGATACCTGTGACACGAATCTTGACGCAAAATAGAATTTTTTCTTATAAAGTGCATGAGCCAGTTTATGATTGATTATAGAATGTACCCCTGGATAATTTACCAGTACGCTCATTCTCGATGTAGCTGCTGGGTCTTGTTCCAAATATACATCTAATAGTTCCCGAAGTTCACTTTTATGATTTTTCATTTACAAACCTCGAATCCTAAAATACATCCATGGAAAGATATCTCTCGCCATTATCTGGGGCAACAAAAAGAATTTTTTTACCACTGCCAAGTTCTTTAGCAAGCTTCAAACTAGCTGCCAAAGCTGCACCCGAAGAAATACCAACCAGTATACCTTCTTTTTGAGCTAACAGTCTGCATGCTTCATATGCCTCTTCGTTTGTTATTGTAAATATTCTATCCATTATCTCTATATTTAAATTTTCCGGAACAAATCCTGCCCCGATTCCCTGTATCTTATGTGGTCCAGATTTTCCGCCTGAAAGAACCGGAGATGCTTCTGGTTCAACTGCAACAATTTGAATATCTGGCATCTTTAATTTCAAGACTTCACCTACACCACTTATTGTTCCGCCAGTTCCCACGCCAGCTACAAATGCATCCAGATGGCTGAAGTCTTCCAGAATCTCTAATGCAGTTGTCTCCCTATGAATCTGAGGATTACTCTTGTTGTCAAATTGACTCAGCATAATGTAACCTTTTTCACTTACAAGTTTCTGTGCTTTTTCTATTGCTCCCGTCATTCCAAGGCTCCCAGCCGTTAAAACTAAATGTGCCCCATATGCCGAAAGTAATTTTCGTCTTTCAACGCTCATTGTTTCTGGCATAACAAGTACTATCTTAAAGCCTTGAGCTGAAGCTATCATAGCCGCGCCTATACCTGTATTTCCACTTGTTGGCTCTACTATGGTATCTCCTTTTTTTAATTTTCCCTCTTCCATAAGGTTCTTAATCATATTAAGTGAAACTCTGTCTTTTACCGAGCCCGCTGGATTAAAATACTCTAATTTCGCATAAACCTCCGCCATCGTATCATCAGTTAATCTGCTTAGTTTAACTACTGGCGTTTTTCCTATTGTTTCAACTATGTTTTCGTATATCATAATTTCCTCCTTCTACATTTTTAATACTAAAATTATATTTACCGTTTAATCCATAGTAATTTACTAGGAATTCTATTTAAAAATAAATGCTGGCATTCACCAACATTCAATTAAGTCCTTAGGACAATTTTTCAGTTGTATAAACAAATAATATTCAATTATCTTTCACATTCCTGATTTGCTACCGTACAAGAAGTTTTGCATGCTGACTGACAAGATGTCTGGCACTCGCCACAGCCTTTTTTTTCTGCATCTTTCTTCAGGTTATTTGTTGTAAGTGTTTTAATATGTTTTTTCATTTTCTTTACCTCCGTTTAAGATTACAATTTTATTATACTTCTTTGTACCCAAATTTTCAAGTTTTATATTTGAATAAGTAAAAATACAATATGTCCTTATATTGTATTACTTTTTGTTAAATTTGTAAATATAATGTTCAAAATTCTTTACATTAATATATAATGTAATAATAAACAACTTATTATGTGAAGGGAGTTTCAAATAAAATGAACAACATACAGTCTCCAATTATTCAAGGTCTTTCCAGTTATCGTGATGAAAATATATTAAGGTTTCATATGCCAGGTCACTATGGAAAATCGAGCTTTCCTGAATTAAATTATCTATGCGATAATCTCTTTAGTTTTGACGTTACTGAGGTGGATGGTACCGATAACTTGAATCATCCACAAGAAATGATTCTCGACTCACTTAATAAATTAAGCTCCATTTACCAGTCGAAGCAATCATTCATTTTGGTAAATGGAAGCACATCTGGAATTCATATTGCAATAGACACACTTGTAGACGACGGTGGATGCGTTATAGCTGCAAGAAATTGTCATAAAAGCGTTTATAATATTTTAGATAAAAAAAATGTATGCATAAATTATATATACCCCGTGATAGATGATGAGTTCTATACGGATTCCCACATCAATTACAATGAATTGATTAACATGATTGATGATATTTGCAATTCTAACTCAACTCCAGTTTCAGCGGTCATATTGACCTGTCCAAATTATTTCGGGCGCACCTTTGAACTTGAGCCGATCTCAAGATACCTTCAGCAAAAAAATATTTACCTTATAATAGATGAGGCACATGGCGCGCACTTCCCTTTTAGTCCTTACCTTCCAAAATCAGCTATTTCACAAGGGGCTACAATTGCTATTCAAAGTGCACACAAAACCTTGCCCGCTTTGACACAGACTGCCATGATGCATCTTGGTGAGAATTTTCCAGATTCAAAACTTCAGAAATTGAAAAACAATATAAATTTCTATCAGACTACGAGCCCTTCTTACATCTTAATGGCTTCTTGTGAAACTGCCGTAGACATAATGAATAAGTATGGAACTGAAGGCCTTAACAATATTAAAATCTGGATAGACAAAGCCAAGCTCAAATTGACTTCAAATCCCGATATAAAAATTTATGACAATTCCATTTCCCAGGATTTTTGTAAACTAGCCATAAAAACTCCAATTTTAGGAGCAGACTTATCTAAAATACTCCGAAAAGAATATAAAATACAATGCGAAATGACTATGGGCCTTAATATATTATTTATGATTGGATTAACTCATACTGAAAATGACATTAATTATTTAGTCAACAGTATAATTGATGCCCTAAAAAATAACAGACATTTATATTGTCCTGATTTAAATTATTACTGTAAAAATCCATATCCTAAAACTGTAAGCTGCAAAAAACCATTTTTAACTAAGACTGGATCTATGAAAAAAACAAGCATTATTACCAAAATAATCCAAGATGTAAATGGGGACATCTGTGCTGAACAAATCGTTCCCTATCCACCTGGGGTTCCGCTTTTAATGCCCTACGAAATAATTAACAAAGATATGAAAATTGCTTTGGAATATCACAAATTTTCTGAAATTAAATGTTTTATGATTGATTAGAGCGTATTCTTTAACAATATTTCTTCTTGAATTTTTATTAAATTGCTGATATAATAATTTTATGAATTTGTGAAAGATTTCGTAAATTCATAAAAAATGCTATAAAGCTTGTGATTGTTCATTTTAATTATTTAAACAATTCAGTTTTGTGTTTTTACCTGCTGTGTCAGGTGTTAATTTTTTTACATAATTATATTTTAGGAGGGTTTCTAATGTCAAAAGAACCAAAAGTAAAACAAAAAAGGCAACCTAAACTCTGGGAAGCATTTACGCCTATCATTGCACTTATTATTCTTCTTTACGTTGGACTTGTAATCTACGGAGCCGATGCCCACGTGCCACTGGTAATAGCATCTGCAATAGCCGTTGGTGTTGCAATCTTCAGACTGGGTTACACCTGGGGTGAGATAGAAAATGGTATTTTGAAAACAATTAATATGGGAATGCAAGCTATAATTATTCTTATGATAGTAGGTATGCTTGTTGGAACATGGATTCAAGGTGGAGTTGTTCCTACTATGATTTTTTATGGTCTACAGATACTTTCACCAAGTATATTCCTCGTTGCTACAGTTCTTATCTGTTCAGTAGTTGCCCTTGCAACAGGTTCTTCATGGACTACAGCTGGTACAGTAGGTATTGCACTTGTAGGTATCGGCCAGGGTATAGGTATTCCTGCACCGGTTGCTGCTGGAGCAATAATATCAGGAGCATATTTTGGAGACAAGATGTCACCACTTTCAGATACTACAAACCTTGCACCAGCAATGGCTGGAGCTACACTTTTCGATCACGTTAAGCACATGATTTTCACAACAGGACCTTCTTACATAATTGCACTTATTGCATTTGGTATCATGGGAACTAAATATGCTGGTCAACAGCTTGACCTTGAAGGAATCAACGAACTACTTATGATTTTGACCGGAAACTTTAATATAAGCCTTCTTATGCTTATACCTCCAGTTGTAGTAATTCTTATGGTAGTGTTCAAAGTACCAGCTATACCAGGACTTATCGGTGGAGTTGTTCTTGGAGCTTTCTTTGGAATGGCCTTCCAGGGTGTAAACTTCGGAGACATACTGGGTGCTGCCAACGGCGGATATTCATTCCCTCTATCAGATGGAGCCGGAGCTGCAGAGATTATGATTGCGGATCTTCTTTCACGTGGTGGTATGCAATCAATGATGTGGACAGTTTCACTTATAATATGCGCCCTTACATTCGGTGGTGTACTTGAAGCTACAGGAATGCTTGGAATCGTTGCTACAACTCTTCTTAAATTTGCAAACGGAACGGGTTCACTTGTTCTTATCACAATATTCACCTCAATATTTATAAATGTTGTTGCAGCTGACCAGTATTTATCAATAGTTATACCGGGACGTATGTACAAAGAGGCTTATTCCGAAAGAGGTTTATCACCTCGTAACCTGTCCCGTACACTCGAAGATGGTGGTACTATAACATCTGCCCTTATCCCATGGAACACATGCGGAGCCTTCATGTCAGGAGCTCTAGGTGTCGAAACAGTTGCTTATCTGCCATATTGTATATTCAACTTGGTAAATCCAATTGTATCTGTCACTTTCGCCTTCCTTGGTTTATTCCAGATGAAGATGACCGATGAAGAAAAAGCTACTTATGAAGCTTCAAAGCTTGAGCATGCTTAAGAAATAAATTAAAATTCAATAATAAAAAACACAAAACAACTCCTGAAGGAGTTGTTTTGTGTTTAAGTTAAATTGCTAAAGATCACTAATAAGTTAAATATGTTATCATGAAAATATTTTTAAATAATATATTCGAAAATATTTGAATATTGAGTTAAATTGTGATATAATAATAAAAATAACAAATTTACTATTTAAAAAGCCTCTTAATTATTATTTACTTATATTGCCTCAAGCTTTGGATCAAGCATGAGGCAATAATTTTTTTCGTAAAAAAACTCAGGGAAAGTAAATACTTTTCCTGAGTTTTTTGAAATTTTATTTATATATATTCATATTATTTTATAATCATAACTTTATTTCGGTTCTATTAATCCGTAATATCCGTCTTTTCTTCTGTATACCACGGATATCTTATCTGTATCATGATTGTGGAATGCAAAAAATTCATGTCCAATCATTTCCAGTTGAAGTATTGCATCTTCCTCTGACATAGGTCTGTATTCAAAAGTTTTTCTCTTTATTATCTGACTTTCTCCAGCTTCAATCACAACCTCATCTTCTTCAGGATTATACTCTTCTATATTCTCAAATCTGATTGAATCATGAGTCATCTTCATCAATTTGTCTTTATGCTTTATAAGCTGTTTTTTTAGTTTTTCAACAGCATTATCAAGTGCATTGTAAACATCCACATCCGAAGCTTCTGCTCTTACTACTCCATTCTCAAAGGGAATCGTTATTTCAACTTTCTGTTCGCTCGTCTTCTTGAAAGCAGCTACCTTTACCTTAGCCTCCTGTTCTTTACCGAAATATTTGTCTAATCTTGAAAGTTTGTCTTCAAAATTGTTCTCCATTGCCTCTGTAATTCTAAGATTTCTTCCTATAATGTTAACTAACATAATATAACTCCCCTTTCATTGGTAAAATACTACCA
>JBATTG010000215.1:0-4476 GCA_049670425.1 Proteocatella sp.
TTTATCATCACTTTATATATACAGTCTTTTTTATTTAAAAAATTTTGATTCTTCATCAAATATATTACTATTTCTATATAGGACTGAAATTCCAACCACATTAAAATCTGATTTAAGTAATATTAAAAATGCTTCATTAAAATTAAAAAATTTAATGAAACAAATTGAAGTTGATAATATCTTGTTAAAAAGAATAGGAGTTGATAATTACGAACGTAAAATACAAGAAAATCTTTAATATAATTTGGTGGTCAAACTTATTGTCTAGTATATATATATTAGTTTGCGAGAGATACTTTCCAAACGTTTTTAATACTCAAAATAAATCCTTGCTCATATATATGATTGTCATTTTATTTATTTACTCTATTTATCATGCACTTCACCTATTTGAAATAAATACTCAGCTTGAATATTCATTATATCTTATTATTTCCATAGTATTTTTATCTGGAGTATTAGCATATTACATTAAACTCCCCAGAACAAGATTTTCAGAAGATATCTTTATATATGTTTTTTTTATTATAATGAAACCTGGCTGTAATAATAATATTCCAAACTTCTCAGATTTGAACAAGGATATTAACGTTAAATAACCTTGTTAATTCTCAAGATAATATCAAAATAATATCACAGACAAAAAAAGAACCGTACAAACCTTGTAATTTCAAGGTCTGTACGGTTTTTATTTACTATTCCCACTCGATAGTAGCTGGTGGTTTACTCGTGATATCATAAACTATTCTATTTATGTGTCCTACTTCGTTTACGATTCTGCTTGAAATTGTATCAAGTACATCGTATGGGATTCTTGCCCAGTCTGCTGTCATGAAGTCTGATGTTGTAACTCCTCTTAGTGCAAGAGTGTAGTCATAGGTTCTGAAGTCTCCCATTACTCCTACGGTTCTTGTATTTGTAAGAACTGCGAAATACTGGTGGATGTCTCTGTCCATTCCGGCTTTTGCTATTTCGTCTCTAAATATGAAGTCTGCATCTCTAAGGATGTCCAGTTTTTCTTTTGTTATTGCTCCCATTACTCTTATTGCAAGTCCTGGTCCTGGGAATGGCTGTCTCCATACAAGATATTCTGGAAGTCCTATTTCAAGACCTAGTTTTCTTACTTCGTCTTTGAAAAGAAGTCTAAGTGGTTCTACCATTTCTTTGAAATCTACGAAGTCAGGAAGTCCGCCTACGTTGTGGTGAGACTTGATTACGGCTGCATCGCCTTCGCCACTTTCGATTACGTCTGGATATATTGTTCCCTGTGCAAGGAAGTCTACTGTTCCAATTTTCTTTCCTTCTTCTTCAAATACACGGATGAATTCTTCTCCGATTATTTTTCTCTTTGTTTCTGGGTCATCTACGCCTGCAAGCCTGTCAAGGAATCTTTTTTCTGCATCTACTCTTACGAAGTTCATTCCTGAGTTTGCAAATGCTTTTTCTACTTCGTCTCCCTCATCTTTTCTCATAAGGCCGTGGTCTACGAATATGCATGTAAGCTGATTTCCTACTGCTTTTGAGATTAGTCCTGCTACTACTGATGAATCTACTCCACCTGAAAGGGCAAGAAGTATTTTACCATCGCCTACAGTTTTCTTTATAGTATCTATTGCAATTTTTGCATAGTTTTCCATAGTCCAGTCGCCTTTGCAGTTACATACTTCGAACAGGAAGTTCTTAAGCATATCTACGCCGTTTTCTGTGTGATTTACTTCTGGATGGTACTGCATTGAGTAAAGCCTTTTTTCTTTGTTTTGCATAGCTGCTACTGGGCAGTCTTTTGTGTCTGCTATTTTTTCAAATCCTGCTGGCATTTCTGCTACGTAGTCCACGTGGCTCATCCAAACGATTCCTTCTTCTGGAAGTGATTTGAATACTGGCGATGTTGTATCGAATTTTGTCTTAGTTTTTCCAAATTCGTTTGATTCTGCCTGAGCTACTTTTCCGCCAAGGGTATGAGCCATAAGCTGCATTCCATAGCATAGTCCAAGTATTGGAATTCCAAGGTCAAATATAGCTTTATCTATTTGTGGTGATTTTTCTTCATAAACGCTGTTTGGTCCGCCTGTGAATATTATTCCTACTGGGTTAAGTTCTTTTATTTTTTCCATGCTAATTTTGTATGGATGTACCTCACAGTATACGCTGCATTCTCTTACTCTTCTTGCAATCAGCTGATTGTACTGTCCACCAAAGTCTATAACTAAAACTAGTTCATTTTTCATTTTTTCTATTCTCCTACCTGAGCACTGTAATTTGGCGCTTCTTTTGTAACTGTAATGTCATGAGGATGACTTTCTATCAATCCCGCTGCTGTTATCTTAACAAATTCTGACTGTTCCATCAACTCTTTTATTGTTCCTGCTCCACAGTATCCCATTCCGGCTCTAAGTCCACCTACCATCTGGAATATCATGTCTGAAACGTCGCCTTTGTAGGCAACCATTCCTTCTACGCCTTCTGGTACAAGTTTTTTGGAGTCTTTTTGGAAGTATCTGTCTTTTGACCCTTGCTCCATTGCTGCAAGTGAGCCCATTCCTCTATATGATTTGAATGATCTGCCTTTGTATATTATCATTTCTCCTGGTGATTCTTTGGTTCCTGCAAGAAGTGAACCCAGCATTACTACTGATCCTCCTGCTGCTATTGCTTTTACTACATCACCTGAGTATTTTATTCCGCCGTCTGCGATTATTGGTATTCCTGATTTTTGAGCTTCTTCGTAGCAATCCATTACTGCTGTTATCTGAGGTACACCGACTCCTGCAACTACTCTTGTAGTACAGATTGATCCTGGTCCTATTCCTATTTTGATGCAATCCGCCCCTGCTTCGATAAGCGCTCTTGTTGCTTTTCCTGTTGCTACATTTCCTGCTATTACCTGCAGCTGCGGGTATGTGTCTTTGACTTTTTTAACGCCCTCTATTACACCTTGTGAGTGTCCATGAGCTGTATCGATGACGATTACATCTACTTTGGATTTTACAAGAGCGTCTATTCTATCGAACATATCGTCTGTAATACCTACAGCGGCTCCGCAAAGCAGTCTTCCATTTTCATCTGTAGCTGATTCTGGGACCATTATTTTCTTTTCGATATCTTTTATTGTTATCAAACCTTTAAGCTTGTGAATTTCGTCTATTATAGGAAGTTTTTCGATTTTATGTTTTCTCAATATCTCCTGAGCCTCTGAAAGTGATACACCTTCTCTTGCTGTTATAAGGTTTTTTGACGTCATTGATTCTTCTATTTTTTTGCTGAAGTCTTCTTCAAACCTTATGTCTCGGTTTGTTATTATTCCTATAAGTGTATGGGTATCGTCAACTATAGGCACGCCTGATATTCTGAATCTTCCCATAAGCTTGTCTGCATCTTCTATTGTGTTATCTTTTTTTAGATAAAATGGGTCTGTTATTACGCCATGCTCTGAACGTTTTACCTTGTCAACTTCTCCTGCCTGGCTCTCGATTGTCATATTTTTGTGGATTATTCCTATTCCACCTTGTCTTGCTACCGCTATTGCCATTTCATGTTCTGTTACAGTGTCCATTCCTGCGCTCATTATCGGGATATTCAACTTTATTGTCTTAGTCAAATATGTTTCTAGTTTTACGTCTTTTGGTAATACGTTGGATTCTTGAGGTACTAATAATACATCATCAAATGTTAAGGCTTCTTTTAGTAACTTTGCCATCTTTTACTCCTTTTACAAATTAGGGTTTCTATTAAAAAATTATATAAAAAAACTCACGCGAAACACATAGTGCATGCGTGAGAGGTACTCAAACAAAGCACTCATAGTCAAAAATACGGTTTTTGGTAGATACACTGACCCGTTTAGTCAGCCTATATGAGCGTTGGGGATGTATGCATTCTTCGTCCTAATGCAATTATTTTTATGTTTATCTATTATTATACAATTTTATACGAATTATTACCATGGTTTTTTGAATTATTTTAGGTAAAATCGCATTAAAATATGATTTTTCAACAATTTTGTATACTTACAATACCAAAATTAGGGGATATTGTCAACATTAGCTGTACATTGACGTACTATTTATTGTTTTTTTGAAAATATTTTGTGCTCTCCATTATGAGCAGGGGTATCATTGGAAATATTATTATATATTTTGCCAGTTCGCTTGTAAGTGCTGTTACTTCAAATATGCCTGATACAGCTGGTACTGTGAGCACCATTGCGGTAAGTGCTACTCCAACAGCTACGGCTCCTATCATATATTTGTTGCTTAACAGTCCTATCTGAAGTACCGGCCTATTGCTTCTTACATAGAATCCGTATGCAAGTCTTGAAAGGCAAAGTGTTGAAAAGGCCATTGTCTGCGCTGTTTTCACATCTGAATTTTTAAGACCTATCAGAAATGCTGCTGTGGTGACTACTGAAAGCAGCAGACCCTGCATGAATATTCTTCCTATTAGCCCGCCTGCGAATATGCTTTCGTTTTTCTTTCT
>JBATTG010000216.1:0-2142 GCA_049670425.1 Proteocatella sp.
TTTTTAACTCCAGGAAGTTCTGCTTCTACAACGTAATTATTTTCATTTTCCTGAACGTCCATCTTGAAAGTGTTTTTTAAAAAATTTCTTCTGCTAAGCCATTTTTCGTCAAAAAAATCATCGAGCGCATTATCGAAAATATTAAGGTCTGGCAGTAAAAGTTCATTTTTTTTCTTGTTAAAAGGAGTTAGTCCCAGCATGAGATACACCTCTTTCTTTCTTTTAAAAAAAATTCTTTACAGTAGATATATTACCCTCTATTTTGACAAAGCAAACTACAGTTATTTAAGATGCACATTTTTCAATAGCTAGTGCATATCCTATAAGTTTAAAAAAACTTATGATTCTTAAGAAATAGTATCTCAAATTCGAAATTAGATTTTGTATTATTTGGATATTATACATCTAATAGTACAATTCTTATAATTATATCTAACTTATTTTCACCTTATCTCATGCCTAACATTTAACAAAAATTGAGGAAAACCTCTTTTATATTTGAAATGTATGTTTCCTTTTATAATAAATGGTTATATTAAAGATGTATATAGCTTTTTTCATATGAAAAATAAGGAGGAATTAATAATGGGGTCACGAGCAATACAGATTGTAAATCTTGATGTAGATTATCTTCTTAGTCTTTTGAATAAAGCTCTTGCTGAAGAGTGGTTGGCATTTTACCAGTATTGGGTTGGTGCAAGAATAATGGAAGGTCCAATGCGTTCAGAAGTAGAACCGGAGTTGCTGCTGCATGCACAACAAGAACTCAACCATGCCGTTTTAATTGTTGGAAGAATCATCCAGCTTGGTGGTACGCCAATTTTAGACCCAAAGGACTGGTTCAATAATGCTGAATGTCCATATGAATCGCCAACCGATCCGTATATAGAACAGATTTTAAATCAAAATCTCAATGGTGAGCGTTGCGCAATTTCACGTTATCAGCAGATTGCCGATGTGACAAATGGAAAGGATTATTCAACCTACCAGATGGCGGTAACAATATTGAATGAAGAAATCGAGCACGAAGAAGATTTGGAAGCATGGATAAGAGATATTGAAAGAATGAAAGAGGATATAAGAAAAATAAGAATTTAATTTAAAAATCACCTAGGTTGACATGCTTACTGTTCTTTTCAAGCATAATTGTAACATCATGATACGATTTCTGCTTCTTACCTTAAATATCCAGCGTTAAACCTCTTGAATCGATTAATTTAAGAGGTTTTTTCATGCCTAAAAGTGGACAGGGGTTCGACGCGGTTGTTTATGATTTTGCTGGTGTTTTGTTGATTTATTTAAAAAAAAGACTATATAAATGCAAATCAAATATATGATCCTTTGTTTAATATGGCTATTATGTTTCTTTAGATTCGGCACAATTTCAGCAATCCATTTATCAAGTTGGGGACAGCTTGGAAAACCAATATTCCTAACAGTGCGAGACACCGATTTACCATGTTCAAGATAGTAAGTAACTGCAAGTGTTTTTGGTCTTAACTATACTTATATCTGCTTATAAAATCGGTCTGTAGATCATCATTTCCTTTATACTCTATATACCAATTATGTAGAGCTTTCCTTGAGATATACCTAAGTTCTCGTAAGACATCTGCATAACACAGGTCGCATTGTATCAGTAATTTGACAGCTTTAATTCTTTCTTCGTAGGAAAACATGCGGTACCGCTTGGTATTATATCAAGTCCAGGTATTTGTCCGCACCCCCGTTTTAAAGAGAATTAACTTTAAATAAAGATGAACATATTGACAAATATCGATGTATGTATTAAAATTTTAATCGAAGAACATAGATATGAAGAAAGAGGTGTCAAATTAGTGGAAAACCTGTGTATAGGCCCATTGGTTCTACTGCAAATAAAACGGGTAGAATTTCTGGAGACAACAAAAGATGTAACAGGTAATGCAACACAGAGCATACTGATTAACCATGGATTTAAAGATGTGTCGAATCTTTCAGGGGGACACACTTTTTATAAGGCTACAAAATAAAAGACATTTACATGAAGGAGTAAAATTATGAGTAAACAAAAATTAGAAGGCATTAGTTTTTTTGAACGTTATTTAACATTATGGGTGGCATTGTGTATGGTTTTAGGTGTTTTAATAGGGAAGTTTATAC
>JBATTG010000217.1:0-4443 GCA_049670425.1 Proteocatella sp.
TATTCTCGTCATTGGAATATATTAAATTCTGCATACTTGCATATTATATCATAGATATTTTGTTTAAGCAACAGTTCCTTGCGTTTTATATTCAGTTTTTATACCTTGCCAAAATTAAATGTCACAATACATCAACTTAGTGGTTTGAATTTTTTTAGTCTCAAAGCATTTGTCACTACTGATACTGAACTTAGACTCATTGCAGCTCCTGCAATCATAGGACTTAAAAGCGGCCCTCCAAAAAGATGGAGCGCTCCCATGGCTACTGGTATACCTATGACGTTATACCCAAATGCCCAGAATAAATTTTGTTTTATATTCCTTATTGTACTCTGGCTTAACCTAATTGCAGTTGGGACATCCATGAGGTCACTCCTCATTAAAACAATATCAGCAGATTCAATCGCTACATCAGTCCCCGTCCCTATGGCTATTCCTATGTCGGCTTGTGCCAATGCTGGAGCATCATTTATCCCATCACCTACCATGGCAACTTTTTTTCCTTCATCCTGAAGTTTTTTTACCTCATTGGCCTTATCTGCCGGAAGCACTTCAGACATAACCCTGTCTATCCCCACTTGTTTTGCTATAGCATTAGCAGTCCCTCTATTATCTCCAGTTATCATCGCTACTTCTATTCCCATATCATGAAGGCTTTTTATGGCTCTTTTGCTGCTTTCTTTCACGGTATCCGCAACAGCGATTATTCCTGCCACTTCATCGTCTATGGCTATATACATAGGCGTCTTGCCGTC
Source organism: Proteocatella sp. (assembly GCA_049670425.1). Classification (GTDB taxonomy): domain Bacteria; phylum Bacillota; class Clostridia; order Peptostreptococcales; family Filifactoraceae; genus Proteocatella. The sequence goes on from JBATTG010000217.1 coordinate 756, forward strand.
ATCGGCAAGTTTATTGCAAATCTCTAAAAAATCATTTAAAACTATTCCCTTTTCATTCATAAGTTTTTCATTTCCAAGAAACATTACCTTTTCATCAATTATAACTTCAATTCCATGTCCTGGAATAGCTTTGAAAAAGTCCACCTTTTTAATCTCAAGTTCATTTTCCATAGCTTCCCTTACTATCGCTTCTCCAAGGGGGTGCTCCGAACCTTTTTCGGCCGAAGCGGCAACTTGAAGCAAATAAGTTCTGTCAATCCCGTCTTGAGTTATTATATCAGTCACCTTAGGCTTGCCTTCTGTGATAGTTCCTGTTTTATCAAATACTATTGTTTGAATTTTATGCGCAGTTTCCAAAGCATCTCCACTTTTTATGAGTACTCCATTTTCCGCACCTTTTCCAGTTCCTACCATTATTGCAGTCGGTGTTGCCAGACCCAGTGCACAAGGACACGCTATTACAAGTACTGAAATGAATATGGTCAATGAAAACGTCGCACTTTCTCCTGAAATATACCAGGCAAGACCTGCAATAATAGCCAAAACCATAACCACCGGAACAAAATATCCAGATATAACATCTGCAAGTCTTGCAATTGGCGCTCTGGAACCTTGTGCTTCTTCTACCAGTTTTATTATCTGTGCGAGCGCCGTATCTTTACCTACTTTTGTGGCTCTATATTTTATTGATCCATTTTTGTTTATACTTGCACCAAATATCCTGTCTCCAATATTTTTTTCAACTGGCATGCTTTCTCCAGTAAGCATAGATTCATCGACCGAAGTAATCCCATCTACGATTTCTCCATCTACCGGCATCTTTTCTCCCGGCCTCACCATGACTATGTCCCCTGGTTTTACTTCTTCGATTGCAATTTCAAATTCCCCATCGTCCCTTAATATTTTCGCTGTTTTAGGAGAAAGACCGATAAGCTTTTTTATGGCCTCTGAGGTTTTTCCTTTTGATACATTTTCAAAATATTTACCAAGGGTAATCAGGGTTATTATTACTGCAGCGGATTCGAAATAAAGATTGTGGGCATAGTGATGTTGTCCTTTAAAAATCATAAGCGTCGCATAGACTCCATACAAAAATGCTGCCGATGTTCCTATCGCAATAAGCGAATCCATATTAGGACTTCGTCTTATCAGCGCTTTAAATCCACCAGTATAGAACTTATATCCTGACATAATAACTGGTATTGCCAAAACAAGTTGAATAAGAGCAAAATTTTGCGGATTACTTTCCAGACTTATTATCGCCGGGATAGGCAATCCAATCATAGATCCCATTGATATGTATAATAAGGGGAATGAGAATATTGCAGCTACTACAAACCTTATCCACAAGATTTTTATTTCCTCGTCTTTTCTGATTTCAAATTCATTTTCATTTTTCTTAAAATCTTCATCCTGTTCTTCAGCAGCTTTAAAGCCAGCTTTTTCTACTGCCGCTACAATTCTTTGTACCGATACCAGCTTGCTATCAAATTTAACAGTTAGTTTTTCTGTTGCAAAATTAACATTCGCTTCGTATACCCCTTCAATTCTACCGGTTACCTTTTCAATAGATTTCGCACAAGCTGCACAGCTCATGCCCTCTAACTTAAATGTTTTTGTCATCATATGGACCGTCCTTTCATTTTCATGAGTATCTATAACGCTTTTTATTTTTAGCAACTTTAATTCTTGAATATTTTGCTAAACTATATTCAACATATACCCAAATTGAACTAAAAAATCGTGTGAAAAAAAACACCAAGATTTGTTCTTGATGTTGTTAAATTATTTTTTTTGCTAATTAGGAATTTCGTTTACTGTATATTTTTCAACAAATCTACTTGGGTGATATGATAGCTTAGCTTTTCTAAGACCTTCTATTCCCAAATCTTCTTCTCTATTTACAAACTCAACATTTTTAAATTCATTTAGTATAAACTGCTGATTTATATACTGATATAAACCTCTTATGTCCTGATTAGCTTTTTCAATATGAACCAGTGCCATATCAGGATTTAATAATTCTCCAATTGTAAATGCCTCTAATTTCCCGTCGATATATACTCCTGAAACTTTTACTTTATCTTTCAGATTTTCATAATTATCAAATATTTTCTTTATGCCTTCAGATTCATCATCCATACCGTCATCAAATTCATTGTTTTCTTCTTTTGCTTCTGCCCATCTATCCATAAGCTGAATGCATTCTCCAAAGTTTTCCGATGTAAGGACTTTATATTCAAATCTTCCATTATATTCTTTTAGAAAATAATTAAGATGATTTCTTTTTTTCTGGTTCTTTTTGCCCGCAAGCGTCCTCAGACTCTCGGCATCATAAACATAATCAAACAGATCTCGCTCTTCAATATATTCAAATCTTCCTTCATATTTTTTTTGCAAAAGCCTAACTACATCTTTGGTTATTCCTCTGAAATAAATTTCTTTATTACTTTTTTCAAAATATTTTACTACAAAATCAATGGCCTTGGGTAAATTCGCTTCACTTGCCAAGGGCATTATCGAAAAGCTGTTACCTTCATACTCTGCCATAATTATTGCAAAATCATCGTCTATATGATAATGAGTTTTATAAACATGCTGCCACATATACAGGGTACTGAAACAGTATTCACAAGCCTCATAATTTACCATTTCAAAATATGGATCCAGTTCTTGTTTTGCAGCTATCGTAATTTCTTTAAAAATCATAAAATCCTCCCTTTGCTCTACGAATAAAATTATAACACAATCACTAACGAAACGCAACAGTTTTGAAACGATTCCGTTTCATTATGTTGAATTTTATATTTTTTTGTGATATATTATATTTATCAAGAACAAGGACGGAGTACACATATTGAATAATTCGGATACAAATAAATGTTTAGAACAAAAAAATACCAGCAAACTCGGTAGGCCTGTAGATAAATCTCGTGACTTGGCAATCCTTAACGCTGCTTTAGAGCTTATAGCTGAATATGGTTATGAATCAGTTACCATCGAGGCTATCGCGCAAAAAGCTGGCGCTGGAAAAGCAACCCTGTACCGCCGCTGGAAATCAAAACCACAGCTTGTAGCCGATGCCCTTGCTTCTATATTGCCCTGCGAACAAGAAATCCAACTTTGGCGTTGCAAGGATAACCTAAGGGATTACCTTTGTGAACTTTTAGGGGTGTACTTTGGAGTTAAGGATGAAGTAAGGCAAAAAGTCATGTTGTCCATCGCTACTACATTGAGCCGGGATAAAGAACTATCCGCCAACGTCCATTTAGATTCTATATCAAAACAATCCTGTACTCTCCGGAAAGCTATCGAATGCGCAATCGGAAGCAACCTGAATAAAAATCAATTAGAATTAATAACTAACACAGGTCCGGCACTCTTGTTCTATCAGCTTATAATAACCGGCAGGTCGATTGATATGAGTTATGTAGAGCATGTAGTTGACGATTTATTGATGCCCCTTATTGAATTAAAATTGTGTTGTTTGAAATAAACAAACTTTATTTGTATGGTAATATCTGATATTATGTTATACAATAAGATGTTATAAAAAATATATGAAATTAGGTGAATATGAATGTCTAATCCGACTACAATCGAATTAATGAAAAAAGTTATTGAAGATAAGAAAGCTAAGAATGCTAAAAATAACTTTTCAAGAACAGATACCCGAACTCTAGGTTCA
>JBATTG010000218.1:0-19513 GCA_049670425.1 Proteocatella sp.
GAGTGAGAACCAGAGGTCTTTTTGTTGTTTTAAATATCAGCTTAATATGCAGAACTTATTTCATCTTGATGATGTCAGTTCCCATATAAGGAATCAGAACCTCAGGGACCTTAACTGAACCGTCGGCCATCTGGTAGTTTTCCAAGATAGCGGCAACTGCTCTTCCAATCGCAACGCCAGAGCCGTTAAGCGTATGAACAAACTCAGGCTTTGAAGCCTTGTCGCGCTTGAATCTTATATTAGCTCTTCTTGACTGGAAATCTTCGAAGTTTGAACAAGAAGAAATTTCGACATATTTTCCGTAGCTTGGCATCCAGACTTCAAGATCATATTTGAAAGAAGCTGTAAATCCAAGGTCGCCAGAACAGATCTGAACCACTCTGTAAGGAAGTCCAAGCATCTGAAGAACTTTCTCGGCATCCAGAGTAAGCTTTTCAAGCTCTGCATAAGAATCTTCAGGTTTTGCAAATTTAACAAGCTCAACTTTGTTGAACTGGTGCTGTCTTATAAGACCTCTGGTATCTCTTCCTGCAGAACCGGCTTCAGCTCTGAAACAAGGAGTGTAAGCGCAGTATTTTATAGTAAGGTCGTCAGCATTTAAAACCTCATCCCTGTGGATGTTGGTAACAGGAACTTCTGCAGTAGGTACAAGGTAATACTCGAAGCCTTCAAGCTTGAACATGTCCTCTTCAAATTTTGGAAGCTGTCCAGTTCCTATGAAACTTTGTCTGTTGGCTATGAAGGGAGGAAGAATCTCAGTGTATCCATTTTCCCCGGTGTGAGTATTAAGGAAGAAGTTTATCAAAGAACGCTCAAGTCTTGCTCCAAGGTCTTTGTAAAGCGTGAATCTGGCGCCTGTAATCTTTCCGCCTGCTTCAAAATCAAGGATGCCAAGGTTAGTTCCAACATCCCAGTGGGCTTTGGCGTCAAAATCAAATTTAGTAGGCTCGCCCCAGGTTCTTATCTGAAGGTTGTCATCATCGGTATCCCCTTTGATAACTTTGCTGTTTGGAACATTTGGAATGGCAAGCATTTTATTGAAAAGCTCAGTCTCTACGGCTCTTACTTCTTCGTCAAGAACCTTGATTCCATCAGAAAGTTTCTTAAGATCAGCCATAAGCTCTGCAGTGTCTTTTCCTTCTTTTTTGTACTGAGGAATAAGCTTTGAATCGGCATTTGATTCGCTTTTCATAGCTTCAACCTTCTGAAGGAGCTCGATTCGTCTGTTATCCAGCTCGATAACCTCATCTAGAGAAAAATCGGCTTCACCTCTAAGGCTCATAAGTATTTTTATACTGTCAAGATCCTGCTTAATACGTTTAATATCTAACATTTTGTACCTCCTGTATTTTATAATATCAAAATTAATTCTTAAAATTTGCGCAAAAAAAACCTCTCATCCAGTATAGGACGAAGGTTACTCCGCGGTGCCACCTAAATTAGCATAATGCTCAGCTCACAACCCTTAACGCGGGCAACGTGCAAGTTTGCTTGCAGGCTCGAAGGTAGATTCCGAGAATTTCAACACAGATTCGCACCAGCCATCTGCTCTCTTAAAGAAGAAATAAACATACTAATCCTTTTCAAAGCCAATATATTATTAAAATAAACAATAACTATCTTATAGAAAATATATTAACATTTACACAGAAATTTTGCAATAGTTTTTTAGCTACTATGGTATAATAAAATTAATAAAAGTAAAGTGAATGTCAAAAACAGACACAATTGTGGACACTTTATAAAGCTATGTGGTAAAATATAGTGTTAATAAAAAATAAAAAGTTGGAAAATATAAGGAGGAAATGACAATGGCTAGAAAAGGTGGAGGATTTCCAGGAGGCGCAATGCCAGGAAATATGAATAACATGATGAAACAGGTTCAAAAGATGCAAAAAGATATGGAAGTAATGCAGGCAGAACTTGGCGTAAAGGAAGTTGAAGCGTCCGTAGGTGGAGGCGCAGTAGTTGTAAAAGCAAACGGAAACAAAGAAGTGCTTTCAATAAAAATAAAACCTGAAGTAGTAGATGCAGATGATGTTGAAATGCTTGAAGACCTTGTGCTTACGGCAGTTAATCAGGCACTAAAAGCGGCAGATGACATGATGACAGGCGGAATGTCAAAAATATCGGGTGGCATGGGAATGCCAGGTATGTTTTAATGCAACACTTTTCGAGTCATATTGACATCTTGATAGAGCAGTTTGCAAAGCTTCCGGGAATTGGCAGAAAGACAGCACAGAGGCTGGCTTTTCATGTAATTAATCTTTCTCAGGAAGAAGTACATGAGCTGTCAGATGCGGTAATAAATGCAAAAGCTAACATAATGTACTGCGAGCTTTGCTGTAATATAGCGGATCAGAGTCCGTGCTCAATATGCGGAAATAGCTCCAGAGACGCGAGCATGATATGTGTAGTTGAAGACCCCCGGGATGTGGCAGCAATGGAACGATCAAGAGAGTACCGCGGAAAGTATCATATACTCCATGGAACAATATCTCCTATGGACTCAATAACCCCGGAAATGCTTAAGATAAAAGAACTTATGCAAAGGCTGGCGGACAAGGAACTTAAAGAGGTAATACTCGCAACCAATCCAACCATAGATGGCGAAGCTACAGCGATGTACATCGCAAGGCTTATAAAGCCTTTTGGCATAAAAGTTACAAGAATAGCACACGGACTTCCAGTAGGTGGAGATATCGAGTATGCGGATGATGTAACGATAAGCAAAGCTATGGAAGGAAGAAGAGAAATTTAGAAAAACCACAACATCTTGTGGATAACATGGCTAAATATTGTGGATAACGCCACTTTTATCCACAATATTTAGCTTAATGTAAAAAAAATGGAAAATTCTATGTAATATTTGAAAAAAATTTTAAGGAGAAAAAATGAAGGACATAAGCATATTTGATGTAATTGGACCAAACATGATTGGCCCGTCAAGCTCGCATACGGCAGGAGCGCTTAGAATAGCATTGTTGGCTTACAAGATAGCAGAAAAAGACATAAAAGAAGCGAAATTTATACTTTACGGTTCATTCGCACAGACATACAAAGGTCATGGTACAGACAGAGCATTGCTTGCTGGAATCATGGGTTTTGGAACAGAAGATGAGAGAATAAAAAACGCTTTTGAATACGCTGACAAACAGGGAATTAAATACAGCTTTGAGACAAACGAAACCAACAAGAATGTACACCCAAACACGGTGGAGATAATAATCAAGAATTCCCATGGAGAAGAAAAATCAATAATGGGAGAATCCATAGGTGGCGGAAACGTACAGATAAAGCAGATAAATGGAGTGGATGTTCTGTTTACAGGAAAATACAGTACGATAATAGTAAGACAAAAAGACAGAAAAGGTGTTGTTGCTCACATAACAAAGGCCTTGAGTGACTGCGAAATAAATATAGCATTTATGAGATTATACAGAACTCAAAAAGGAGAAACTGCATATACTATAATTGAAGCAGACCAGAAGATAGACGGCAATGTAGCTAAAAAAATAATGGAATGTGAAAATATAGAAGATACAACAATAATCGATGTATAGCAGGAAAACTATTAAGTAATATTTACGGAAATGGAGAACGTATGAAAGCTAATAATGTAAATTACGATTTTGGAAATGCAGTAGAACTCATAGACCTTACCAACGAAACGGAAATGACAATATCACAGGCCATGCTGAACCGGGAAATGCAGGTATTTGGAAAGACGAAGACGCAGATATTGGATGATCTGCTTCATTCTTACAACATAATGAAGAACTCCACACAAAAAGCCCTGCATGAAGACCTTAAGTCCATGGGAGGACTTCTTGGCGGAGAAGCAAAAAAATTAAAAGCAAGACAGGACAAGAAACCCGTTTGCGGAAGTTTCATGTCAAAAGTAATAGCCTATGCTATGGGAGTGCTTGAAGTAAATACATCCATGGGACTCATCGTGGCAGCTCCTACAGCGGGTTCGGCAGGTGTAATACCAGGAGTATTCATGGCAGTCCAGGAAGAATATGAGCTTTCAGACGAAGAAATGCTTGAAGCACTTCTTACGGCATCGGCAATAGGATACATGATAACCAGAAATGCGACCGTATCAGGAGCAGAGGGCGGATGCCAGGCAGAAATAGGCGCTGCATCAGCTATGGCGGCAGGAGCCATGACGCAGTTAATGGGCGGAACTCCGCAGCAGGTACTCGATGCAGCAAGCACGGCAATATCGAATATGCTGGGACTCGTATGCGATCCAATAGCAGGTCTTGTAGAGGCGCCGTGTCAGAAACGAAACGCCATGGGAGCGAGCAATGCGCTTATAAGTGCTGAAATAACACTGGCGGGAATAAAAAATCATATACCATTTGATGAAACCATAGAAGCCATGTACAAGGTAGGAAAATCTCTTCCGTTCGAACTTAGAGAAACGGCACTGGGAGGACTTGCGGCGACAAAGACAGGTTGCAGTTTATGTAAACAGATATTTGGTTAGAATATAAGACGAGCTTAAATTCAGAGAGTTGTTCATTCTTTCTGAATTTAAATCGTTTAATCAAGAAAATATTACAAATTTCATACAAATAAACAGAATAAAAGCCCAAAACTATGTAAATGTTTTATAAAAATCCCACAAACTAAGGGTAAAATAAACTAACAGCAAGGAGCACACATGAAATATATATCACTATCGTCTGGAAGCTGTGGCAATTGTCATTATATAGCAAATGATGATACAAAAATAATCATAGATGCTGGAATTTCAGGAAAGCGTGCAATTGAAAATCTGGCAATGCATGGACAGAATCTAGATGGACTCAGTGCAATACTCGTTACCCATGAACATATAGACCACATACAGGCGGTGGGGATATTAAGCAGAAAATTCAATGCTCCAATCTATGCCACGGAAAAAACCTGGGAAAGCATGAAACACCATATAGGAAAAATAAAAGATGAGAATGTACGCGTGTTTGAACGGGGCAAAAAACTGGGTATCAACAACATAGAGGTAGGAACCTTCGAAATCAGTCATGATGCGGTGGAGCCAACCGGATATACGCTCAGTCATAATAACAAGAAGATATCAGTTGTGACTGACATTGGATTTATATCAGATGATGTTTTTAATAATATAAAAGGTTCGGACATTGCGGTCATAGAGTCAAACTATGACCCTGAAATGCTGGATTACTGCAGCTATCCATATGTTCTAAAAAGAAGGATAAGGTCGCAGGAGGGGCATCTCAGTAATGAAGAGGCTGGATATCTCGGTGCGGCGCTGGTGAAAAGCGGAACCAAGAAGCTGCTATTGGCCCATCTGAGCAAGGAAAGCAATCTTCCACAGCTTGCTTTTCAAACGGTGGCAAGAATATTGACGGAGCAGAATATCAGGCCTGAAGATGTTAGCATGGATGTAATGCTGAGAGGAAAAGTTTCAAAAATATATTCAATAGAATAGAGGGGTGTGAAATGAAGAAAAATAAGATATTACTCATTGCACTTATTGGAGCAATTGCCGGAAGCATGCTTACAATAACACTGCTTCCACTTATCAATGGGCTTCCGATGATGGGAAATACCTCTGGAGGCGGTCAGATTACAATAAACGTACCGGAAGTAAATACCGAAAATGTCTATAAGGCTGTTATTAAAAAAGCCATGCCATCAGTCGTAGGAATAACGACGGTAGTAGATGTTGGAAATCTGTTTACAGGTCCCATGCAGCAGACCGGCATAGGAACCGGAGTGATTGTAGATTCAAAGGGGCTTATACTGACGAATTCACACGTACTTGAAGATGGGGCCGGCAAGGATGTAACTGTGCTTTTTGAAGATGGTTCAAAAACCAAGGCTGAAATACTCTGGACGGATAAAACCATCGACTTGGCAATGATAAAGGTTAACAAGGCAGGGCTGCAGGTTGCAGAACTTGGAGACAGCGAAAAGGTAGAGGTCGGAGACCTGGCAATGGCAATAGGAAACCCATTAGGACTCGAGTTTCAAAGATCAGTAACCGAAGGTATAATAAGCGGCTTGGGCAGAACGATACAGACTGATGCCAACACAACTATGGATAATCTGATACAGACAAGTGCCGCGATAAATCCTGGAAATAGCGGAGGGCCACTTCTTAATTCAAAAGGTCAGGTAATAGGTATAAATACCGCAAAAGCGAGTTCAGGCGAGGGTCTGGGGTTTGCAATTCCAATAAATATAGCGAAACCAATAGTGGACCAGTTTGTAAAAAATGGTTCATACGAAAAAGTAACCCTGGGTATACAGGGAATAGATGCGGCTTATTATACACAGGCAACCGGAATCGAAACTGGTTCGGACACCGGAGTATTCATAGCGAAGGTGGAGGCGGATTCAGTTGCTGTAAAAAGCGGACTTCAGGTGAATGACGTTATAATAAAAATGGATAAAACCGATATAGATACGATGCAGGATCTTGTAAAGCATCTGTACACCGTTAAAAAAGGTGATTCAGTAAAGGCCGTTGTTGTAAGGGAAGGCAAGAAAATCGATATTGATATTAAATTTTAGATTAAAATAAAATATGTAATTGCAAAGAGGCAGTCGAGTAATTCGACTGCCTCTTTGCAATTAAAAAAACTTATATAGTTTTCTATACAGGTTTAATGAAGTAACTAATAGCAATAGTGGGTAATAAGTTCAAATTATGGGTAAAAAAAAAGAGAAGTAATGAATCCTGATTTTTATTTGAACGTGGGGGAATTATGAATTCAGTAAAAAAGCATTACATAAAATGCATAATTTTGTATGTTGTATTGCAGGTTATAATTAAATTACTGCTTGCAGGGAGGATTGAAATCCATTTAAGCGGAATAGTTGCAGCAATAGCGAGTCTGATGGCAGCCTATTTGCCGCTTCATGATTTTTTCAAGTCGAAAAATTACAGGGCAAATGCACATAAATTATTTATAGGTGTGGGTACGCTTTTTTATTCGTTGATGAAAATTGCATGGATTTATAATGAATTGATAACAAAAATAAATAGAAGTTCAATTGAGACAAGCATAACGTTTTACTTGGCTAGAAATATCATGATTATGGCAGCAGGGCTTATTATACTGCTGAAGTATGCAGGGAAATGGAATGAATTGAGGGCAATCGTGGATATATTTGTATTTGGAGTATTTGCGGCATACATCTCATGGACTTGCTTTATAAAGTTCTACATCGTAAATTTCAGTCTGGGCGGAATAGAGACTGTTTTTTATATAGCTTACATCATCACAGATGTACTTATTATGTTTGAATATTTAATGCTGTATATGTATGAGAATGGATATTTCAAGAGTTTGGCAAAAAAAACAGAGCTGGCAGGATTTATCCTGTTAGTCATGGTGGATTTATGGAGCTGGTACGGTGTGACTTACAGTTATATTCCAGATATGCTCGACAAATTGTGGCCTGTTTCAATGCTGATGATATCAATAGGAATGATGGAAGATAATATAAATATTGAAGGCCGAGAAGAACATAGACTATTCAGCATCGCAGTGTTAAGCGCTATGATTCTCGCAACAGTGTGTTTTATTGCCGTGAGACTTAATACGAGTAGACCTGTAAGTGTTTTATTTGTAGGCATAATTGTATTTAGAATTATTGTGATAAAGTATATAAGGGCATATGAAATTAATGAAGAATTAGTTGGAAAATATATTGAGGTAAATGATACTCTGAAATCAAAGATGTACGAGGTCAGCAAGATTTTTTGTGATCTGGAGGACAAGGTAAGACTTCGTACACAGGAGCTGAAAGAGAAAAATTTAGAACTCTTATATTTGTCCAACATAGATTTTCTCACAGGACTTCCAAACAGAAGAAATTTTGTAGAATCTCTTGAAAATTTAATAAACAAAAATAAAAGTGGGACGAAATTTGCAATCATGTTTATAGATATTGACAGGTTTAAATCTATAAATGACTGGTATGGCCATGATATAGGGGATTATATACTCGTTGAGACGTCCAAAAGATTATTAAGAAACTTAGACAAAGGAGATCTAGTTGCACGCCTTGGAGGCGATGAGTTTGTAGTAATTATAGATAAAATAAGAACAGAGGAATATGTAATGAACATTGCACAGAGGATGGTTTTGGATTTCAGAAAGCCATTCGTATTTAAAGATAAAAGCATATTTACAACAATAAGCGTGGGAACCGCAATCTATCCGTTAAATGCAGTAGAAAGGTCGAGTCTTATGAAATGCGCCGACATAGCCCTCTATAGGTCGAAGGATGAGGGGAAAAATATGGTAAGTATGTATGACTGGAGCATGAAAAACAGGGAAAATCGCAGACTGGAGATAGAAAATCGGCTTTGTCAAGCTTTAGAAAATGATGAGTTTTACCTGTGTTATCAGCCTCAGTTTGAGTTGAGTACGGGAAAAATATTGGGAATAGAGGTCTTGGTCAGATGGAAGTCCGCAGGTCTTGGAGATATAGAACCGAAAGAATTTTTGGAAATTTCAGAAGAGAATGGAATGATTGTAAATATTGGAAAGAAAGTGATTGAAGAATCCATGATAGCTATAAAGAATCTTAATTCTCAATATGATATGGATTTGAGGATAGCGATAAATATATCACCAAGGCAGTTCATAGAACCGGATTTTGTGAATAATATCAAAGAGGCGATTTTTCAATATGGAGTAAAATCGTCATGGGTGGAACTTGAGGTAACCGAAGAACTGACAATGACTAATGAAGAACTCGTACTTGCAAGACTCCTTGAAATTTCAAATATGGGAGTCCGGATAGTCATAGATAATTTTGGAAGAGGATATTCTTCATTCTTGTATTTGAAGAGATTTCCGATAAATACCATAAAAATTGCAATGGAACTGGTTAAGGGAATCGGGGACAGAGTAGAGGACTATAAAATTGTAAAATCAATAATATCCATGTGCCGGGAAATGGAGCTTGATGTCATGGCCGAAGGTGTTGAAAATCAGATTCAGAAAAATATATTGCAAAATATAGGGTGTGACTCAGTTCAGGGATATTTTTCTGGAGGACTTATGACAATCGAAGAAATAGAAACTAAATACTGCATGGATAATAAGGCCAGAAAAAAAGAAGAGGATTGTAAGTATGAGAATATTTAAGGTAATTTAATATTCGATATGAATTTAATATTAAAGAGGTGACAATGAAAAATACAAATAAATACATTGGGATGATAGCCCTGTTTCTTTTATTGATAATCCTTGGAAACATATTTTTGCCTGAAAATTATATGCCTACCATGTTAAGCATACTTTTGCCTGAAGATTTAATCTCTGCTTTTGTTGGAAAAATTTTGCCACAGAATTCGATGCTTATTGTAAAGCTGGCAATGTATCTTCTGATTTTGATTCTGGCATTTTGGAAAGCAGTTCGTGCTTACAAGCATAGTCAGAAGTACAGAGTCTATGCACTATGCATGTTAATTGTAACCATGATGTATTTACTTGGGGCTATAACCTGGGCACATCACGAACTGACAGTAACAGGTGCAGCTTCAGATAAGATAAGTACAACATTATATATTACAAGTAATGTATTTGCTGTGCTTGCGGTATTAGCTCTTATAGGAGTACTGTACAAAAAGTGGAATAGATTCAGGACTACCGTTGATGTATTTGTTATGGGTAGTTTTGTAGGATATGTTGCGTGGGTGGGTATTTTTTCGGAAATTTATCCAAGGTTAAGTCTGGAAAGTATGGATGCCCAGGGTATGTTAGTTATATCAGAGATATTTATAGATTTGATGCTTATTATGGGAATTTATATCATTCATAATTCTGACAGAACATACTTTAAGACTAAATATGGAAAGCTTCAATTTATCGGGTTTTTTATATGGTCGTCAATTAATCTTGTAAAGTTGTACATGGAAATTGTCAAAAGTTATTATCTTCCAGATATATTTGAGTTGATTGGACCTGTTTCGTTGTTACTTATTACCAGCGGTATATATGGAATGGAAATGGAAGTTAATAGTTTTCAAAAGTCTGAATTTCAAGAGGAGATTGATTATAGCTACAGCTTAAAGTCCATAATAGCCCCGATTTCCTTGCTGTTTATGGCAGCTTTGATTTTTAAACCAATTTTTGAATATATAGTTTTTTTTGCACTTCTTATATTTTTTAGAATGATACTCTATAAATACATCAAGGTGCATGAAGATAATTTTAAACTATCTTTGAAATACAAGGAGGTAAATGAAGCACTTAACATAAAAATTAATGATATAAATAATTTCAATCTTAATCTTGAAAAAAATGTAGTAGAACGTACCAGAGAATTAGAAATGAAAAATCAGGAGCTTTACAGTACGGCAAATATTGATCCTTTGACAAAAATTCCTAACAGAAGAAATTTTATGAATAAGCTTGATAATATGATAGAGAACGGGGGTGGAGGCAACCATTTTGCGGTACTCTTTATAGATTTGGACAGATTTAAAGCTATAAATGACTGGTATGGCCATGATACAGGAGATGCGGTCCTTATAGATACTGCAAGGCGTATAAGAGCGGTTATTGGGAACTTGGATTTTCTTGCAAGGCTTGGAGGCGATGAGTTTGTTGTAATATTAGAAGGAATAAGAAATATAGAGGACTCATTGAACAGGGCAAACGAGATAGTGGAAGAGTTTCGAAAAACGTTTGTAGTCGATGGAAAGAATATAGTTTCGACAATAAGCATAGGTATATCCGTATACCCGGTAAATTCAAGGCAAAGAACAGAACTTATGAAGTTTGCAGATGTGGCACTTTATAGAGCGAAAACACAAGGTAAAAATAGAGTTGTAATCTATGACAGGTATATGAAGGAAGAAGAAAATCGCAAACTCGAGATTGAAAGCAGACTCAATGAAGGTTTTTGGAAAGGAGAGCTGTATTTAGAATATCAGCCACAAATACACATAAATTCAGAAAAAATAGTGGGTATAGAGGCACTTGTAAGATGGAAGAACAGTGAACTTGGAGAAATAGGACCCAAAGAGTTCATCGGAATTGCCGAAGAAAACGGCTTGATTTTTGAAATTGGAGAATTTGTAATCAAAGAAGCTTTCAAGACCATAAAATATCTTAATGAAAAATATGAAACAAATGTAACTATGGCTGTAAATGTTTCACCAAAACAGTTTAATGCAATGAATATAGTATGCAATATAAGTGATGTTATAAAAAAATATGATATAGAACCAAGCTGGATAGAGGTTGAAATAACCGAGAACCTGTCAATTAGAAATGAAGAAATGGTGCTTTCAAAATTAGAAGAGCTTAAGAAAATAGGGATAGCCGTTGTAATGGATGATTTTGGGACGGGATATTCATCTTTTTCCTATCTTAAAAAGTATCCAATAGATAAACTTAAGATAGACAGAGCCTTTATAATTGGGGTCTTCGACAATCGAGAGGATTATAAGATAATAAAATCCATAATATCCATGTGCAAGGAACTGGGAGTTTCAGTCATTGCAGAAGGTGTTGAGAAAAGCAATCAGGTTAATGTACTAAAACAACTTGAATGTGATATAATACAGGGGTACTATTATAGTAAGCCTGTAAGTTTGGAAGACTTGGAAAAAAAATATTTCAAGCTCAAGGGTGAAGAAAAAAGCATTTATCCTCGTTGGGATGAAGTGTATGATATTTTTGAGTTAACTTAAATGGAGCGAATATGTTCTTTCAAGAAAAAATAGAAAAAGAAAAAAGAGAAACTAGCATACCAAATACATTTTTTGAGCAGATACTGCCAATCATAACGCCTTTGATGCTGAAAATATATCTGTATGCCTATTATTTGAGTAAAAATCAGGAGACGGATGAAAAAGGCTTTATAAATACAAATGAACAATTAGCTGAAAAGCTTGAGGTGTCATTGGATGAAGTGCTTTCAAGCTGGGATTTTTTTGAATCATGTGGACTTATAATAAAGCATAGAATAAATGAAGAACAGGCCCAGTCATTTTCAGTGGAGTTTAAAAATCTTCAGAATGTGGGTCTTTCAAGCGCGCCTGTAACCGTAAGCACCGATGAACTGTTGGTTGCATACCAAAATGAGGAATATAAAAAAATGTATGACCAGATAGAGCAGACCACGCAGCTTCCACTTATGCATTTTGACATGACTAAAATAAACGAATTCATAAAACAATATAATGTGCCGAAAGACTTGATAGTGGAATCGGTAAAATTCAATCTCTATAGAAAAAAATCAAAAGCTATATCATCGGCACTGGGAATACTCAGAAACTGGTACCTGGACGGAATAAGAAGCACCGAGGATTTAGATACCATGCTGAGGAACAAGGAAAAGCGGTATCTTGAGTATAAAAAAATTCTGGCTAACTTTGGAGAATACAGACTGCCGACAAAACCAGAGGAAGATATGATGGATGTATGGCTTGATGAATATAAATTCAGCCTTGAAGTCATAGAAAGTGCCCTGAGCAAGACGACGGCAATCAAGAGTCCTAATATGAACTATCTCAATGGGATACTAAAAAACTGGAATGAAAAGCTTCAGGAAAACGAATCTGAAAAGAAACTTAATATAGAAACGAATATTTCAGATACAAAAAATGAAAAAGAGCCAGGCACTTTTATGGAAGATAAAGAAAACAAAGAGGAATTCAGGGAAAAAGTTTTCAGGGTAATTAATTTCACAAGGAAAAGTATGACCAAGCAGGAGATCGACAGTCTCAACTTTCTTTATGAACATTACCATTCCGATGATGTAGAGCTGGCAGCCAAGTGGCTGAAGGAAAAGAATAAGAACGTAACCTTGGAAAACATATGCAGGATACTGCTGGATCCATCAATGAATGACGAGCAGGGCCAGTATGGCAAGAGCTACGTTTCACCAACGTCAAAGAAACCAGTAGAAGCAAAATTGGTGTCCAAGCAGATTACGCTTCAGGATATAAAAGAAATCGATAAAAAGAAAACCTTTAAAAATGCTGCAAAATCAAATTCAAAGGTAAAAATCGATCCCCAAAATCCTAATGAAATGGATGAAATCGAGAGAAAACTTCAAAAAAGACTGTTTGAGCGCCTGGCAAAAAAAGAAAAAGAAAAAAATCAGGAATAAAAATTAAAGAAAATCAGGAATAGAGGGAATATGCAAAATATAGAGTATATGTATCAGCGAAAGAGAGATAAAAAAGAGGCTGAGCTTGAAAATCGAAAACATATAATTTACACTGAAAATCCAGAGCTGGAAGATATGGACAGAGATGTAAAACTTTTGAATTTAGACCTCACAAGACATATAGTTTTAGGAAACATGCAGTCAAGAGAAAAAATTCAAAAAGAGCTGGATGAGGCTAAACTTAAGCGAAAAAGATATATGGAAGAACATGAGATTAGTCCTCAGGACCTTAAAATGAAATACGAATGCGAAGCGTGCAAGGACAGGGGTTATGTAGAAAGAATGGGTAATTTTCAAAAATGTGCCTGTCTTAAAAAGCTTCAGGAACAGCTTAGATATCGAAAATCGAACCTTAGAAAAAGAGTTGAGAAAGAGAATTTCAAAACCTTTAAAATAGACATATTTGATAATATGACCAAATATCCGATAAGCCCTGAGATGAAAATTGATAAGAATCCAAGAGAGCAGATGGAAGCTATTTTGAAGGAAAGCCTTACCTTCATTGACAATTTTGACAGCGAAGAAACTAAGAGTCTTCTTTTTTATGGCGGAGTAGGGCTTGGAAAAAGCTTCATGTGTTCTGCAATTGCTAAGGAAATCATGGACAGAGGGAAATCTGTAGTTTATTATACGGCGAATGAACTTATAGAAATGATGCAGATGTATACCTTTGATAAAGCAAATTTTTTCAAAGAATATATAATAGAGGACTACAGGGATTTAGACGATGTAGACCTTCTTATAATAGACGATCTGGGTGCAGAACTTACCAACAGTTTTGTGAAGACCTCGCTTTTTAATATAATAAACACCAGAATAATAAAGGGAAAGAAGCTGCTTATATCTACAAATCTGACGCCTATGGAGCTGAAGGAAAGATATGACGAGCGCATATTTTCAAGAATCATAATGTATGTAGACGCCTACAAATTTGTCGGAGAAGACTTGAGATGGTAGGGACGGGTAAATAAGTTTGCAATATGTAGAAATTGAATATGAAGGAAAGAAGGGAGCCGGATATGCAGTATTTTGGAGAGCCTGAGATGAGCGAAACCGCAAAAATAAACAAGCAAAGATTTATAAAAATATATAATGACAATATAAAAAGAGAAGGCGCAGACAAGCTCCTGGCATATCTTGAAAAAAGTGATTTTTTCACAGCCCCGTCATCTACAAGGTTTCACTGCAGCCATGAAGGCGGGCTTTGCGAACACAGCCTTAACGTATATGACTGCCTCAGGGACTATCTTTCAAGGGACTTTGCAAAAAGCAGATACAACCTCAGCCCAAATGAAGAAAAAACAGCAATAGTGTCTCTTTTGCATGACCTGTGCAAGGTGAATACCTATGCCCAGAGCCTCAGGAACAAGAAAGATGAAAATGGTAAGTGGGTGCAGGTTCCTTTCTATGAATTCAAAGAAAAATTCAACTACGGTAGCCATGGTGGAAAAAGTATATTTATAATTCAGGAGTTTATGAAGCTGGACCCAGAGGAGCAGGTAGCTATAAACTGCCATATGGGAGCCTATGACAGGATGCCTGGAGATTTCAGCCTCAACAATGCCTATGCCCAATTTCCGCTTGCACTGGCGCTTCATATAGCAGATGTGGAAGCCACAGTAATATTGGAGCATGAGTAAAGTGAAAAATATGTTTTATAACTTAATACATCAGAATTTTAAATGCCCTGATTTTAGAATATAGATTCTAATATCAGGGCATTTTTTAAATTCGGATTAATTTGAAAAATTATTTGTGAAAAAAACAGGTTCATATATTATATTAAATATGATAAAATTGAAGAAATTGAGTGAAAATTTCCTGAGTGGCAATAATACTTTACAGATAACTGAAAAATAATGATATTAAGTCATTAAAATTAGAGGTGAAAATATGTATAAGGCAATATTGGTGGATGATGAAATTTTGGTAAGAGAGGCAATTGGTGAAAAAATAAAATGGGAATTGCTTGGATTGGAGCTTGTAGCCAACTGTAGGAACGGGAAAGAGGCAAAAGCCTATATAGAAAGCAATCCGGTGGATATCGTAATGACAGATATATGCATGCCATATATGGACGGTATGGAACTGAGTAAATTTATTTTTGAAAGTGGAAAAGACATAAAAATAGTCATCTTCAGCGGCTTCGATGAATTTCAGTATGCGCAAAAAGCATTGAAGTATAAGGTGGAAGAATACCTTCTTAAGCCCATCACCTCAGTAGAACTTTCCGAAGTATTAGGACGGATAAAAATAAAAATAGATGAACAAAGAGAGCGTGAAAATAAAATAGATAAAGTGCAAAGAATGTACTTTAAAAATAAGCTGGCAATACGCAACAAGGTCCTGTATAGCCTGATGCTGGGAACGAAAACAGAGACAGAACATAAGCTTGACTTGGCTGAACTCAGCATCGAGCTTAAGGCTTCAAATTACAGGGTGGCAGCCATAGAAATAAACAGTTATTCCAATTTATCTGAGAGTGATGAAAAATCTAAACAAGAAAGAGACCTGATGTTTTTTTCGGTGCTTAACATATTGGAGGAACTGGCAGGCGCTTATGACGCGGGGCAGGCTTTCCAAGGAAATAATAATATGCTTTATATGATTTTCAAGACCAGCAACCCAAGAGAATTAAATCAAATAATGAAAGAGCTGTGCCTGCAGACAATATCGGAGGTAAAGAGGCTGCTGAAGCTGGATATAACCATAGGAGCAGGGGGCTATGTGGATTCACTAAAGGTATTGTGCAAGTCATATGAAGAGGCACAGCAAGCATTGGAATATCAGTACATATTGGGAAAAAACATATTAATTGACATAGAAGAAATTCACAGTAACTGCAAAACTAAAATAAAAATGGAATCATATTTAGAAGAATTGACGATTAAGATGAAAATGAACGATAAGGAAGAAATAAAACGCTGGGTACAGGAAATGGCAAATTATTTTTCTGATTTGTATATTCCCAAAAAACTTATCATGATATATCTGCAACAGACAATAGTAGCTGTAAATGTCATGGCAAGGGCATCGGAGCTGTCTGAACATTTGGAGTTTATATCCGAAGATGTATTTATGAATAGTATAAGTGAAGAGGACACCATGTCTGACTCAGTAGAGAAGTTACAGAACTACTGTCTTAAAGTTGCCGAAATCATAGAAAATGAAAGAGAAGGAAGCGGCAAGAAGATAGCGCTGATGGCACTTGATTATATAGAAAAAAATTATGATGATAATGAAATCAATCTCAATTCAGTATGCAGATATTTGTGCATAAGTCCAAGTCATTTCAGCAAGTTGTTTAAAGCGTGTACGGGGGATACCTTTGTAGAAACGCTAACAAAGAAACGTATGGACAGGGCCAAGGAACTTCTGGCAAATACCAATTTAAAAAACTATGAAATAGCATCTAAAGTGGGTTTTAGCGATCCTCATTATTTCAGCATATCATTTAAAAAGGCTACAGGAAAAACACCAAAAGAATATGCCAAAGACGGAAGGTGATTTATGAGACTTTATTTCAAAAGCATTCACAGATCAATGCTGTTTTCATTTGTCATTTTGCTTGTGCCTGTTGTAATCACGTTTTTCGCCATATTCTCATATTTCAACGAAAAAGCCCTGCTTAAAAACTCTGAGGAATATACAATTCAGTTGATAGAACAGGTAAATAACAAAGTAGATTCATACATAGATTTTATGGAAAATATCTCTAACATGATTCTGTATACAGATGAGCCAGTAAGGTATATTACCTCGGATTTCAAAAATAAAGAGGAGCGCTCCTATTTAGAAAATAATATAGAGGAACAGTTCAAGACCATACTTGAATTAAGAGAAGATATTTATAATATAGCTATTTATGGCGAAAATGGGAGGCTTATCTTAAATGATGGAAATGAAGCTATAAATCCCAATATAGATATAAAATCCAAAGGCTGGTATAAAAAGGCAATGGAAGCCAATGGGAAAATAACACTCACGGCAGCTCACGTACAAAATATTATAGATAATAAATACAGATGGGTTGTTAATATGAGCAAGGCTATCGTAGACCCGCAGACGAATCAGGCAGTGGGAGTGTTTTGGGTAGATTTCAGATTTAACGCTCTTAGCAATTTTTGTGAAAGCATACATCTTGGGAACAAAGGATACGTATTTGTATTAGATGAAGCCGGAAATCTGGTCTACCATCCAAAGCAGCAATTGATTTACAGTGGTCTTGAGGTTGAGAGAATAGCAGATGTCATGAACAGCAAGACTGAGTCTTTTCTTATAGATAATAAAGATGCGGGCAGGAGAAGGCTGTATACAATTTCTCGTTCTGATAAAACAAACTGGACAGTTGTAGGTGTGTCAAGCACGAAGGAATTATTCAGAAACAAGGAACAGGTACAGATATTGTATCTGATAATCACATGCATAATACTGTTCACAGCGGTAATGATTTCATACTTTATCTCGAAGCAGATAAGCAGGCCTATAAAATTATTGAAAGAATCCATGAGAGAGGTAGAAGTAGGAAATTTTGAGCTGGCGAGTCCGATTGTAATCAATGACAGTGAAATAGGAAAACTGGGGAAAACTTTTTCCATTATGATAGAGAAAATCAAGACGTTGATGGATGAAAAGTTGAAAGAAGAAGAAGTCAAGCGCCAGCTTGAATTTAAAGCGCTACAGGCACAAATTAATCCTCATTTTCTGTATAATACTCTGGATTCTATTGTATGGATGGCAGAAAGTGGAAAAAATCAGGAAGTAATAATAATGACGGTTTCGCTTGCCAGACTTCTCCGTCAAAGTATAAGCAATGAATCCAGCATAGTTACAATAGGTCAGGAAATAAATTATGTAAAAAGCTATCTGACTATACAAAAAAAACGATATCAGGACCAGCTGAATTTCAAAATAGAGGTTCCTCTTGAAATTCAGCACCATGAGATAGTCAAGCTGACACTTCAGCCAATCGTAGAGAATGCTATATATCATGGAATAAAGTATAAGGATTCAAAGGGTGAAATTCAGATAAAAGGTTATGAAGAGCAGGACTGCATTATCATAGAAATCATAGATGATGGAATCGGAATGGATGAAACTACTCTCGGGAATATATTGAAAAAGAAACCATCAACTACGAAAAACGGTGTTGGAATTTACAATGTAAACAAGAGAATAAAACTGCAGTATGGAGAGGCATATGGACTGCATTACGAAAGCAGATTGAATGAGGGGACAAGGGTTATTCTGAAACTGCCAGATAAAAAAACGGTCAAAGTGAGGGATATTGAATGAAAAAACATTGGAAAATGATTACTCTTTACATACTGATAGTTACAGTTTTTGTAAGTTTGATCTATATGTATCCGAGTACAACTGAAAATGATGTTTGGGAAATAGTACTTATTACAAAAACCAATGACCAGGAAAATGGATTTTGGAATACCTTGAGAAAAGGTGCAGAGATGTCGGCGCAGGAACATGGAGTAAGGCTTGAAATTAAAGGACCTGAAAGCGAAAGTGACATATTTGAACAAAACAGACTCATAATGGAGGCTATTGAAGAAAAACCAGATGCCATTGTTTTAGCTGCCGCAGACATGGAAAAAACAATGCCGGCAGCATTGAAAATAAAAGAAAATGGTATAAGGCTTATACTAATAGATTCAGGACTTAAAGAAAAAATTGAAGATGCCATGATAGGAACGGATAACTTCAAGGCGGGTATAAGAATGGGTGCAGAGCTTAAAAAATATGTAGGCAAGGACGGTAAGCTTGCCATTATAAGCTTTGTTTCCAATGCGAAATCCGCAATAGACAGAGAACGCGGAGTGAGAAAAGTATTCAATGGCGAGGAAGACAGGATACTTGAGACTCAGTACTGCAACTCCGATGCCAAAATGGCATATGAACAGACAAAGAAAATGCTTGAGAAAAATCCGGATATCGGTGCAATAGCAGGATTAAATCAATATTCAGCAGAAGGGGCAGCGAGGGCGGTAGTGGAGCTGGGACGTAAGGGGAAAGTCAAAATCGTAGGCATAGACAATTCGAAGATGCAGATACATTATCTTGAAGAAGGCGTTTTTGAGGCTCTTGTAGTGCAAAAAGCTATAAATATGGGATATCTTGGAGTTGAAAAAGCCGTAGATATCCTGGAGGGCAGGAATGTTGCCCTAAATACAGACTCAGGTTCGCTTTTAGTGAATAAGGAAAATATGTACATTGGAATGTACCAAAAAGCCCTGTTTCCGTTTTTGGAAGAATAATCAGGACGGTATCTGAAGTCATAAGATTACAAATAGCAACTTCAAAAAAGGTTAAAATCTTACAT
>JBATTG010000219.1:0-7938 GCA_049670425.1 Proteocatella sp.
GCTTTGATATATGAAATTGTCAAATTGGTATATGAAGAGTCAGAACCAATTTCTATCGAAACTTCCTACATTCCTTGTGATGTAGTTCCAAATCTTTCACTTGAGGAAATAGAAAAACATTCTACAACAAGGGTGCTTAAAAACTTCACACAACATTCTATTACAAATTCCAATCAAAAAATCACACTGGTATACACCAATCAGCCGGAATCCAAACTGCTTAGCCGTGATCTTGGAAGCCCAGTAATGAAGCATAAGGGGTTTGTGTATGACAATATGGGAAATCTTGTGCTCTTTTTTGAAAATATTATGTTAATGGAGCGTTTTGCCTTTTTCAGGAAATTATCAAATTAAAACAGTCGAATAAAACTATAAAGTGAGGCAATATGAACAAAGAAAAAGTTACATCTTCTTATATTGAAGAAATGATAATTAATCGAATTGAAAGCAACGAATATCTTCCTGGCGAGATGATTTCCAGCGAGCGTTGCCTTGCTGAGATATATGGTGTAAGTCGCCAGACAGTCAGAAATGCCATTAATCACCTTGTAAACAGGAGGTACCTTGTAAGGATTCACGGAAAGGGTACCTTTGTAAAAAAAGCTGAAAATAATAAGGTGGCATTTGGAGTTCTTAATGAATCTAAAAATGCCAGTTTTACTTCTCTTGTACGTAATTTCGGTATTGAAATCTCTAATAAATTATTGCGAACGGGAGTTATTGAAGGGACAAAATTTTTTTCTAGCAAATTGAATATTTCTCCGAATGAACCCATATTTGGCATCCATCGTATCCGCTATGGCAATAAAGAACCACTTGCTATAGAGTACACGTATGTACCTTTAAAATTTTTCCCTAATATCGCAAACTACAACTTTGAACGTATTTCCTTGTATGATTATATGTCTTCAAAAAATCATTTACCCTGCAACTTTCAGGAAACTATGACTATGATGGTCGCAGGACAAAAACTGATAAATCAACTTAAGCTTACCGATGAAAACATTGTAAATCATATTGAGATTTTCGGATATGACCGCGATGGAAACCTTGTCGAATATACTGAAAGTTATTCAAGGCCAGATAAACTTGAGGTTCGTTTCGTAACTAACAGATAATACGCAAATACAGTAGCACGAATACCAATCCAGTGGTCATTTAAGGTCAGCAGCAATCAGGTATTGTTAACGATGATTGTTCCTGACCTTTTTTTTGATTCAACAAATCCTCTACCTTTAATTTTTCTTACACTTAACGTATATTTAGGATATTAATAAGGTAATATTATGATGAAAAATATGTTATAATTTGTAATATAATAATTCCCACTTTACACAAATTAGTTTGATCAAAATGTATTCTTAAATTTAGACAAGGAGGAGTATAATAAGATGTTTTCTTATAGAGTATATTCATTTTTCAAAATCATTTTTTTTATTTTAACAGCACATAGCCTGCTTACAAGGAAAAAATCAATTAAATTCTGTATTGTTGCATTTATATTAAATACATTATTTATTTTTTTAAACGCTATTTATCTCTCAGAACATATTCATAACGATGGAACACTTAAAGTCCTTATATATCTTCTTTTCTTTTCTTACCTCGTATACTTAAGCTTAGTTTTTAAAGAATCTCTTTCAAAAAAAATATTTACTTTCTTTAGTATTGTGATGTTTTTTACAATTACACTTTTTATAGCTACACCATTTTTAGAATTAGTTTCAGGTATTTACGATGTTAATCACAATCAAAATCTTATGTATTTTTTAAGGATCAGTATTAATGGCTTATTCTTATTAGCGTCTTATTTCTGGATAGGTAAACATTACAAAACAAGTCTTAACTTAGTGTCTGATAAAATAATAAAGTATATGTCTTTATATCCAGCTATTGCCTTTTTATTGTTAATTACTAACTTTACAACACCTACACGAATTTCACATTTAAAAAATTTCAATTCTATATATGATATGATATTGTTTTTATTATTTATAATCGTGGGATATGTACTTGTATTTGTTGGCATAGCTTCAGCATCTCAAGTAGTTTCCATGCAATATAGTCTTGAGAGGTTGGATTTGATTTCAAAAACAGATTCACTGACTGGATTATACAATCGGAGATATATTATAGAAAAACTTGAAAAAGAGTTTATACATTATAAACAAACCAAAAATAATTTTTCACTTATCCTTGCAGATATCGACCATTTCAAAAATATAAATGATACCTACGGACATGACTGTGGCGATCAAGTGCTGAAAATATTAGCCCAAAACTTACAATATGCAGTTCAAGAACAAGGGATTGTATCAAGGTGGGGAGGGGAAGAATTTCTTATCTTGCTTCCAGAAACAGAAATCGAGGATGCCCGCATACTGGCATATAAAATAAGGAAATTTATTGAAGAAGAAATTATCGAGTATAATGGAATTCAAGTATCAATTACATTGACCTTTGGGGTAACCGTTAATGAAGATTATGAAACAATTGATGATACAATAAAAAAAGCTGACGATGCATTATATCAAGGAAAAAATCAAGGTAGAAACTGTGTTGTTTTATTGAGACTGTAAACAATTTTTGGTAGCTGGAAATGAAAAAATGAAGTAAAAATACATATAAATCATTTAAATAACTTAATATTAATCGAAATAGTCAGAATACGCAAAATGTTTTACACTCAGTAAATCCCCATCCGATTTCTTATTGGACAGGGATTTGCTGAGTGTTTCATTTTGGATAATTTCAAGTATTTTCATTTAAATTTTTGTATCGCCTGCATCCTTCTTATAAAATCGATTTGTCAGGAGTCACAAGTATTTTTACATGCTTTTTCTTTTCTGGCCCTGTAAGTGTGCCAAAGCCCTCTTCGACAATATCTTCAAGACTTATTTTCTTTGTTATATATCCTTCGACTTTTATTCTTCCATCGTTCATCTGAGCTATCGTTGCTGGAAATTCATTTCTATATGCAATTGTTCCTACTATATTTTTTTCGGTAAAAACAAAGGTATTTGGATTTATATTTATTTCATTTTCCCATATACTTGTTACAACCATTGTTCCATTATATTTTATGCTTTCTATGCCTGTGTCAAATCCTGCTTTAGAACCAGTAGTTTCAAATGAAATATCTGTTCCTTTTCCTCCAGTTAGTTTTTTTACTTCTTCTGACACATTTACTTCATTTGGATCAAGTACCATATCAGCTCCAGCTCTTATAGCGTAATCCTGTCTCACTGATTTTCTTTGCATTACAATGACAAGACTTGCTCCTGCTGCCTTTAGAGCCTCTATAGTTGCAAGTCCTATGGGTCCGGAACCAAGTACAAGTGCGCTTTGGCCTGTCATGAATTTGCCCATTCTCAGTGAATGGATTGCAACAGCTATTGGTTCTATCAATGCAGCTTTTTCAAATGAAAGTCCATCTGGGATTTTATGTACGAATTTTGCGGGGAACACCGTGTACTCTGCAAATCCGCCTCCGCCTCCACATAATCCATGAAAACCAAGACTGCTGCAAAGATTATATTTTCCTTCAAGGCAGGCAGGACATTCTCCACATGATACTATAGGTTCTACTGCCACCCGGTCCCCTACACTTAGACTCGTTACTCCAACACCCAATTCAACCACCTCTCCCGAAAACTCATGTCCAAGCACAACAGGTGCCTTACATCCACTTATTGGATGTGATACATCTACAGGAATAAATATAGGTCCTCCCAGATATTCATGCAAATCAGAGCCGCATATTCCACACCATTTTACTTTTATTTTGACACTTCCAGCAACTACCTTCGGTTCTTCAATATCTTCTACTCTAACATCTTCTCTTCCATACCATAATGCAGCTTTCATATTTCGTCCTCCAATTTTTGAGTTTGATTATAAATTATCAATATATCACTTTGTATATTAGCAAATTTTATTCCAAGATGTACAATTTTCGTATGTTTATTTTTTTTGCGCATTTTCTGAATGTTATATTCAATATAACTTCTAAAATACTGAATTATCAATATATACAATCTTAAAATAATTATTTTCTAATTTAAAAATATGTCAATAAAAATACTATTTTTATTGACATATTTCTACAATAATTGAAGTTTTCTCATAAATGATACAAAAAAGTCTCAAAAATAAGATTTTTCTCATTTTTGAGACTTTTTTTAAAAAATGCTAAATTTTAGTTTTTATATCGTATTTATTAATTTTTCTATACATTGTAGCTCTGCTTATACCCAGAATTTTAGCTGCATTTTGTATATTTCCTCCACATTTTGACAGTATGTTTTTAATATTTTGAGTTTCTATTTTTTCAAAATCAACAATTTCATCAATATCAAGTTCTATACCTCTAGGTTTTTCATTGGAAATATTTTGTCCACAGAGGTTACAGCTTATAATATCACTGTCACAAAGATAGTAGGACCTCGCAATTGCATTTTGAAGTTCTCTTACATTACCATTCCAAGTTCTGTTTTTAAGAACTTCGATATAATCAATTGACAGCGTTTTTTTATTATTTTGACTTCTGTTCAATTTTTCCACAAAATATTTAGCTAGAAGCTCTATATCCATTTTTCGATTATCAAGGCTTATGATTTCTATATTCATAACATTTAACCGATAGTACAGATCCAGTCTAAAATTTCTCTTTGAAATTTCTTCGAGAAGATTCCGGTTTGTAGCTGCTATTATTCTAACATCTAATGTTTTTTCATAGTTTCCTCCTATTCTGCTGATTTTTTTATTGTCAAGGAATCTTAGAAGCTTAGACTGCATTTCAAGTGGCATTTCTCCAATTTCATCCAAAAGTATAGTTCCGCCATCTGCTATTTCAAATTTTCCAGGACGACCTGAATTAGCAGCTCCAGTAAAGGCACCTCTTTCATAGCCAAAAAGTTCACTTTCCATAAGCTCGCCTGGAATCAAAGCGCAGTTCATAGCTATAAAAGGTTCTTCTAAACGAGTACTGTGATTATGTATTGATTGAGCAAATATTTCTTTACCCGTGCCACTTTCTCCAGTTATGAGCACACTACAGTCCGTAAGTGCAATTTTTTTTGCGTGTTTTATTGCTTCCTGCATTTTTTTGTCATTTGTAACTATATCATTAAATCTATACACAGCTTTGTACCCTGCAACTTTATTTACAATTTTATTTACTCGACTTGATTGTTTGAAAGTTATAACAGTCCCCATACTTTTTTCTAATAATTTAATAGGTACCGCTTTTATTATACATTTTGTCATTTTACTCTCTTTTGTATAAAATGTATAATCCAGATTTTGATAAAATTCGCTACTTTTTGACAGTTCATATTTAAGTTCATTATCTTTAGTTATACATTTAATATCCTTCATAGTAAGTTCGTTACTTGAATATCCTAGTATTTCACACGCTTGTTGGTTCAATTTCTTTATTTTCATATTCTCATCAAGTATTATCATTCCGTCATTTATTGAACTGAAGGTGGCGTTTATAAGTGTATTTGATTTTATAAGCTCCATTTGACTTTCAATCGAATATGCAGCAGTTATTACCATACCCAGAGTATGTATATGTGCTTTTTCACATTCTCCTGACATGTCTATGCAACCTATTATATTTCCATTTTCATCATGTATAGTCGCTGCCGAGCATGTCCATGACTGTTGAATTTTACAGTAATGTTCCATTCCTACCGTCTGTATTGGCTGATCCATATGGATTGCTGTTCCTATGGCATTCGTTCCAACAGCTTCTTCCGTCCAGATTGCCCCTTTTACAAAATTAAGTTCCACTGCTTTTTTCATTATATCTTCATCGCCTATTGTCTCAAGTACATATCCATTTTCAGCTGTACGCATAACACTGAAACCAGAGCCTTTTACAACTTGGTACATTTTTTTCATTAATGGAATTGCTACGTTTATCAACTCGGAATTTTTTTTTATGATTTCATTTATTTCATGCTCCGAAACCCTTGTTCCTCTTCCATTGTCACTATCTACTCCAAATTCATTACATCTTTCCCATGAATCTATTATTATTTTCCTTACTTCAGTATTCTTATTATTTTCTAATTTCATACTACTCCTTGTAAAATGCAAATTAATGGATACCGATTATTCTTAAAAGATATTATACAACCACATCAATAATCCTATAATTATTATACCGCCTTCTGAAGAATACTTTAACCCCAAAAATTTTCAGCTATGTTTTTATCACTTAACCTTATACTTTCAATACAAAAAATCCTCAAACGTTTTATGGCTCCCAAGGACTTTTGTTATGCTATTTTTTCATTTAAAAAAAGAGAAACAATTAAAACCTGGTATCTGATCTTAATTCGAATTGAATTACGGATATACTCTGATATCTTCATCTGCAATTTGCGATTGTACTTTATGCACAGTAACAGTTTTACATAATAGATTCGCATCATATTCATAGTCATAGAACTGGACCAATAAAGTATTTACCTTATTGTAATATATGATATAGTCCATAATTTTATCATTTTAGCACCCCTGCTTGCTATATTTAGAAATATTAATTCAAATGTACAGAATAATCAGCAAATAATATACTGACAGCGATCTTTAAATATCATACTATTCTTTATTTAATTTTTCTATTAAATCATTTCCTAAAATACTTAAAAAATTAAATACTACTCTTTTATCTTCATCATTAATACATGAAAACATTTTAGAATCTCGTCTAATGCCGTCTTCATGTATTATCCTATGTTTATTAAAAGTATCAATTCCACTAATTTTTAACTTGAAATATTTTTCTTTTTTATTTTCATCCAATCTGTAAACTTCAATATATCCTTGATTTATCAGCCTTTTGGTTATTTTAGTCGCTCCACCTCTTGTTATATTAAGAAAATTAGATATATCTGTAAGTTTAGGTTTTTCGCTCTTTCCTATAAAATCAATTGCATGAACTTCATTTATGCTTAATCCATTGTACATGTCTTGAAAATTTGTCTTTTTAACCAACTCAAATAAGGCTGCAATTTCTATAACTTTTTTTAATAACTTCTCATTATCCATATTATTTCTCCATAAAATCAATTAAAACTCTTGTAGCCAAGCCCGTGGCAAATGGATTGTTTATCCATATAGCATAAACATTTATTTCCTTACTATAATGAACCAGCTTCGATAGATCCAAATTTTCGACCACATAAACATTGTTATTCTCACATTTTATATCAGCCTCAAAGTGCTCCTTCCCTCTTCTTATTCCTGCACAATCTATGCCTATAAAGTTGACTTTTTTACCTATCAGGCAGTCAATCAAGTCCATACTCAATTGATGATGACTTTTTACATATGCCTCGCTTCCATAAGGATGTTCTTCCCCTATATTAGTTTTAAAGATTACAAAATCGCCACTATTGATTATTTTGTCTTTTATTGATTCCATGCCTATTTCCTTGTCCAGGCCATACTTACTACAATCTACTATGACCCCTCTAGACTTGATATAACTTTCTGGCACTTCACTTTTATTGTACACGTCTATATGGGTGCCTATGTGCCCTGAAGAAATCAACTTATTTTCTTGAGATTTCAGCCAATTCCATACGACATTATTTCGTTCTAGTTTAAGACTTATGTCTATCATCATACCCTCCTTTATTTCCTTGTTAACAATATTTTAATTCTATTTTGTTTCCTTGTCAACATTTGTTTGTAATAAAAATGAGCCGTTATATTATTACGGCTCATCTACTACTATCCTAAAAAAAATTTAAGAGTTTCATTCTATTTATTTTTAAATTTTCCTTTATTTTTGTTTTTATCTTTGTCTTGAGATTTTTCCGGCTTTGATTTCTCAGTTTTGGCTTCAACCATTTTTTTATCAGAAGAAACTGCCTTTACCTTTAACTTGCTCCGGTTATCCTCTAGATGAATTTTATC
>JBATTG010000220.1:0-6630 GCA_049670425.1 Proteocatella sp.
CATTTGTACAAAGAGCTCTATCTTCTACTCTTGATGACAGCCTTTCAGCAGATGATTTAGTTGCATTGACGCTTGAAACCGGTAAGTACGGGGTTTCAGGAATGGCAATGCTTGACAAGGCAAATACTTCGACTTACGGAAACCCTGAAATAACAAGCGTAAATATCGGAGTTGGTAAAAATCCTGGTATTTTAGTTTCAGGACATGATTTAAGAGACCTTGAAATGCTTCTTGAGCAGACAAAAGGCACGGGAATAGATGTCTATACTCACTCAGAAATGCTACCAGCACATTACTACCCTTCATTCAAAAAATATGACAATTTTGTAGGAAACTACGGAAACGCATGGTGGAAGCAGAAAGAGGAATTTGAATCATTTAACGGCCCAATTTTAATGACTACAAACTGCATCGTGCCTCCAAAGAGCAGCTATAAAGAGCGTATATTCACAACTGGTGCTTCAGGATTCCCAGGATGCACTCATGTACCAGGCGAAATTGGCGAAGAAAAAGATTTCTCTGCAATAATTGAAATGGCAAAGAAGTGTAAATCTCCAATTGAGATTGAAACAGGCTCAATCGTAGGTGGATTTGCTCACGCTCAGGTGCTTGCACTGGCAGATAAAATTGTGGATGCAGTTACATCTGGAGCAATCAAGAAATTTGTTGTAATGGCAGGTTGTGACGGCAGAGCAAAATCTAGAAATTACTATACCGATTTTGCAGAAGCATTACCAAAGGATGCCGTTATTTTAACTGCAGGATGCGCAAAATACAAGTACAATAAGCTTGATTTAGGGGATATAGGTGGAATTCCAAGGGTTCTTGATGCAGGACAGTGTAATGACTCTTACTCATTAGCAGTTATTGCACTTAAACTTAAAGAAGTGTTTGGTCTGGATGATATAAATGACCTTCCAATTGTTTACAATATTGCATGGTATGAGCAAAAAGCAGTTATTGTCTTACTTGCACTGCTGTCTTTAGGAGTGAAAAACATACACCTGGGACCTTCACTTCCAGCATTCCTTTCTCCAAATGTGGCAAAAGTATTGATTGATACTTTTGGAATTGCTGGTATCGGAACTGTAGAAGATGATATCGAACTGTTCTTTGGTGATAAGATTCAGTAAATACTGTAATGAATATTTAAAATATAATATATAAAAAAAGCGGATACAATAGATTTGATTGTATCCGCTTTTTTTAGAATTTTTGAAAAATTATTGCATTAATAGTAATGTTGCATTAGCCCATTTAATAGAAGAAAGGTAATCTTCATATAAAACTGACTGATTGATATTCATTTTTTTTGAAATAATATCAGACTGCACCCAATTTCCCTGCTCATAAGCGATAAACAAGTCATATATTGGAGATAAGACTCCTCGGTGATGAATCAAAACTTCTGTTATGGAATAAGGAAGTGTGATGTCTTTTAATGCTTCAGACATATCTTCATCCAGCATTGCATCTAATGTGCTGAATAATCCCATCAGATAGGCTTCATCTCTCATATTCTTAAGCTCGCAATGTAAGGCAATTAATTCTGAAAATTTAGTACGAATCAGGGATAATTTTATCAGTTCCTGAGGTTTTGATTTGCTGATATCTTGAATCATAAGCAGACTGATCCATCTTTCAATTTCTTTCAGACCAATATAAGTCAAGGCTTTTTTTATAGAGTAAATGGAATCCTCTCCTGAGCGAAGACTAACTATACGCATGAAGCGATATGCTAAATTTATATCTTTTTCAATTATTTCAGCTAGGGATTGAAAAGACGGCTCTTCTTTTTGAAGTTCTTTAATAATAAGCAGATATGGAATTTTTGAAGAACTTTTATTGAGCGATTTTCCAGTAATACTTGGTTTGCTGAAAAAATAGCCCTGAAAAAGATGGAAACCCATTTTCTTTGCTTTTAAAAATTCTTGTTCAGTTTCTATTTTTTCTGCTAATATGATTTTTTTTTGGGAAAGGGCCAAATGTATGCTTTGATGAATTGTATCAAGCGGGGTGGCAAGTACATCAAATTTGATAATATCAGCAAAAGGTGTTAGCGGATAATCACTATAATTTCCAATAAAATCATCAAGGGCAATTTTATAACCTTTCTTTTTGATATCCTCAAGTCTTTTAATTAAACTGTCACTGATTTTAATATTTTCAAGCATTTCCACGATGAGTCTGTCTGGGGAAATTAATTCTAAACCGCTTGAAAGAACAAAATCCTCATCAAAATTAATAAAGGCGTATTTATCTTCCACTATACGATTTATCCCTGATTCAAACAATCCTGAAATTACAGTAGCAGTAGCAATTTCAGATGAAGTCCCATCGAATTTATTTGATTTAATATCTGAACGAAATAGCAATTCATAACCATAAACATCAAGGTCTTTATTAAAAATAGGCTGTCTTGCAATAAACATAATGTCACCTCAATTCCAATAGTATATACCCAATATTTAAATTAAATAACTGTTTTTAGATAAATAAAAATAGTTCAATTTGGGAATTTAAATTCAGCGAAACACCAATTTGGTGATATATTGCTAAGAATGATATTATATGTTATAATAAAAGATATGTATATTTATAGTTCGATTTCCCCCTCGGATTTGATTCTCAGCTCTTTTTTCCAATATATGTTTTTAGACTCATACTATTTGGGTAGTATATAATAGGAAAGATTTTTGTAAGAGAGAGGTGGTTATTATGTTAGGATTGACTCCTTTAAACAGAAGAAAGCATGATCTTTTGCTACCAGACCTTAATGTTTTTGATAATATGCTCGATGATTTTTTTGACGAACAATGGCTGAGTAGAAGAAATTTATTTAAAGACAATTTTAAAATGGACGTTCAGGAAAATGAAAAGAATTATATTGTGGAAGCTGAACTCCCTGGATTTAAAAAAGAAGAAATTGATATCAACATGAATGAAGGCAGACTTCAAATTTCTGTTGAAAGAGAAGAACTGATTGAAGAAAACAAAAGAAATTACATTCATAAGGAAAGACGCTGTAATTCTTTAAAACGAAGTGTTTATCTTGTTGACGCTCAGGATGAGGGAATAACTGCAAAACTGGAAGAGGGCGTTTTAAGCGTGACAATCCCTAAAAAAGAAAAGGAAGAGAGAACCAAAAAAATTGAAATTTTATAGAAAAACTAATGAAATTTGAGAGCCATATCGGATTTTTCTGTTATGGTTCTTAAATTTTTTGGAATTATCTAAAAACATAATAAATTGACATATATGAAAAAACGATATAATGTAACTATATATGATAAAAACAAAATACAGTTACAGAGGCTCAAGAGTAATAATATGAAATACAATTGTGAATGATTATAAAAGATAGACTGTTTAAAATGCACAGCCATTTTAAATGTTTTTAATGTTGATACAGAGAGTTACTTTATAAAAAAGTAGTCAGATTCTGATTTGTGAGGAATAATTTATTGAAAGTTAGGAAAAAAATATGAAATTTAAAGATTTAAAATTAGAAACACTATTACTAAAAGCGCTGATTGAAGAGGGGTATGAAACACCTTCTCCGATACAAAAAAAGGCAATACCACCGGCTCTTGAAGGCAGAGATGTACTAGGCTGTGCGCAGACAGGTACTGGAAAAACGGCTGCATTTGCATTGCCTATACTAAACAAGCTACTGTTGAATCCAACACAAAAAAATCAAACTAGAAAAATACGTGCATTGATACTAACGCCAACCAGAGAACTTGCACTTCAAATTTCAGAGAGCATTGATGCATATTCAAGACATACACGTTTGAAAAACTGTGTAGTTTTTGGAGGTGTATCGGAAAAACCTCAGATTGAAAAACTTAGAAGAGGTGTGGATATATTAGTTGCAACGCCAGGAAGACTTAAAGATCTTGTCGGTCAAAGAGAAATTGATTTAAAATATATAGAGACCTTTGTATTGGACGAAGCTGACAGAATGCTTGATATGGGTTTTGTACATGATGTAAAGAAGGTTATTACATGGTTGCCTAAAAAAAGACAGACTTTGTTTTTCTCAGCAACTATGCCAAAAGAAATTACAGACCTTATTTCTAAAATAATGAATGAGCCGGTTAAAGTTGAAGTTACGCCAGTGTCTTCAACAGCGGATACTATAGAGCAGACCATATGTTTTGTAGATAAAAATAATAAGCATAAACTGCTGACTGAATTTTTAAAAGACAGTTCAATAACTTCGGCGCTAGTTTTTACAAGAACAAAGCATGGTGCGGATCGTCTTGTAAAAGAGCTTGAAAAAGAGGGCGTTCATGCCAGGGCAATCCATGGAAATAAGTCTCAAAATGCTAGACAGACGGCACTGGGAGATTTTAAAAACGGAAAAATAAGAGTGCTTATTGCAACTGATATAGCAGCCAGAGGAATCGATATAGATGAGCTTTCTCATGTCTTTAATTATGATTTACCAAACATACCAGAAACTTATGTTCACCGTATCGGAAGAACAGGACGTGCTGGGCTGGATGGGACGTCAATTTCTTTTTGCAATATAGAAGAAAAACCATTTCTAAAAGATATTGAAAAACTTATAGGGAAAAGTATTCCAGTGATAGACGGACATAAATTTCCTATGATAGTCATGACACCGCCACCTAAAGAAAAAAGAGAACAAAGACCAAGAACTAACAGCAGACCAGCTAAAACGCAAAAATCTGCTAGAGCAGAGAAGATTGCTAGAACTGATAAAGTCGATAAAAACAGCAGAATAGATAAAATAAATAAGAATGATAAGGAAGTTGGACGAAAAAATTCAAATCCAAGAAGCAGTGCAAAGAAACCAAAAACAAACAGAGGAAATTTCCGCTAGAATTTTAATCAATTTAATTTTGGAAAACGCAACCCAATTATATAAATGACCAATACTTTTTATCCTTGGCTTTAAAAGCCAGGGATAAAAATATGTCATAAATTATACATAATGAATAAAAACTGATGAAATAAGGGTATAAAAACTAGTAAAATAGAGATTTCGAAAGGAATATAACTTATGAATATTAGATTATGCATGTTGGAAGATCATGAAAAATGGATTCAGCTAAATCGAAAGTTTATGGACTTTGAACAAACAGATGAAGTGTTTTGGAATAATGCAGATGTGATTTCTGATATTGAATTTTGCAATATTTTCAACATGGCTCTTGATAGTCCAGAACATATAACGTTAATGATGATTGAAGAAGATGGAGAACCAATCGGATTTTTAAATCTTCTTAGTGTTTTTAGCGTTTGGGCCCATGGAAAAGCCTTGGTTCTGGATGATTTGTTTATAGAAGAAGAATACCGAGGCAGGGGTATTGGAAGAAGTGTCTTGAAATACTTGGAAGAATATACATTGCAAAATGGATATAAACGCTTGCAATTTTCATCTGAGTTTTCAAATCCAAGTGCTCACAGTTTTTATACTTCACTGGGGTATAAAAATAATGATATGCATTTTTATACAAAATATATGTAGCATGTAAGCAATTCTCTCAGATTTTATTTTGAGAGAATTTTTTTGTTCGAAAATCTTTTATTAAAAGCCATGATATAAATATTCCTGAGACAAATGTACCTAATATTCCCGCAAAAAGCCAAATACCGTTTACTCCCAAGGTAACGAAAAAAACAGAGCTAAAACCATTTATTGACAATGCTCCTAATTGAAAAGAAAATGATGAAATACTTAGTATTGTTGCACGCATGTGATTAGGAACTTGTATATTTATTACCGTAGCTTCGGCTATGTTGACAATACCTAAAATAAAATACCAGAGAATATATGAAAGAATGAAGAAATAAAAATTGTTCTGAATTGACAATACTATGAAGAATGAAGTCATCAGAATTAGTGAAATGGAGTAAATTGTTTTAGAAGTTATATATTTGTTTTGTAGAATTTTTTCACAGAAAATATTTCCAGCAATGCAGGAAGCAAAACTGAGGAAACTTATAAAACCAATATAGCCTGCAAATGAGGTTCTAGGTATGGTCGAAATATACTGAATCTGCCAGTAAACTTCAAGACTACACATAATAAAACCGATGCAGTAGGTGCATATAAGGACAACTTTTACGATGCCATCATGTTTCATAAGGGCCAAGCTTTCAAACAATATGCTTTTAAACTTCAAATTGTTTTTCTCCCATTCGCTTTCAAAGATGAATTTTTGCGTAAATATCATTAAATATAAATAAAGGAAAATTTTAATTAACAGGAGAATATTAACTCCGGCGTTAATGGAATTTGAAATATATCCACCTAAAATACAGCCAAGGGCAATGCCAATAGCCTGAAAAATATTCAGCTCCGTTGAAATTTTTGAAATTTTGGATTTTCCATTTTTATTTATAAATTCATTAATAACCAATGCATCCAAGCTTCCACTCGAAAAAGCTTTCCCACAGGCAATCAATATGGCGCATACTATAAGAAGCAATATGTCTTTTGCTATGATAAGGATTAAGCTAGATGATATATAGAAACCTATGCTTATTAAAAATGTTCTCTTTTTGCCAAAACTATCAGCAAAAACCCCGCTGGGAACTTCGAGCGCCAAAACGCTTAGTGTGTAGAAAATCATTATTAAAGCCAGTTGTTCGACT
>JBATTG010000221.1:0-21510 GCA_049670425.1 Proteocatella sp.
TGCTGCCATAACTACCTCCATTTAATGGTTATTTGTCAAATTTTACTTTTGAAATCTTGCCTAATTTGTTCGTCCCATCGTACGGATTCTCAATTACGCTTGTGATTATTTCTTTTTCTTCGTTAAATTTGAGAGCTGCTTCACCAGCTATTTCGGCTGCAATCTGCACGTCGGAGACGCTTCCTTCAAATTTAACCTGTACTGTAAGGGGTATGTTGGCACTGGTGTCTTTAGGATTGATGGTATCAATGCCTAATATCTTTATATCCGTGGCCTTGCATGCCTTATCCATTGCATACAAAGCTGCTCCATATCCCGCAACTTCTAAAAATCCCATTGCCATAACATTTACCTGCTTTTCTATATTATTCTGAAGCCGCCTTCGCTGAGAGCACATCTTCTTTGTCTTGTGAAAGAAACTGCGTTGGTTATTCCCTCTCCTGTTGGTCCGGCTATGGTCATGGTGGTATGTCCTTCTCCACCAAATCCCACACCTGCCAATGTGGCTGCATTTTTAACAAAAATTGTCGTTTCTATCTCTCTTGCAAAACGTGTAAGGTTGTTGATATTTTGAGAGAACATGGAAGCCGTATGACGGTTGCCGTGCTCTGCAACCATTGCATATTCGATGGCTGCATCCAGATTCTTGCATCTTACGATGGGGAATACCGGCATAAGCTGCTCGATTATTACAAATGGATGGTTGTGTGCTACTTCGCATATTATAAGCCTGCAGTCTCTTTTTCCCTGGACGCCTATTGCCTCAAGCATTTTGCCTGCATCTTTTCCTACCCAGTCCTTACTTACATGATATTCTCTTCCATTTGGCGTTTCATCGTATGTAAGTACGAGATTCATGATTTGTTCAAGCTGGCTGTCGTTTAGCAGAAATGCACCTTCCTGGATCATGTTGTAAACCAGGTCTGTTGCGACGCTCTCCAGAACAAAGGCTTCTTTTTCTGCCAGACAAAGGAGATTGTTGTCAAAGGATGCGCCCATATATATCTGCTGCGCTGCACGTTTTATGTCCGCGCTCTCATCTACTATTACCGGCGGGTTACCCGCTCCTGCTCCGACTACTTTTTTACCGGACTTCAGAAGTGAACGTACCATCGGCATTCCGCCTGTTCCTACAAGAAGTCTGATTTTTTCATTTGAGCTCAGTTGACCTACAGTCTCTAGCGTAGGTGTTCTTACCATTGTCAGCAGATTTTTCGGTCCTCCGGCTTCTTCTATCGCCTTGTTGAGCATTTGAAGTGTAAACTGGCAGCAATTCTTTGCACTTGGATGAACATTGAATACTACGGTGTTTCCTCCGGCTATCATTGAAATTCCATTGTTTATGATGGTTTCTGTAGGGTTGGTCACCGGTGTTATTGCTCCGATAACCCCAAATGGCGCATGTTCTACGATCGTAAGTCCATCATCTCCCGATACTGCCTCTGTCTTCAGGCATTCCGTGCCTGGCGTTCTTTCAATTACAAGCATGTTCTTTTTCAGCTTGTCTTCATATCTTCCGAGTCCCGTTTCGTCTACCGCCATTCTTGAGATGGTTTCGGCGTTTTGTTTTGCAACTTTTCTTATATTTTGGATAAGACGTTCTCTGTCTCTTAATTGAAATTTTGTTCTGTATATTTTCTGTGCCTCAAATGCCGCATCTACGGCCTGGTCCATAGTATCAAATACGCCGTATTCTCCTGCTGATGCGGGCGCACAGGCTGCCGGTGCTACCTTAGGCTTGAACTCCTGAACCGGCGCTCCCGGGGAATATGTTTTTACAGTTCCCTGTCTGGGAGTTTCTGATGTACTTCCGATATTTGACATTACATTTTTGAGTACCTGCGCTACTATAAGTTCGATATCTTTTTGTCCCATATCCATGCTGTTACCTCTTTAGACTTTCTAATACCTGCTTCGTTATTCTTGCTGTAAGTTCCTGAATAAAAGCTTCCTTCTCGGAATCTCTGTCTTCTTTTCTTACTGAAACTGAGCATCCACATCCTGAATCAACATAGGAAGTTGTCAGCGGGCTGTCAGTCTTCACAACATCTGAGGTATTTGTTTCTTTAAGTGAACACGGCGGGGTGCCGCCTGATGTTATTCCCAGCTTGCCTCTTATATCAATCAGTTCGCTTACCTGACCACAGCTGAGCTCATTTGCTTTTCCGATTATTCTTCCTGTGTACATGAGCACGGTTGCATAATACTCAAGAGATTCCA
Source organism: Proteocatella sp. (assembly GCA_049670425.1). Classification (GTDB taxonomy): domain Bacteria; phylum Bacillota; class Clostridia; order Peptostreptococcales; family Filifactoraceae; genus Proteocatella. The sequence goes on from JBATTG010000221.1 coordinate 2,221, forward strand.
GCCTGTGGTATGCCTCGAGTATGTCTTTTCCCCATGAGAGTGCTCCATGATTTGCAAGAAGTACCGCATTATGAGTATTGCAATATGGCGCTATGGAATCTGGCACATCCTGGCTTCCCGGCGTTGCATAATGAGCAATCGGTACAGATCCAAGGTTTACAACTGCTTCTGGAAGTATGGCGCGGTCGAGGCTTATTCCTGCTATTGCAAATGATGTTGCAACCGGCGGATGAGCATGAGTTACTGCCATTACATCTGGATTTTCCTTGTAGACTCTCAGGTGCATTTTGACTTCTGAAGATGGCTTGCTTTTACCCATCAGTACTTTCCCGTCAAAATTCATTTTTACAAGCATATCCGGCGTCATAAACCCCTTTGATACCCCTGTAGGTGTAGTCCAAATTGTATTTGGCCCTACTTTGCAGCTTATATTTCCATCGTTTGAAGCTACAAAGCCTTTGTCATACATCCTTTTACCAACTTCAATGATGGCTTTTTTAGCTTCGTAGTCAGTTAAATATCTAAAGCTATTATATCCTGTCATAAACTTTTTCCCCTCCTTATGAGAGTATCGCTAAATTTCATTCCAACTTTATTTGTTTTGTGCTTCGGTTTTCTTTTTGAAAATTGCCTTCAAGGATTCTTCGTATGGAGGGTATGCTATTCCAAACTCGGTTATTATTCCCGTTATGCAGTCATGGTCGGTAACATCAAAGCATGGGTTGAAAGTCTTAACTCCTACCGGTGCCATTCTTTCGCTATACCACATTTCCGTTATTTCTTCGCCTGGTCTTTCTTCGATGTGTATGTCTTCGCCCGTCAGGCAGCTCATGTCTATTGTTGAAGTCGGTGCACAGATGTACATAGGTACTCCATAACGTTTTGCTATGATGCCTACTCCTGATGTCCCGATTTTATTCGCCGTATCCCCGTTTGCCGCCACACGGTCACAGCCTACGAATACCGCGTTGATCCATCCTTTTCTCATAACGCTTGATGCCATGTTGTCACAGATAAGCGTCACGTCAAGACCTGCTGAATGAAGCTCAAAGGCAGTCAGTCTTGCGCCTTGAAGAAGTGGTCTTGTTTCATCTGCAAATATCTTGAAGTTATAACCTTTTTCATGTCCAAGATACATCGGAGCCGTAGCTGTTCCATATTTTGATGTCGCCAGCTGTCCTGCGTTGCAATGGGTAAGAAGTCCGTCTCCTGGCTTGACAAGTGAAAGGCCATATTCTCCTATTGTCTTGCAAACCCAGGTGTCCTCTTGCTTTATTATCACGGCTTCTTTATGTAGAAGCTCTTTTATTTCTGCTATTGATTTTTCCTTGTTGTCAAGAGCCACCTTTTCCATACGGTTCAGTGCCCATGAAAGGTTGACTGCTGTGGGTCTTGCTGAGTCAAGATATTCCTTTGCTTTTTTAAATTCGCTGTGGAAAGCATCAAAATCTTCTGTCTGAATTTCCTTTGCTGCAAGATAAACTCCGATTGCTCCTGCTATCCCTATTGCCGGCGCCCCTCTTACCTCAAGCTTGTATATGGCATTCCATATCTGCTCCTGCTTATTGAGTCTGAGCATTTCTATTTCATAAGGGAGTCTTGTCTGGTTTATGATGACAAGTTCGCTTTTTTCGTTGTCGAGTGATACGGTTTCGTAATTCATTATGTTTTTCTGTTCCATGATATCTCCTTGTCTGTAAGTTTATTATGCTTCTACCTTTTCTACTGCATCCTTAAGCGCTTTTGTAAAGTCCTTGCCGCATTTGAAATTCTCACGGTTTAATACAAATTCTTTTGCTGCAAATATGCATATTTTTTCTGCTGTCGCTCTTTTTTCCAGGTCTGAGATAGATGTAATGTCTTTTACGTTGGCAAGCCCAACCGTTCTTCTTATCATTTCCAGTCCAGTGACTGCTGCTGTGTCTCTTATTATAGTCTCAAGATACCACTGCTTGAAGCCTGGCGTCTTAGCCATGACATCTTTTACATTTTCATCATAAAACTTGTTGTACTTGGTTATGAACATATCTATCATGTTCTCCACTGAAGTTTCAACCCAGGCTGTAAAGTCTGTTTTCTTAGTTTCATCTTCTATTGTAGCTTTCCCGTTGTTCCATGCGAAGTACATATTTGCTACGACGTTTCCGATGTCGTATCCCATTGGTCCATAAAATGCGAATTCTGGGTCAAATACCTTTGTTGATTTTTCATTTACAAATATCGATCCTGTATGCAGGTCTCCATGTATAAGCGACTGAGAATTGTTCATGAATTCAAATTTGCATTTCGCTGCTTCAAGGTGAAGCGCCTTATCTTCGTAAAGTTCCTTTTGCACAAAATCTGCAACAGGCTCGAATACATTGTTTCTGTTTCCTATATTATTGAAAGGCTCTGTATATACAAGGTCCTCTGAAATCTCGCAAAGTTCTGGATTTATATAGTTTTTCACATCCGCCTTTTTCTCTTTATGTCCTACGCATACATCGGTTGTGCCAAGCAGGGTGTTTACCATGAAGGTCGATATATGGTCTGCAAATTTAGGGAAGGTTTCATGATTCATAAGCGCCGTTCTCATTATCGTATGGTCATACAGGTCTTCCATTGCGCAGGTGCACATGATTGGGTCGTAAAGATATACTTCTGGTACAAGCCCGTTTGCAAGTATTCCCTGCTTCTTAAGGATTTCTGCTTCTATCCTGGTTCTGTCTGTGGAAAGCTTGATGTCAGCGGAAATTCTCGCCTCTCCGCCCGCCTGTTTTATGATTGCGGATTTGCCTGTAGCTTCTTCACATATTCGAAATACATAATTAAGATTTCCATCTCCAATTTCCTTTGCAGTAAGCAGTGCATCTTTCGAAAACATGCTTAACTTCTCCTTAGCATATTCTCTAATATCTTCGTCATTCATTAAAAAATAAGTTTCAAATCTAGACATAATATCAAGTCCCTTCTGAATTAATTTTCTCTAAGTTAATTTTTCTTTCTAAAATAAGTACTCGCCAATGCTATTGCCAGAACCAATCCCTTTACGATATCGAGTGAATAGTATGGTACTGACATCATAACGAGTCCGTTTTCAAGAATACCGACCAATAAGGCTCCTACCAGGGTTCCCACAGCGTTGGCTTTTCCTGATCCTGCAAAAGAAAAACCGATGTAAGCCGCTGCAACCGCCGGCATGAGGTAACCTGCTCCTGCATTTATCTGCGCCGAACCAACTCTCGCTGCTATAAGTATACCCCCCATTGATGCAAAAAGTGTTGAAAGGAAGTATGCCAGTGCGCGGTAACGTTCAACTGGTATACCTGAAAGACGTGCTGCTTCCAAGTTGCCGCCTACGGCATACATGTAGCGTCCGTGTTTTGTATATGTCAGGAAGATATGAACCACTGCAACTACTACCAGCATTATAAGGATAATCCATGGAGCCTGGCCAATCTTTGAAAAAAGTTCCGGAACCTTACCAGTTGTAATTGTTCCGTCCAACCTTGCCATATTTGCCGATACCGAACCTCCGCCAGAGTATGTCATTGCAACTCCCTGGAAAATGAACATGGATGCAAGTGTTGCAAGCATGTCTGGCACTTTAAGCTTCACAATCAGTATTGAATTCACCGCTGCAACCAGGAGTGCTATCAATAAGGCAAAGCCTATAGACGTAAATGTTGACATTCCATGCCATACAAACATCGTCATAACCAGTGAAGTGGCAAAAGTTGCCGTTGAGCCTACCGACAGGTCGAAACCATTTACGGTGAGTGATATGGTAACTCCTATTGCAATTACCGTTACTATTGAAATACCCCTTAGTATGGTAGTCATATTGCTCATTGTAAGGAATGTATCTGGCATCAATATTCCAAATAAGACCATCATGAAAACAATTGTAATCACGGTTCCCCATTTGCTTAAAAAATCTATGACTGCATTTCGTTTTTGTTTGTTTTCTGCTTTTTGAATCTTAACCGTGGCTTCCATAGCTAGCGCCCTCCTGTCGAATAATAAAGAAGTTCTTCTTCGTTTGTATGTGAGACTTCGAGTTCTTTTACCATCTCTCCGTCGTACATTACGTATGTCCTGTCAGCAATTCCCAAAATCTCGCCAAACTCGCAAGAAGCATAGATTATACCTTTACCCATAGCGGCCAGGCGTCCAATCAATTCAAATATATCCTGTTTAGCACCTACGTCCACTCCTTTTGTAGGTTCATCAAGGATGAATATGTCTGCATCAGATATGAGCCATTTACCTACGGCTACTTTTTGCTGATTTCCTCCAGAGAGGAGCTTAACCAGCTGAAGCTCTGAAGGCGTCTTTATGCCCAGGTCCTCTATAATTTCTCGTGCTGCTGCTTTTTCTGCATTTTTGTTGATAAAGCTGAATTTATTTGCATATTTCTTCAGTGAAGTAGCTGAAAGGTTTGCATAAACAGCATCTTCAACCAGTATGCCTTCTTTTCTTCTTTCCTCTGGAACCAGTGCAAAACCCTGTCTTACTGCATTGAAAGGATTGGTAATCCTGAGCACTTTGCCGTTGAGTGTTATTTCTCCGCCACTTTGTTTCATTGCTCCAAAAAGCGTCTTGCAAAGCTCTGTCTTACCTGCTCCTACGAGACCCGATACGCCTACTATCTCACCTTTTTTTACATGGAAGCTTGCATTCTTTACTGCTCCATCTTTTTCACTGAGATTTTTTACATCGAGTAATATTTCCCCGATAGGAACATCGCTTTTGGGATATCTATCATCAAACTTTCTGCCTAACATCATTTCTACTACTTGTTTAGGAGTAAGATTATTGTCAATAGGTTTGTTGGCAACAACTGTGCCGTCTTTCATTATTGTAATGCATTCACAAATTTCAAATAATTCATTTATTCTATGAGAAATAAATACGATTCCTACGTTCTCATTTTCAGCAAGATCCCTTACTATTCTGAACAGTTCTTTAGTTTCCGTGTTGCTCAGCGGTGCCGTCGGCTCATCTAGAATCAGGAATCTGCATTCTTCTACCACTGCTCTGGCTATTAATACCATCTGTTTTTGCGCAAGTGATAAATCGCTCACCAGGCTCTTTATATTGATCGATATATTCAGTTTCTGCAGCGTGGTTTCTGCTCTTGTATGTATTTCTTTCCAGTTAACCATCTGTTTTTTGCCCATGTTGTTTACGGTGCTGTTAAGCATGATGTTTTCAGCAACACTCAGGTAGGGAATAAGCGCTGTGTCCACCTCTTGGTATACAATCTCTATGCCCTTGCTCTTCGCGGCTTTTGGAGATCTGATCTCCTCTTTTTTCCCGTCTATAAAAATTGTGCCTTCATAATGTGAATTTACTCCAGAGAGCACTTTCATAAGAGTAGATTTTCCTGCCCCGTTTGCTCCTATCAGCGCATGGATTTTTCCGCTTTCCATTTCGAAGTCCACATCAGAAAGAGCCTTTACTCCGGGAAATTCTATTGATATATTTTGCATTTTAAGCTGAACGCTCTTTGTTTGTTTCATTAGGTCACATCCATCCCATCTCTTAAAAACATCGTTTTTATATTTAAAGAATAGAGAAGCTGAGTGTTAACCTCTCTATTCAAAAAAACATCTTTTTTTATTAGTCTAATATTAACTATTTTATATTTGCTGCACGTAATTCGTCCATCCAAGGCTCATTGAAAGCATCTGATACTCCCCAGCCTTCAACTACTTCAGATAATGTGTTCATAGTTGTATCTGCATTAAGCTGAGATTTCTTGATAAGTTTTGCTTCCAGGCTGTAAATTTCTGGTGTTTCTTCGCCTTTAAGCTTCTTAGCCAGCAATCTCATGTTTACCATACCGATAAGTTTTGGATCTACGGCTGCTGTTGCAGACCATACGCTTCCTTCTTCCATCATAAGGTTGATGTCCTGATTGGAAACGTCGATAGATACCAGGTTTATATCCTTACGGTTAGCTTCAACCAAGGCCTTGTATCCGCCTTTAGCCATTTCGTCCCAAGATCCCCAGACAGCATCAACTGTTCCTTCTGGATACTTAGGAAGAACTGCCGCTACTCTGTTAGAAACTTCTCCTTGTACATCGTCTAGAGTTGAAGGTCCAACAAATTCAACTGTTTCAATTTTTCCTTCTGCTTCATATTGCTTGTAGATTGTGTCACGTTTGTCAAGCGGCGGGATTCCAGGGCCAAACCATATCTTTAAAACTCTGGCTGGTTTGTTTGGTGATGCAGCTACTATTTCGTCAAGTGACAGTCTTGCAAGTGCTTCATCGTCTTGAGATGTAGAAGTTATTCCTTCTGGAATCACTCCATCTTTAAAAGATGTGTCAAAAGTAACTATTTTCATTTCTTTTTCAATAGCTGGAGCAAGCATGTCAGCTGAATATTCTGTTTTTCCGTGAGATATTATGATTCCATCATATCCTTTTTGAATCTGCTGCGCTACAAGTTCCTGGAATTTAGCATCGTCACCGTTAGAGATAAATGTATCTACCTGGTATCCAAGCGCTTCCCCTTCACTTTTTGCTCCTTCAAGGAATTGCTTAGTGTGGTCATCCGAAGGAAGGTTTCTTATTACTGCAATTTTTCCACTGCTCCCTGCAGTTGATGTTTCTTCACTTTCACTTTCAGGTTTTGAAGCTCCACATCCTGTTAAAAGGGATGCTGTCAGTGTTGCTATCGTTAGTAGAGACAAAATTCTTTTTCTTTTTATCATTAGTATCCTCCTAATTATGTAATCTGAAAAAATAGTTTTCTATAATAATTGCATAATAGATTAAAACACTCCTTTAATTTATTATGCGCCTTATTAACTTTCAATTCTATCGCCTGGAGCGCAGGTGCTTTCTCTTTCAATCAGCCTGGTTCTTGTTACCATTTTTATACAGCCTTTGGAACAATCTGTAATCTTGTAATGAAGCGCCTTGACTGCGAGTTTCCCCAGCTGATCCTTGTCGACATGCATCGTGGTAAGGCTTTTATCGAGTACCCTTCCAAATGGTATGTCATCAAACCCGACAACGGATATCTGCGCTGGTATATCATAATCATATTCTTTAAGCGCCTTCATCGCTCCTATCGCTATGGTATCATTGGCCGCTACAAAAGCCGTTGGCATGGTATCATTTCTTTTTATCTCTGCAAGCATTCCGCTGTATGCCCCTTCGAGATTAGGGTGCACATATTTTATATACTCTTCCTTATATGCAAGGCCCAGTTTCTTAAGGGCTCTTTCATATCCTTCTGTTCTTTGATCGAAATTTTGAAATCTTATCAAGCTGTCTATGTAGCCAATATGCCTGTGTCCAAGGTCGTACAGGTACTTTACAGCTGTAAATATGCCCCCGTAGTTATCCATTACCACACTGTCCACGTCATAATCATCAAACATGTTGTCAACCGCTACAACTGGAATCGGTATAGTATTGATTAAATCTCCTTTGGCGACTTCCAGTTCTGTTGCCAGGAGGATTACGCCTTTAAAATTTTCAAAATCAATGCATTTTATTTCTTTTTCAAATTCGCCTACCTCAATATTTTTGATAGTAAGGTTGTATCCCAGATCTCTGCTTGCAAACTCGATTGCATCCACGATTCTTGCTACAAAATCTCCATTGTGCTCAATAGCCGCACCGTTGCCTATATATTTTATAAACAGAAGATTTTTTTTAACAGAAAAATTTTTCTTATTGTATCCATACTCGTTTGCTATGTCCCATATACGTTGCTTTGTTTTTTCGCCAACAGCACCTTTGTTATTAAGAGCTAAGGATACGGTCGCCTTGGAGACTCCTGCCATCTCGGCAATTTGCTTTATTGTTACCACCATTTTTATCATCTTCTTTTCATTCGTATTTTATATTAAAATAATATCACATTTTTATTAAAATGCAAACGTTTTTTTAACTAAAATTTTATCTTTTTTTTTAGTTATCCACGTTTTATTGATATTTTAAGTGTTTTAAAGCTTTAAAGTATATTTTTTACTGCTTTTAGATATCTGCCAATATGTATTTTATTAAACTTTATTAAACTTTTTAGAATTACTTTATTAAATTGTTTTTATTTAAAATTTGATTACATTAAAAGGAAGCCAGCTCATTAACCTGAACCCGCTTCCTTATCATATATTCGCCTAAATCCTTTTCACACTGGCTCTTTCTACCAGCTTGGGTCTCAGAAGCAACTTTACAGTATCCTCATTGATGCCATCCATCTTCTCTATAAGCAGTTTTACTGCTCTTTCTCCCAGACTTTTCTTGTTTACGCTCATCGTAGTAAGAGGGCTGTCCATCATGGTGCAAAACGGCAGGTCGTCGAAACCTATTACGGAAATGTCTTCTGGCACATTCAGCCCATATTCCTTGAATGCCTTTATAGCCCCTATTGCAATGGTATCGTTCCCTGTTATATATAAAGTAGGCAACTTTATTTTATTTTTAAGCATTTGAAGCATATTTTCATAAGACCCATCCAGCGTTGGCATTGCCTCAATTATATAATCCTGATCAAATTCTATATTTAAATTTTTAAGGGCTTTTCTGAAGCCTTCTTTTCGCTGCATTATATTTGTGAATTTAACACTGCTGTTGATGTAGCCTATCTTGCGATGTCCCAGATCATAGGCATATTTGACTGCCTCATAAACTCCTCCGGAGTTGTCGATGCTTACCGTATCTATGTCTACGGTTTCAAACATATTATCCACAGCAACAATCGGTATTTTTATAGTTTTAATCTGCTCGCCCAGGTTTTCTTCGGCCTCTGTTGAAAGAAATATGATTCCAGAAAAATCTTCCTGATTTATGGAGTAAATGCTCTCCTGCCAGTCTGAGGCTAATATATTTTTGATGTTAATGTTATATCCGTGCTCGCTGGAGGTCTGCTCTATGGCATCTATCATCTTCGCAACAAAATCCCCGTTTTTTTCAATAGAAATACCACTGCTTACGTATTTTATAAGCAGAATATTTTTTTTGATATCCTGTCTTTTTTTTGTATACCCCTGTTCATGGGCTAATTCCAATATGCGTTTTCTCGTTTCCTTCTTTACGCTTCCCTTGTTGTTAAGTGCAAGAGACACGGTAGCAATTGATACTCCCGCTATTTCAGCTATTTCTTTAATAGTCACATTGACCCATCCTTTTATATTGTTTTTAATTTATGATTTTAATATCCCGCCCTTTTTAGTCACACATATTTATTATATAGTATTACTGATGAAATTTGTATATTATTTTAAATTTAATTTATTTTTTCCTGAAAAAAGCTCAAGACTTCCACTAATGGACAATCTCGAGCTTTTGGTTCAATATTATTCTGCATCTGCCAGCATCAGTTTTATGCGGTTTTCCTGATTTACTCTTGAGGCTCCTGGATCATAATCTACCGGTACTATATTCGCCTTGGGATACAATTCTCTTATTTTTCTTATCATGCCTTTTCCTGCTATATGATTTGGAAGGCATCCAAACGGCTGGGTGCATATTACATTGTTCACTCCATGGGATATCATCCCTATGATTTCTGCCGGAAGCAGCCATCCTTCGCCCATCTTGACGCCGAGGCTTATTACTTTTGATACATTTTTTCTGCCGTCGTCAAAATTGTGGGAAACTTGAAAATCGCTGTTTTCAACAACAATATTTCGTATGTCTTTTTGTTTTTTCAAGATGTATTTATACAGCATGTTTGATACCGCCGCTATTACACCTTTTCTTCCATAGAGTTCGTAATCTACTACTCCATTGTATATTGAATACAGGCAAAAATCCATGAGTCCTGGTATCACGGGTTCTACATCTTCGCTGAGTAAAAATTTTTCAAGCTCGTTGTTTCCAAGTGGAGAAAACTTTACATATATTTCTCCAACTATTCCTACCCTCTTTTTCTTTTCGCCTGTCCGCTCTATATTTTTAAATCGGTTTACTATCCGCTTTGCAATTTTCTTTATTTCTTCATATCTTATTATGGTTCTGCCTTTGAAATATTCCGATATACGCTTTACACAGATATCTACGGTTTCATCGCAGTTTCCTGTCTCAATTTCATAGGGTATGCATTGGTTGTAAAGCATCATTATCAGATCTCCCAGAAGAACTCCGTATCCGAGTTGCTGTATTATTTTGGGGGAAAGCTGGAATCCTGATGATTTTTCTGTTCCTGCAAAGTTAAGGGATATTACCGGTATATTTCCATAGCCAGCCTTGTCCAGAGCCTTCCTAAGCAGATGGATATAGTTTGAGGCTCTGCAGCCTCCTCCGGTCTGGCTTATCATAAGAGCTATCTTATTCCTGTCATAACCGCCATTTTCTATCGCATCTATGAGCTGTCCTATTACCAGTATTGCGGGGTAGCAGGTGTCATTATGCACATGTTTTATTCCAACCTGGGCTATGCCCGGCCCTTTGGTCTCAAGAAGTTCCATATTGTAGCCATAGTTCCTGAGTATGGCTATTATAAGTTTAAAGTGTATAGGCAACATGTTAGGCACCAGTATGGTGTAGTCCTTGCGCATTTCTTCTGTAAATTCCACTTTTTCAAGTTTCACAAATATCCCCCCTCTTTTGCATCTATTTGTCGATTGCTGCCTGCAGGCTTCTTATCCTTATTTTTGCCGCTCCCAGGTTATTTATTTCATCTATTTTAAGCTGGGTATATATCTTTGCGCTCTGCTCCAAAATAGCTCTTATTTCATCTGTGGTTATTGCGTCTATGCCGCATCCAAAAGATACCAGCTGTATGAGCTGGGCATTTTTCTTGCTTGTGACATATTGTGCACTGGAATACAACCTGGCATGATATGTCCATTGATTTAAGACGTTTACCTCAGGCATATCTGCAAGCTTGCCTGCCACATCTTCCGTTACCACCACCATATTGCATGAAGTTATGAGCTGATTTATTCCATGATTTATCTCCGGGTCTATGTGGTATGGTCTCCCTGCAACTACGGCTATCTGAAGTCCATTTTGGTCGGCATACTCAATGCATCTTTTGCCTTCTTCAAATATATCGTTGTCATAGGCTCTTTGCGCCTTGGATGCCATGTCCAGAGCCTTTGCAATTTTAAATTTGTTTATCCATTTGAATTTGCTTAAGCTTTTGTACAGCTGGGATACCAGTTTCATCTTGTTGTTCAGCTCGATATAGGGGCTTATGAAAGCAATATCTTTTATTCGTTTTATGTTGACATTCACAAGTTCTGGGTAATAGGCCACGACAGGGCAATTGTAACAGTTGTCTCCTTTTTTTTCATTTATGTTGTAGGTCATGCATGGATAAAATATTGCATCCACACCTTTGTCTATCAGGTTTTCGATATGCCCGTGAACCAGTTTGGCCGGGTAGCATATGGTATCCGATGGTATTGAATGCTGGCCGCTTCTGTAAAGCTCCCGGCTTGATATGTCTGAAAGCGTAACTTCAAATCCAAGCTGTGTAAAATACTCATGCCAAAATGGGAGCTGTTCAATCATATTGAGGACCAGAGGTATTCCCATTTTCACTTTTTCACAAACAGATGCCACTGTTTCTTGTGAGGATATGGCCTGCAGCGCTTTTATTTTGTTGAGTTTATACTGGTACATATCCGGCAATTCCGGCTTGAGTTTGTTTCCAAGCGGTTTTTCACAGCGGTTTCCTGAGATATATTTGTTTCTGCCTGTAAAGGTGTTCACATTTAAATTGCAGTTGTTTGTACAGAGTCCGCACTTGGCATGATTCACGGTATGCCTGAAGGTTTTGAGCTCTTCCTGGGTTATTAACTTTGCGGGCACTCTTGGACTGCCTGCCTTTTGGTTTTTGGCGCTGTTTTTCCAGGCCTTCGTTTTTTCTTTTGCATGAAGGGCTACCCCAAAAGCGCCCATCAATCCCGCGATGGCAGGTCTTATGACATTTCTTCCAATTTCTTGTTCGAAACTTTTCAGTATGGCATCATTGAGAAAGGTTCCTCCCTGGACTACGATGTTTTTTCCCAGTTCGTCGGCATTGTTTATTCTTATTACCTTATAAAGCGCATTTTTAACGACGCTTGCCGATAATCCTGCCGATATGTCTTCTATGTTCGCTCCTTCTTTTTGAGCCTGCTTTACTGAAGAGTTCATGAATACGGTGCATCGAGACCCCAGGTCTATCGGCTGTTTAGAAATCAATCCCAGTTTGCAGAAATCCTGAACGCTGTATCCCATTGACTTTGCAAAAGTTTCTACGAATGAACCACATCCCGATGAACAGGCTTCATTGAGCATTATGTTGTCCACTCTTTTGTTTCTGATTTTGAAGCATTTCATATCCTGCCCGCCTATGTCTATTATAAAGTCAACATCGGGACAGAAATATCTGGCAGCCTTATAATGGGCTACGGTTTCGACTATGCCGTAGCTTATTCCAAAACCGTTTTTTATGAGCTCCTCACCATAGCCTGTGACTCCTGAGCTTCTTATTTTTATACGTCCCTCGCAAAGGCTGTATATCTCTTCGAGCTGATGCTCTACTATCTGCACTGGATTACCCTTGTTTGAGCTGTAGTATTCGTACAGCAGTTTGTTGTCCTCGCTTATCAGTACTATTTTGGTCGTAGTGCTCCCGCAGTCTATCCCGAGGTATGCATCTCCCTCATAATAGTTTATGTCTCTTGTTTCTACTGTATTTTTCCCATGTCTTTCTACAAACTCCCTGTATTCTTCCATATCCTTGAAAAGCTGTGGCAGGTATTTTGTCGTATTTGCTATTTCTCTCGTTTTATTTATCTTGCTGAGTATGGTCTCATAGCTGTAGCTTTGCTTGTTGTTCCTGCTGTAATAGGCGGCTCCGGCCGCTATTGCATATGGTCCTATCTCCGGAAAGTGGGCATTTTTGTCTTCGAGTTTCAAGGTGTCTTTGAAACGATTCTGCAGGCCCTTGTAAAAATGAAGCGGCCCTCCCAGAAACAGGACATCGCCAGTTATATCTCTTCCCTGAGCCAGCCCTGAAAGTGTCTGATCTACTACTGCCTGAAATATGCTGACGGCTATGTCCTCTTTCCTTGCTCCCTGATTTAAAATCGTCTGAATATCTGTTTTTGCAAATACTCCGCAACGGGAAGCAATTGAATATATTCTTTCTGAATTTTCACTTAGAGCGTCCAGTTCTTCTCCGCTTACATTAAGCAGCACCGACATCTGGTCTATGAATGCCCCTGTGCCCCCTGCGCAGGTTCCGTTCATCCGTTCTTCCATAACCCCTGTAAGAAATATTATTTTTGCATCTTCTCCGCCGAGCTCAATGACTACGTCTGCCTTTGGAACCAGCACTCCCACGGCATGCCTTGTTGCAAAAACTTCCTGTACGAAATCAAGGTTGCTGGCTTTTGAAACTCCAAATCCCGCTGAACCTGTTATTGAAACCTTGATGCTGCTGTTCTTCATTACATTTTTAAGATTTTCATCAGTTCCCATCTGCGCTATCATCTCGCAGGTTTTTTCTCTGACTTTTGAAAAATGTCTGTCATATTTTTTGTAAAGAATGTCTGTGCCTTCAAGCACCACAAGCTTTACTGTTGTAGATCCTATGTCTATCCCTAACAAAATCTCCATAATATTCCCCATCTGTTTTCTTATATTTGAACTTATCTCCATAAAATTTTCAATTTACGTGAATGATTTTTTATCTAACTCCCGTTGCTAATCATACCCAAAATCTATTGTGAATTAAAGTTCACTTTATTTAATCAATACATTTTATACATCATTATACTACAATTTTGATTCTATAGTTTAAAATTTAAAAAATAATTTTACTGAAATTTTATTCTGTTTTTTGCTTAATTTTTCCATTTAAAATCATGAAAAATGCACTTACAAATGTTAGCAGGATAATACTCTTATCCTGACATTTTGAGTGCATCTGATTTTAGGTTTAAATATTAATCATATATGTCGAATTTTCTTTTTTTAGGCGGCCTGGGTATGAACACCGATGTCACTGCCTTGTATGACTGATATCCCTGTCTTTTTGCAAAGCTCTTTTCAAGCATCGGAATACCAGATACAAAAAGAAGCATATATGTTATCACTGCTGGTCCTATAAACGATAAACTTCCTGCTCCTGACCCAAAAGCAGCGAGCCCAATTCCCCACCACATGGTTGACTCGCCAAAATAATTTGGATGCCTGGAATATCTCCATAGACCAGTATTTAGTATTTTTCCCTTATTTTCAGTATTCTTCTTAAATTGTTCAAGCTGATAGTCTCCCAAACTTTCAAAATAAAAGCCTGTTATCCAGATTATGACTCCAAGCATGGTTATCCATGTAAATGTCGAGGATTGCATGCTGTTTAATATTATAATCGGACTCGCTACTATAAGCATGAGTATTCCCTGGAGCATATAAATCTGAAGAAAGGCTCTTGGAATAACCCATTTCCCCCACGCTCTCCTCCAGTTGGCATACCTGAAGTCTTCGGGTCTGCCAAGATTTCTCTTTAAAATATGGACAAACAGCCTTGCCCCCCATATCGTTATCATAAGCGTTATGACAATATTTGGCAAAAACCGGCTCCCGCTTGTCCATGTGGTAAACCATGCAATTATTACAAACCCGATTCCCCATCCCATGTCTACTATGGAATTATTTTTAATTACTGTACCGATTACAAAAAATATCGAAAAATATATGAGCACTAATATTATCGCTTTTCTTAGTACCTCAATATCCATTTTTTCCTCCTTTTCGAATTACTAGATATGTTAAACACAGCTTAATTCACTATCGATATGGCTACCGCGCCTTCTCCTACATGAAGTGCCGTAACCGAAGATATTTCACAGATGAAAAGTGGCGGTTTCCCGATTATACGCTCTGCCGTTTCTGCAAATTCAAGGGCTTTCTTCAGGTCTCGGGAATAGGATATGGCATACTGAGATATTTCTTTCGTCTGCACCTTGGCTTTTACTATTCTGTAAATTTTGTCTATCAACCAGTTTCTGCTCATCGATAAAAATGGTGCGGTTCCGCTTCCCTTACTGTCCAGTGATATGATTACTTTAAGGTTGAGCCATGAACCTATATTGGCTGTTTTTTGAGGTATTCTTCCACTTTTTCGAGCATTTTCAAGGGTGTTTAAGGCTACATATATTTCTATTTTTTCTGATATGTCCCGAATTGAATCTATTACCGTTTCAAAATCTTTTCCCTGGGCTACAAGCTCCGCTGTTTTAATTACCAGCAGCCCCTGTGCTGCAGAATTAAGCCTGCTGTCCATAACTTTAATATTGTAATCCTCTTCTTTAAGTTTTTCTGCAGATTTTCGGAAAATATCATAAACTCCGCTTAATTTTGAAGATACAGTTATTGCTATGATACTGTCATAATGTTTTTTTAGAAATTCAAACTTTCCCATTACCTGAGCCTCGTTTGGCATGCTGCTGCTTGGATAAAACTTGTTCTCCATTTGCTCGTATACTCTTTCCCTTGAGATCCCGAGACCATCTATGAATGTAGATTCCCCAATCTGGATATTAAGAGGGATTACATGTATTTTATGCTTGTCCAGCATATAATACGGTATATCAGCTATGGAGTCGGTAACTACAGCAATTTTTTCTTTATTTTCAACAGCTTCCTTCTGAAACTTCATATCTTCTATTTTAGGCATTTTTACGTTTCCATACTTTGAAGCTGTTTCAAATATCAGCTGAGGTTTGCTTGAATGTACATGGACACGACATCTGCCCTTATTTTCTACACATATTACGCTATCTCCCAGACCCTCCAGTTCATTTTTAAGTCCTTCACAGGGCTGAGCTGTTTCTAAGATCATGCATTCACAGCAGTAACGATTTTTTTCAAGATTTTTATAATCTATGTGTGCTTCTTTATGCTCAGAAAAGTATTTATTGCTGTTTAACAAATCTGGTTGAGTCGCTTCAATGTATTCATCCTCTTCTTCTGATATGTTTAATATCTGATTTTTTATTCCTTCAAGAAAATATACAAATCCATTACCTCCGGAATCTACCAGATTGTATTTTTTGAGTATCTCAAGCTGGTTAGTCGTGTTTTTCAGGGCAATTTTTGCAATATCGAGAGAACTTACAAATATTTCCTCAAAAGATTTGAATTTGTCTACATTATTTCTAAGATAATCTGTCCATATTTTTATTACGGTAAGAATGGTTCCTTCTACAGGATTTGACATTACTTTATAAAGTTTATTCGATGAGTCCTTGTTTATATCTATAAATTCTTTGAAATGTATGGAATCTTTGCCTTCGGCTCCCTTTGCTATTCCAAGTATATATTGCGCAAAAATAATTCCTGAATTTCCTCTGGCTCCTGAAATTATTGCATCGGCCATCGAACTCGAGGTTTCCGCAAAGGAATGATTAACCCTCGTAAACTCAATAGCGCTGCTAAGGGTTACCGCCAGGTTGCTTCCGGTATCACAGTCTGCTACTGGGAACACATTTATTTTATTTAGCCGTTCTCTATTTTTAATTACATGTCTTGCCCCTGAGCTGAAAATCCTGTAGAAATCAACCCCATCGATATATTCCGTTCCCATAAGGACTCCTTTCAAAATTAGATGGTGAATATTTTCTTGATCACAATATAACTTATTGAAGATGTGAATGTAGAAACAAAAGCTCCCCACATGAGGTCCAGCACCGTTATTATTATCGGCCAATTTTTGAGTGTAGCCAGATTTGTAAGATCATAAGTTGCATAGGTTATCAAGCCAAAAAAAGCTCCTGCATAGGCTGCATATTCGAGACTCTGCCTTCTCAGTGCGGGGTCTATTACAAAAAATACCAGTCCTGCAACAAATAATAAATAAAATAAAATCGCTGCCCACCATACAACATTTTCTGTCATAATATAACCAAGATGCTTTGCGTATATTTTTTTTGATATAAAGGCAAGCCATACAAAATCTGAAACAAGGAATACTATCAATGTCACCGTGTACATTTTTATCCAACTGATCATTTTTTCTCTCCTTTCTACCATCTTTAATTTTTATACCCAATTTAATTTAAAAAGAATTATACACTTTCAATCTATTTTATTCCAATTTATTGGTATATATAATATAGTATAAATCTATGCAGTAATTTGGGTGCCTGAAATTGTGCATCCCAATTAAGTTGATACATTGCTCATCTTAATATAATCATTAAATTTAATTCCATGAGATGAGATTTTTGAAAAATCAGGAGGTTTCTATGGACAAAAATAAATATTTAAAATGGCTGGATTCTCAGATGGATATCTGGCTTGATAAAAAGCTGATATCTGAAACCCAGCGCTTGGAAATAAGAGATTTATACATCGAAGAAGGAAGGAAAATCGAGATTCTTCCTTTGATTATAGCGGTTATTGGCAGCGCACTGGTTGGACTGGGTATAATCCTTCTGCTTGCAAAAAACTGGTCGAACTTTTCAAGACCTCTCAAACTTCTTATTTCCATAATCCCGTTCTTGACAGGTTCTATCTGCGGCTTCTTCATATTGTTTTTCGAAAAAGAAAAAGCTATGCGCGAGGCCGTCGGGATATTTATTCCGATATCCGTTATTGCAGGACTTGGATTGATTGGACAGACATACCATAGCGTAATGCCGGCAGAAAGCCTCTACCTTGCCTCTGCCCTCATTTCCCTTCCTTTTGTCTATCTTTTGAATTCATCTGTCGCTTCAATAGCGTATATGGTTCTTTGCTGCATATATGTAGCTTCATTTCCAGTTGGATTTATGGCTCTATCATTTTTCAAGGCCCTGGTTCTGTTTTCACTTATTTTTCCATATATCCTGCATCTGATTAAAGACGGGACTCCTTTTGAAAACTCGTGGGTTCATACGGTTCTAATTATTTCGGGATTTATATCTGTCATCGCAATTACAAATGAAAGCCTTTATTTTATGGATAATCTGATTCTTTACGGCCTTATCATAATCTTTGCCGTGGATTCTAGCACAAACAGGCTCAGCTTTCCCTCCATCCTCGGAGTGTTCCTTGTTTTTATCATGTTTTTTATTTTTACATTCAATACCAGGTGGACATACTGGAAATCGGATAAGTTTGATCTGGATTCCCTTGTAATGCTGGCGCTGCTCTTTGTTCCCTTCATGTTGCTATCTTACAGAAACCTGAAAAAAGAGCATGGTAAGCTGAGCCTCTACTTCGCATTTGCAATCATACCTGTCATAAGTGTAATATATAACCTGATTCCTCATAATGAATGGTCTGGCAATATAGTAATGTGGAGTTTCAATCTGACTTTCTTTCTTGTAGCGATTTCGATTTTTATAAATGGCTCCCGGATGTTTATAAAGGATGAAAGCAGCATAGTCAAGGCAAATTTAGGTCTTATATTGATTCTTGCCATTATTTCAAAATGGTTTTTCGATGTAGATATAAGTTTCCTTGCCAGAGGCATACTGTTTATATGTCTCGGAATTACTTTCCTGCTCTTTAACTTCTTGCTCTCAAAAAAAAGAAGGGGTGATAAATATGCTAAATAAAAAAAACAAACTTATTTTATTCATAGTCTTGAGCATCATAGCTCTTGTAGCCATCTTGCTTCCTGGAATAAAATATGAACTTGCATCACAGCTTGGAACCCCTTATAAAATAAAGATTCAGGGCTATGACCCTTACGACCCGGTGAGAGGGAAATACATTCAGTTCACCATAGATACTTCAGGCATAAAAACAACTGAAAAACTCGATACTGCCCAGAGCAGAGTCTGCTATATAACTCTCTCACTTGCTGCAGATGACTTTTACATTATGAATCAGGCTTTTCTTAAAAAACCATCTGATGAACCATATCTCAAGTCTTTCATGCGGGAAGACTACAATGGGGGCTATTACTATGATACCCCGTTCAGCAGTTATTTCATTTCTGAAGATATATCCGCTAGAGCCGATTCTTTACTCAATCAAAATTTTGATGATGCCTATATAATAGTTAAGGTATGGAGGGGAACCAATGTCATTACCGGTATGTACATTGATGGTGAAGCCATTGAAAAACTCGCAGCTGCATAAAATAATTCTGGACAATAAAAAACACCTGAGCATTTGCTCAGGTGTCCATATAATTGGCTACGACCTACTTTCCCAGGAGGCTGCCCTCCAAGTATCATCAGCGATGTAGGGCTTAACTTCTGTGTTCGGAATGGGAACAGGTGTATCTCCTACTCTATAATAGCCATATTCTGACTGCGAATTTAATCTTGCAAATTCTTCGTCATATATTTAGATGGATGTACCATCAAAACTGCATGCCAATATAAATTGTACTATCTTAATTCCAA
>JBATTG010000222.1:0-3874 GCA_049670425.1 Proteocatella sp.
ATCGGTTGAGCAGCGAATGCGCCGTACTGTTTCTTTAGCCATGTCAAACCTGGCTCACTTAGGAATTGAGGATTATATGAATGAAACCTTTGTTGAATTTTCAAATAGATTGTTTAATTTTGAGCAGGTGCGGAAACAAATGGATTATATCCGCGGAAAGTCTTCCAAAGAGGGCACTGTGACCATGAAAAAGTTTATTTTTGGATTGATGCTATATTGTGAAAATAAAGTTAAATGAAGTTTATTTTGAATATTTTGAAACCTAATGAAGTTTCATGAAGTTTATATTTTATACTCCAATAAATTAAGAAGGAGGATAAGATATGAGTTTATTTGAAAGTTATGTAATGAAATGTGCTGAAATAGCATGGGGGCCGCTAACCATTATACTGTTGGTAGGAACTGGCATTTATCTTACTATTGGCACAAGGTTTGTACAATTTCGAAAAATGGGTACGGCTATAAAATCACTTTTTGAAAAAAATGAAGAGCAAGAGGGTGACATCAGTTCCTTCCAGGCTTTGATGACAACCTTAGCGGCTACTATTGGAACCGGAAATATTGTAGGTGTTTCTTCAGCAATTGTATTTGGTGGACCAGGAGCTGTTTTTTGGATGTGGGTAAGTGGTGCTATTGGTGGAGCTACACGTTTTGCAGAGGCATTGCTTGCGGTGAAATATCGTGAAACAAACGCCAGCGGGGAACAATCTGGTGGACCCATGTATTACATTAAAAATGGAATGAAAGAACGTTATGGTTTAAACATGGCATGGCTAGGAAGTGCTTTTGCTTTCTTTGGACTAATTGCTTCTTTTGGAACTGGAAATATGGCACAAGCCAATTCTGTATCCCAATCTTTGCAAATAACGTTTGGAATTAATACTGTTGTTTCTGGTATTGTTATGGCGGTTCTATCTGGATGTGTAATCTTGGGTGGAGTAAAAAACATTGGTAAGGTAACTGAAAAAATGGTACCTGCAATGGCGTTAATTTACATAGGTGGTTCTTTAGTTGCTATTTTTTCTAATTATCAAGCAATACCTTATATTTTTAACTTAATATTTACAAATGCATTTACAGGTGTTGCCGTTGGTGGTGGTGTTATAGGTACTGTTTTACGAATGGGAATCGCTCGTGGAGTTTTCTCTAATGAGGCTGGTCTAGGTAGTGCGCCGATTGCTCATGCAGCATCAAAAAATAATAATCCAGTCGTAGAAGGTATTACGGCTTCGTTAAGTACTTTTATCGCAACCCTTGTAGTCTGTTCAATGACAGCTTTTGTTATCTTGATTTCTCCTATGATTTCTATGACAGAAGCGGGTGTTATGCAAATTCAAGGCAACTTGCAAGGAGCGGCTTTAACGACAGTAGCTTTTGACTCACTTTTACCAGGAGTGGGTGGTTATATCGTCACTTTTGGACTTGTGTTCTTTGCTTTTTCAACAATTTTAGGATGGTATTATTACGGAGTGAAATGTGCTGAGTTTATTGCAGGAGTGAAAATCACTAAAATATATACATGGGCATGGATAATACTTGTATTTGTCGGGGCTGTAATTCCATTAGAAATCGTATGGGGACTGTCGGATCTATTCAACGGTTTGATGGCTCTGCCTAACTTAGTTGGATTGATTGCTTTAAGTCCTGTAGTCTTTGCAATGCTAAAAGAATATGATGAAAAAGAAGCACTTCAAGCTGAAAGAATCAAAATCGGATTTAAAAAGAAAGTAACAGTAAAGGAAGTTCAACAGAATTCCTAAATATATTTTTATCAAAAAAATCAAACCCTGACAATTAAAGGGTTTGATTTTTTTTGATTCAAGCAATAATATCTTGACTAAGATAACATCATATAGTAGACTGAAGAGATATAAAAAAGAATAAAGACAGTTCATTCGAACCATCCTGTCTATAAACAAAACTAGGGCTTAACTATCCAGTTAGGTAGTTTTTTGTTTATGGGCATTTTATGCCCTTTTTTTGTTCGTAAAAAAAATTACAATACAAAATTCATTGGAATAAAATAGATAATAAAGGTTTTAAATATAAGGAGAAAAACAATGAAGAAAATAGGTTTAACTACAACCGTACCTGTAGAAGTCCTTATTGCTGCGGGATATACGCCAGTAGATTTAAATAATATCTTTATTACTTCGCAGGATTATTTTAAATATATAGATAGAGCAGAAAGAGATGGTTTTCCTAAGAGTCTGTGTGCCTGGATAAAAGGGATTTATGGAGTATGTTTAGAAAATGATATCAAGGAAATAGTTGGAGTGATGGAGGGCGATTGTTCCAACACAAAAGCTCTTGTTGAGGTATTGAAGTTAAGGGGTATTAAGGTACATCCATTCTCTTTTGCGCATAGCCATACTCCAGAGGCTGTAGAAGATGAAATAAGAAGGTTTATGGACAGTTTTAAGGTTGATGAAGAAGCGGTTGATGCTGTCAGAAAAAGATTGAATAAAGTCAGGCATTTGGCTAAAGAAATAGATGAACTCACATATAAGGAAGGCAAGGCTACGGGGTTTGAGAATCATTTGTATCAGGTCAGCTTAAGTGATTTTAATGGTGATGTAGATGTTTTTGAAGAAGAACTAAAAAATACTATTATAGATATTAAAAAAAGAGAGCCGATAAATAAAAAATTAAGGCTGGGATATATAGGGGTGCCGCCGATGACGGCAGACCTTTACCAATTTGTGCAGGACTTTGATGCCCAATTTGTCTATAACGAGGTACAAAGAGAGTTTGCTTTTCCAAGAGCAGAAAGAGCTGAGAGCATATTTGAACAGTACCATGATTACACCTATCCTTATGGTATAGACTTCAGGATTCAGGAATTGAAAAAGCAAATTGAAGAAAGAGCCTTGGATGGCATAATTCACTATACCCAGGCCTTTTGCTACAGAGCGGTTGAGGATATTGTGCTTAAGGAACAATTAGATATTCCAATACTTAATATTGAAGGCGATAAGCTGAATACCCTGGATGCAAGGACCAGGCTCAGGCTGGAAGCCTTTCTGGATATGTTGCTGGACTTGAAGGAGAGTAGAAGATGAGAGTTTTAGGCATAGACCTGGGAAGCCGGGAAGTCAAGATAGCCTTGATGGAAAACGAGACCATAGTATTAAGAAAAAAAGTAAGCACTATGAGCTTTTACAGAGACTACTGCAACTTTGATGGCAAGGTAATCGTCAATATGGAAAAGTTGAATCTGGGACGGATTGATAAAGCAATTTCAACAGGTTACGGAAAAAATAATACAGACTTAAAGCTATTTAAACCAATCAATGAAATAAAAGCTCATGTTTATGGAGCAATATGCCAAACGGCACTGAAAGACTTCATACTGCTAGATGTAGGTGGACAGGATGTAAAGGTAGTTAAAGTCGAAAAAGGAATTACCACAGATTTAGAGCTTAATGAAAAATGCGCGGCATCGTGTGGCAGATACCTTGAAAATATGGCAAATGTACTTGAAATATCACTAGATGATATGAGCATGCATTTTGAAAATCCTGTAGAGCTGAATTCAACCTGCGCGGTATTTTCTGAGTCAGAGTTGATAGGGAAGATAGCTGAAGGGATAAGTCTGGAAAGGCTATGTTCGGGAGTTAACTATTCACTTTATAAAAGGCTGCAGCCATTACTTAATAATTTCAAAGGCGAAAAATTAGTATTGACAGGTGGCGTTGCAGGCAATGCTGCAATAAAAAAATATCTTAAAAATGATTATACGGAAATAGTAGCTATACAAGAACCGCAATTTAACGGAGCAATAGGCTGTTGTTATTACGGCAGTATGATTTCAAACTAAGGAGAAACAGTATGTATATTTTAAAAGCGGAGCATAGCTTTGACAGTGCTCATT
>JBATTG010000223.1:0-2291 GCA_049670425.1 Proteocatella sp.
TTGAAGCGTTTTAACCGATACATTAAGCAGTTCAGCAAAATCTTTAGGTTTGTAGTTTGTAATATGTTTCATATGATTATCAACTCCTTTAAGTATATTTAATCATACTTAAACACATTTATCAACATTTTTAACAACTAAAGCCTTTCTCCTGATTTTTGTAGGTTAAGCTGGACCTATATTGTGATTTTACCCATTTTGTTATAATATAATACTGGTTAGGCTACAATAAATGGAAAAAATATAATGTAATGTATAGATGATTAGAAATCGGCGTATTGGATTAAAATTATCTATGCTTTGATTGCCTAATATTTGCCGACTCGGCAGAGTTCAGGTAATTTTTAGTTTGGGCAACTTTTGTTAAATAAGAATTAGTGATATAATCTAAATTGTATGTACTAAATATGCAAATTAAAGACAGGAGATGAAGCATGGACAAAATTCGAAAATTAAGTTTGGCAGCTATTATTATCGGCATTGCATCACAGTTATATATTAATTTTTACATATCAAATTTCAATTTTTCTTTTGGAGCCGTCCTCTTTCCGGTGTTTATTTATCTGTACGATGATATTAATCCTCTTCATTTTGGGGTCGCATCCGGGATTGCGTTCTTCATTTTACGTTATATATCCGGTCAACCTACAATTTATATTTTACCTGAAATGGCGTTTTATTTATTATATGGACTGATTTTTTTTATTGCTTATAGATTTAGAAATTCCTACAGGCTTAGTCAATTATTCATGTTGATGGTTATCTGCGATTTTATGGGTAATATGTTAGAGATGTATCTACGTATAGGAGAATCGGCTGTCAATCCGGTTATTTTCAAAGGATTTGCGGTTGCAGCGATTACAAGGGCTTCCATTGCTATTGTTTTAATGATAAGTCATAAATATTACAGTATATTTTTAATAAGAGAAGAGCATGAGCAACGATACAGGAAGCTTCTGTGGTTTACGTCTCAATTAAAAACAGAGGTATACTGGATGGAAAAGAACATGGATCATATTGAAAAGGTCATGACCAATGCCTATCAGTTGTTTTTAAACATTTCGGAGGATATTAAAAAAGAGAGCTGGGGAAATCAAGCACTGGGAATTTCTACCGATATTCATGAAATTAAAAAAGAGTATGACATAGTCGTCAGGGGTATCGAATCAATCATGGATTATTCAGTAGCGGATCCAGGCATGAATTTCAGCGAACTTATTCAGCTTCTTAAGGAAAGTATGAAAAGTCAGATAAAATCACAAGGTAAGGATATATCTTTAGAATTCATATGGCAAGAAAATTTTTATACCCTGAACCATTACCATATGATGTCTATTTTCAGAAATATAATAAACAATGCGATTGAAGCAATTGATCAGAAAGGGGAAATTGTTTTTTTGCATAGAAAAGATTTGAATGAACACTATTTTGAAATCAAAGATAATGGGTGCGGTATATCTAAAGAAGATAAACCTCATATTTTTTCTGTGGGATTCTCATCTAAGATTAATTATTCGACTGGGGAGATTAACCGGGGACTGGGCCTATCTTTAGTCAAAAATATTGTTGAGAGTGAATTGGATGGTAGTATTGAAGTAACTTCAGAAGAAAATAAAGGAACATGCTTTGAAATTAGAATCCCCATCCATTGTTTGGAAGGAGCAACAGAATGAACATATATACATTAGATGATGATATACAGGTTCTTCGTATTTTGAAAAAAATTATTGAAGATCGCAAGCTGGGAAATTTAGTAGGTAGCTCGTCTTCTGCGTTAGATGCTGAGAAGGAAATTACTCGTTTGCAGCCGGATTTAGTCCTTATTGATTTGTTAATGCCTGAAAAAGATGGGCTTTTTATGGTTAAGGAGTTGAAAGCTTCTTTTCCTTCTATGGAATTTGTTATGATTTCTCAAGTGTCTGCAAAAGAAATGGTAGGAAGGGCATATTCTTATGGTGTGGAATATTATATACATAAACCTGTGAATGCCTTGGAAGTTGAGAGTATTCTGAACAAGATTAAAGGCAGAATTGAAATATCGAAAAAAATGATGGATATTGAATGTGATTTCAATCAAACCGATAGTGTTGCTCCAACAGGGAATAAAGAAAAAGCAAAAGAAGAACTATATTTAAACCTTATTAAAAATGTATTAATTCAATTAGGAATTATGGGAGAAAAAGGAAGTCAGGATATTATTCAGATTTGCAAGTATTGCATTGAAAATGAAATAGATTTATCGGAAGTTACATTAAGAGAATTGTGCCATAATTTATCGTATAAGCCAAAAT
>JBATTG010000224.1:0-8701 GCA_049670425.1 Proteocatella sp.
GTCTTCCTTCTTTCCCAGGAGCTTCTTCATTTCTTTTTCCAGGCTTTCTCTTCCCATGTTTTTTTCTGCGCAGCTTAGCACTATCCAGTCCTGAATTCCATAGACAAGGTTTTTTAATCTCAGAGAATCCATCGGTTTCCCATCTTTTCCTGGATAAACAAAATACATATCCCCAGCTGCCCATTTTTCCTTTTTATAACTTGCATTGTGCATGACGTTGCCAGGCCATATTCCATATGCCCATCTTAAAAAACCATCAAGGTTCATATAATACGTGAACCATCCCATCAGCCTTGATTCAATAAGAGGTGACTTAAGGTATATATTCATCTGACTTGGGAAACAACATGAAAACCATGTGAATTTTCCGTCTTTTTTTTGTATTTTAGATTTTATTTCATCTATTTTTTCTGTATTATTAACAAGCTCACACGTATTAAGCGAAATCGACTTTATGTTTTCGCCATAGTTTTCAAAGAATTTTTGATTATGGATTGCGCATTTTATCTTTATTTCCAATCCTTGCGAAGCTTCTTTGAACAACTCTACCGACTCTTGAAACAGCTCTACGTTATCTGGTTCATCGCTCATTATAAGGGTCTTGTCCCAGATTCCCAAATCATTTATATGTGCAAACACCTGTTTTAAATAGGACTTGAGCTCTTCTTTGTTATTGATGTATTTGAAGGTTTTGCTCCTCTTATCAAAATAACTCACACGTATAGGATCTTTGAATTCTGAAAGAGGATTTTCAAAATCAAAGCCGTCCCAGTTTCCAAGAATTCCAAACAAGTTTATCTCTTTTGCCATTCCATGTTTTTTTGCTATCTCCAGATATCTATCCATTGCCGTAAAATCACATTCAATATTACCCTCAATATTCTTTGTAAGCGTTATTATATTAAGTTCAAAAAGATTTTCATGATTATCTTCAACTTTATAGCATCTCTGCCCTGCCCATGGATAGTCTGAAATTATAAGATCACACACTCTTTGCCCAATGAGAGACATTGCCTGCATATAATTATCTATTATCTGCATATGTTCTTTGCTGTAATAATCTGCATCGTAAGCTCTTGCCCAATTGCATGGATGCTGCCAAAGATCCATGTAGAATTTTGAGTCTTTAATATCATCAAGAACGTAATCCATTACCTCTATATCTACGGTGCTTTCAAATATAAGGTTTTCATCTTCATAACCTTCTGAATAAAAGGCTCTTATGGTAAGTCCTAATTCTTGTGTCTCAAAGTTTTTTGGAATTTTACCCGATATGTATATTACCTGGTCCATTGTCATTGCATGCCTTGTGCTTGATTTCAACAATATATCTGATACCAGATTCCCATCATCATCCATGACATAATCCACAAGATTCATTGAAAAAAGTCTTTCTGAGGGTTGTTCTTCTGGTGGGATTTTGACATAGTTAGTATCTACTACTTCAATCTCCACTCTTATTTTATCTATAAGACCTTTCCAACATATGTCCATATGTCTTCCTTTGATTGCTATAAATTCTCTGTCGGCCTTTATAAGCAGCTGTATGCCAAA
Source organism: Proteocatella sp. (assembly GCA_049670425.1). GTDB lineage: Bacteria > Bacillota > Clostridia > Peptostreptococcales > Filifactoraceae > Proteocatella. The sequence goes on from JBATTG010000224.1 coordinate 1,555, forward strand.
TTCTTCATTTTTAAATACGCTGAGTTTTCCAAGCACTCCTGAGTCTGTTTCCGGAAGTGGCGCTGAATTTGATATGTATTTATATGCTGAGTTAAGTACGGTGAATTCCGCTTTCATTGTAAACCTCTTTTTCTTTTTTTCAATTAATTCTATTCAAAAATTTCATTCAATATGCTGTATTGACTGAATTCCACATTTTATAATATCATACTAAAAGTCGTTTACACAACTAAAACCTGAATTTCTGATAACTTATATGCTCATTTTAAAAGTAAAATAACAACATTTTCTAAATTCTCTTTAAGCTATATATCATACAATTTCTTATCCAATTGTCCTTCAAATTTGTGCTAATATCAAGCTTCAATACTTTTTAATTAATTTTTACTTTATTTTATTCTAAAAATACTGTATAATTATGTAGTATTTTTAGATATATAACACAATGGGAAAGAGGGAAAAGTTTTGACAAATATTTTAGTTAGCGCCTGTCTCTTGGGATTGGATTGCAAGTATTCTGGCGGGAATAGTATAAATAAGAAAATCATAAAACTCAAGTATAAATATAATCTGATTCCTGTTTGCCCCGAGCAATTAGGCGGGCTTTCTACACCTAGAAATCCCGCAGAAATATCTGATGGCCTGATTATTGACTGTAATGGAAATGATGTTACCGAGTATTTTAAAAAAGGTGCTTATGAAACACTCAAAGTTGCGAAGCTGTTTGATTGTCATATTGCCATACTTAAATCAAATAGTCCGTCTTGCGGTTTTGGCCAGATTTATGACGGCAGTTTCAGTGGACAGCTCATCCAGGGCATGGGCCTTACAGCCCAAATTTTGCAGGAATCAGGAGTCACGATAATTTGCGACGAAGACATGGATTAGTTTGTATTTGCGCTTAAAACCCCCCGAATTTTTTAATTATCGGGGGGTTTGTTGTTTCTAGAATAATAATCGTTTATCGCCTACTCTTCTGGTCAGTTTTACTCTGTCAAAATGGTCGAGCAATGCTATTGTAAATTTTCGGCTTAAATTGTATTTATCCCTGAAATCATTCATGGTCATTCCTTTGTTAGTCTGTATCATTTCTTTGATATCTTCCTGGAATTTATCTATTACTTTTTTATCATAAATCAGGTCCTCACTTACTTTTACGATGAGCTGCTCTTCAATCAGACCTTCGATGACTTCCTCTTTTTCTTTGGTATCTATATAGTCTTTCACCAAACTTGGAGTCATATCTTCTTCTCTAAGTTTTTTTAAGATTTCATCTTTGAGCTTTTGTTTTTCTGGAGTATACACTATCTCAAAGTTGCTTAATTTTATTATGCTCTGATTAAGATTTATTTCCTTTATTTTCATTAGTTTTTCCAAAAACACATCATATTCCTTTGGCTTAAGCTTGAGATTTAGTTTTGATTTGAATTCTTCTCTGCTCATCCCCTGCTTCAGTGGGTTCTGTTCGTGATACTGTTTTAATATTTTTTCTCCGTTTTCTGCCATAGTTTTGAAGTTTTGAATATGCATTGCAAAATTGCCAACTGTAACAACCTTGTCTTCACTGCTGAGATCCTTCAATTGTTCTTTGATATAATCCTGTGAAAATGTCAGTTTCTCATTTATCTCTGCTACGCTTACAAAGTCTTTGACTGAATTAAGATAATTTTCTATTACATCTTTAGGCGATCCTTCTTCTTTTATCTGGAAAGATTCCACAAGATTTTCATCTGCATTTGAATGTTTTTTTGGGTTGGCATCCAGAATCACGCCTCCGCCGATTGTTTCCATGGGAGAATACATCCTGATTACGATTTTATCAAGAGCTTTGCAGGCAAGCTTTTCTTCAAGTCTTATCTGGGCATAGCCTTCATACCCCCTTTGAATCATGCTGGCCTCGAGCGGAACTATCCTTCCAAGGATGTCTCGTGCTCCATGATAAAGTCTTACTCGGTCCCAGTGTTCAATGTCCTTGCTGGCTTCTCTTATCACTCTTATTTTGCAGTCTATCATCATCGTTGGACTCATCGAGTTTGGTGCTGCCAGGATGTCTCCTCTTTCAATTTTATCTTTTTCTACATTTGAAAGATTGATGGCAACTCTCTGGCCTGCGTATGCCGCCTTGGCGGGTTTTGAATGCACCTGCACGCCTCTTACCTTGGCCTTGAGCTCCTTGGGATATATTGTAAGTTCGTCGTCTGGCTTTATGGTTCCTTCAACCAGCGTTCCCGTAACTACGCTTCCAAACCCCTTGATGCTGAAGATTCTGTCTATATACATTCTTACCGGAGCATCCTCGTTTCGACCTTCTACTTCTTCGCTTACAGTTTTTATGAGTGCTACCAGGTCATCCAGGCCTCTTCTTGATATGGAATCCACATATACGCATGGCGCATCTTCTAGAAATGTTCCCTGAACAGATGTTCTTATATCGTCTTCTACAAGCTCCAGAAAATCCTCTTCCACTTTGTCTATTTTGGTTATTACTATTATTCCTTTTTTAAGGCCTATGAGATCAAGAATATCAACATGCTCCTTCGTCTGAGGCATTACCCCCTCATCAGCTGCAACAACAAGCATTACAAGGTCCATACCGGCTACTCCTGCGAGCATGTTCTTGAGGAATTTTTCGTGTCCTGGAACATCTATTATGCCGATTCGCTCATCTTGCGATATATCAAAGTGAGAGAAGCCTAAATCGATGGATATTCCTCTTTTTTGTTCTTCTTCAAGCCTGTCTGTGTTTATTCCTGTCAGGGCTTTTATAAGTGTGGTTTTCCCGTGGTCTATATGGCCTGCCGTCCCTACTATAATGTGTTTCATATTTTTTCCCTTCGAGTCTTATTTAAATATTTCCGTTATTTTTTCAGCTACAGTCTGCATCTCATCTGCAAATACAGTCCTGGAATCTATATAATACGTTTCATTCGCTATTCTGCCTACTATATGTGGCTCTGTAAGCCTCATTTTCTGTTCAAGTTCGTTCAGCGAAATCACTGATGGTTTTATGGCGATAGCATAGGTGTCCATATATTGGGCAGGAAGCGATCCTCCGCCCACCTGTGATTTTGTCTCTTCGACTCTTATATCCGCTTTTTGAGCGTCAACTGCAATAGAGTCCATCAGACTTTGGGCTTTCACCTTAAGCTCCTCTGGTTTTTGTGACAGCATTGAAAGCACTGGCACGCTTGTTTCAATATTTTCCTTATCCAGATAGAGGCTCAGTGTCATTGCAAGTGCTGATATCGTCATTTTGTCTACTCTGAGGGCTCTCAGAAGGTCATTTTTCTTCATCATATCGATGTATTTTGATTTTCCTACTATCACTCCGCACTGCGGACCTCCAAGAAGCTTGTCACCGCTGAAAGTAACTATGTCCGAGCCTTGCTCCAGGGAATCGAGGATTGTAGGTTCGTAGTCCAGCCCATATTTTCTAAGGTCGATGAAAACTCCGCTGCCAAGATCATCTATTATCGGAAGGTCATGCTTGTCAGCAAGTGGTTTAAGGTCTTTTATAGAAACCGCCTCGGTGAATCCCATCATCTTGAAATTGCTGGTATGAACCTTCATAAGAGCCGAGGTATTTTCATTTATCTCTTCTTCATAGTCCTTGAGGTGGGTCTTGTTGGTGCTTCCTACTTCCTTAAGAAAGGCTCCGCTGTGCTCCATTACTTTTGGAATCCTGAACGAACCTCCTATTTCTACGAGTTCTCCCCTGGATACTATTACCTCTTTATTTTTGCACATTGTTGAGAGCACAAGCATTACGGCCGCAGCATTGTTGTTGACCACGATTACATCTTCCGCGCCTGTAAGTTTTAGAATCAGCTCCTTCAAGTGGTCATGTCTGGAGCCTCGCGCACCTTTTTCAATGTCATACTCCAGATTGCAATAGCCGTAAAGTATGTTGTCAAACTGTTCTTTTATGTTTTTTGACATTGGGGCCCTTCCAAGGTTTGTATGAAGCACTACGCCCGTCCCATTTATCACTTTTTTTAGTCCAAAGTTGAAATCACTATTCAATCTGTTTTTTATATTATCTATCATATTTTGAATGTTTATTTCATCATATTCATAGGACCATTTCAATATCTGATCCCTTACATTTCCGATTTCTTCTCTTACTATCTCCGTAAGATATTCCTGATCCAGATTCTGGCTCAGAGCTTCAATTTCTTGATTTCTCGATATTTCATCTACCGATGGTAGCTCTCTTAACAGGTGTTTTTTCATATCAGTTTAATTTCCTTTCCTACTTTACGACAACATATTTGTCCTGTTTTGGTACTGCTTTTCCTATTATTTCATAGCAAAGAGATTTTGCGATTTTCAGCTGCGTAATAAGCTCCTGTGCTTTGGCTTCTGGTATGCTTATCAAAAGACCGCCTGATGTCTGAGGGTCATAAAGAACGTCTAATACTTCCTGCTTTACTCCATCTTGCACTTTTACATCACTGGATATATATTCCAGGTTCTTGTACATTCCCGCTGGAATTATTCCCATGTTTGCATACTCTCTGGCATTTTTCAGCATAGGCACCTCTTCTGAGTATATTTCTATGGTGCAATCTGAACCTTTAGCCATTTCAAGCACATGTCCCAAAAGTCCGAATCCAGTTACATCAGTTACTCCATTGACATCTATTTTTTTCATGGCATCTGCCGGATATTTGTTGAGGTACTCCATCACAAGTACTGCCTCATCGTAATCTTCCTCGGTAGCCAGTTCACCTTTTATCGCGGTATTTATTATCCCTGTTCCTATCGGTTTTGTAAGTATAAGCAAGTCACCTATTTTTACATCGGAGTTTGCCTTAACCTTGTCTGGATGAACCTCTCCCGTTACTGAAAGTCCATATTTGGGCTCCTTGTCATCTACGGTATGGCCCCCGACAAGTATTGCTCCTGATTCTGTTACCTTGTCTGATCCGCCCCTGAGGATTTCTCTGAGTATGGCCATGTCTTCGCATTCTGGAAAACAAACTATGTTCATTGCAACAGTAGGCTCTCCCCCCATCGCATATATGTCTGAAAGCGAATTTGCTGCCGCTATTTTTCCAAAGGTATAAGGATCATCTACTACCGGTGTAAAGAAGTCCAGGGTCAGTATGATTGCTTTATCTTCTGATACCTTGTATACCGCTGCATCATCCGAAGTTTCCAGACCTACTAAAAGTTTTTCGTGCTTTATTTTTGGTATCACTGAGAGTACGTTGGCCAAGTCCTTTGGCCCTATTTTTGCCGCTCAGCCAGCTGCTCTTGTCATCTGTGTTAATTTTACATTTTTCATTTTTTACGATTTCTCTTTTCTGTATATTTTGTGACTTTTGTCCATGGATTTCAATATATTTTTCATGAACTAAAGGCAGTATTGGTTATTGTGGAATTTCTTCAGCTTAAGTTGCCTGAAGGTAAACATTCTATCTGTAATTTTACCATATTTACGATTTAGTGAATAGTAGTTTTATTATGCCCTTGCGACTTTATCCTCGGTTAATCTTCTTCCCACAGCTGAGATCTTTTTACAGCTTTTTTCCATATTCTGTATTTCTTTTCTCTGTCCTCTTCACTGATTGAGGGGATGAACTTTCTGTCCAGTGACCATTTTTTTGATATTTCTTCTTTATTTTTCCAAAAGCCTACCGCTATCCCTGCAAGATATGCGGCTCCAAGGGCTGTAGTTTCCGTGACTACCGGCCTGTCGACTTCTTTTCCTAATATGTCGGCCTGAAATTGCATAAGGAAGTTGTTTTCAGATGCGCCTCCGTCTACCTTCAATGTCTTGAGATTTATGCCGGTATCTTGCATCATGGCTTCGAGAACGTCTCTTGACTGATAAGCTATGGCTTCGAGTGATGCTCTAATTATATGGTTCCTGTTTGTGCCTCTTGTTATACCCATTATGGTGCCTCTTGCGTACATATCCCAGTGCGGGGCTCCGAGCCCTACAAATGCCGGAACTACATATACGCCTCCTGAATCTGGAACACTTGTGGCGAAGTATTCGGTGTCCTTTGAGTCATGAACTATTTTGAGTTCATCCCTTAGCCACTGTACAACCGCTCCCGCCACGAATATGGAGCCTTCCAGAGCATAAGTCACCTTGTCGTCTATACCTATCGCTATGGTGGTCAAAAGCCCGTTGTTGCTGGTCACAAGTTTTTCTCCTGTATTCATAAGTATGAAGCAACCCGTGCCGTAAGTATTCTTCGCTTCGCCTTCGCTGAAACAGGCCTGACCGAAAAGTGCCGCCTGCTGGTCCCCTGCGGCTCCTGATATCGGTATCTGGTATCCATCTTTTACTCCCAGGCTTGTATACCCGTATACCTGAGATGAATTTTTAACTTCCGGAAGCATCGACATAGGAATTCCAAGGAGCGAAATTATTTTCTCATCCCACCTTAGAGTCTTTATGTTAAAAAGCATCGTCCTTGAAGCATTTGTGTAATCGGTTATATGTACCTGGCCGTTTGTAAGCTTCCATATAAGCCAGGTGTCTATGGTTCCGAATATAAGTTCTCCGCTTTCTGCTCTTTCTCTGGCGCCTTGCACATTATCAAGTATCCACTTTATTTTAGTTCCTGAAAAGTAGGCATCTATAACAAGGCCCGTGCTTTGTTTTACATAAGCTTCAAAGCCATCTATATTTTTCAGTTCATCGCATATTCCTGCCGTTCTCCTGCATTGCCATACTATGGCATTATATACCGGCACGCCTGTGTTTCTGTCCCATATGACGGTAGTTTCTCTTTGATTTGTAATTCCGATGGCTGCAATATCTTCAGGGGTTATGCTCTTCTTGGCCATGGCTTCTTGAAGCACGCCGTACTGCGTAGCCCATATTTCCATAGGATCATGCTCTACCCAGCCTTCTTTGGGATATATCTGCGTAAATTCTTTCTGGCTGCTCCCTACTATATTTTGATCCTTATCAAAAATTATAGCCCGGGAACTTGTCGTTCCTTGATCTAGCGCTACTATATATTTCATAATTTACTCCTGCAAAATTCATGAAAATCAAACTCACATATGTCTGTAAAAACTCAGTCTTAAGTTAAATACTATTTTATCATATATAGCTGTTTTTTCAAATGATATGGATCAGATTTTATCTTTGATTTTTGAAAACTCCTCCCCTTTGTGCAAC
>JBATTG010000225.1:0-15264 GCA_049670425.1 Proteocatella sp.
TCCACCACCATTTTTAATTTTAAAACAATGTAATAAATATCTTATAATATCTTGCGGGTGTAGCTCAGTGGTAGAGCCCCGGCCTTCCAAGCCGGTTGCGAGGGTTCGATCCCCTTCACCCGCTCCATTTAGGATCCATTAGCTCAGTTGGTAGAGCACCTGACTTTTAATCAGGGTGTCCCGCGTTCGAGTCGCGGATGGGTCACCATTTTTTTTATATTGTTGGAGAGGTGTCCGAGCGGTTTAAGGAGCTGGTCTTGAAAATCAGTGACTCAGTAATGGGCCGTGGGTTCGAATCCCACCCTCTCCGCCAAGAAATATGGAGAAGTACTCAAGTGGCTGAAGAGGCTCCCCTGCTAAGGGAGTAGGCCTGGATAACGGGCGCGAGGGTTCAAATCCCTCTTTCTCCGCCATATTTTTACAAATAATACTTAACACTGTCGAGGTGTAGCGCAGTTTGGTAGCGTACGTGGTTTGGGACCATGGGGCCGAGAGTTCGAGTCTCTCCACCTCGACCATTTTTTTTGTTAGGGCCTATAGCTCAGGTGGTTAGAGCGCACGCCTGATAAGCGTGAGGTCGCTGGTTCGAGTCCAGCTAGGCCCACCAATTTGTAGGGGCGTAGTTCAGTGGTAGAACGTCGGTCTCCAAAACCGAATGCCGTGGGTTCAAATCCTGCCGCCCCTGCCATTAAATTATCAATACAAAACAAATTAATACATAATCATAGTCATAAAATGGTAAATAAGTTCTATTAACGAGGTGTAGCGCAGTTTGGTAGCGTACGTGGTTTGGGACCATGGGGCCGAGAGTTCGAGTCTCTCCACCTCGACCATCTTTTTTCAGATTATTTTCAAAAATCTTTATTCATATATTAACGAGGTGTAGCGCAGTTTGGTAGCGTACGTGGTTTGGGACCATGGGGCCGAGAGTTCGAGTCTCTCCACCTCGACCATTTTTTTGTGTTAGGGCCTGTAGCTCAGGTGGTTAGAGCGCACGCCTGATAAGCGTGAGGTCGCTGGTTCGAGTCCAGCCAGGCCCACCATTAGTTTTAAATAATAAATAAATGGGCCTTTAGCTCAGTTGGTTAGAGCGCCCGGCTCATAACCGGTAGGTCCGGAGTTCGAGTCTCTGAAGGCCCACCATTTATTTTGCCCAAATAGCTCAGTCGGTAGAGCAGAGGACTGAAAATCCTCGTGTCGCTGGTTCGATTCCGGCTTTGGGCACCAGTAAAAACCCTCTAGGAATTTTATTCTTAGAGGGTTTTTTATACATTTAGAATTAGTTTTTTGGCAGGGAGATGAAAAAAAACTCATATTATGTTATAATAATAAGTGAGACATAATTGTAATAAGGCTTAAATGTTTATGAAGGAGTGATTATTTGCAGCACATATTTTTTAGATATAAAAGAGATAAAAAAGAAGCATTCATAGAAACGATAAAATATTCAATAGCAATTGTTGTTGTTTTGCTGATAACTAAATTAGTACCAGTTTTGAGTCCCGTAGCATTGCTATTGCCGTCTTTATTTGCAGTTGTTACATTTAGAAATGGGATGGCTTTTAATTTTATTGCAGCTATAATTATAACGCTGGCGACGTCAGTATTTACAGATCCATTAATTGCACTGTATATGGCATTTACAATGGGAGGGGTGGGACTTCTTATAGGGGAGCTTTCATATAGGAGAAGAGCACCGGCACTTTCGATATTCGCTGGAGCATTTATGGTAATCATTAATATGCTGCTGCTTATGTATATTGAAGCCAGAATGATGAATGTAGATTTACTTGATTATATAATAAATATATATAGAGAATCTTTTGAAACGCAAAAAGTATTTTTAAATCTAGATATGGACATTGATACTTTTATACTTAATTTAAGAAGAACTTTCCCAGGTATGGTAGTTTGTATGGGATTCGCAGTATCTACCCTGAATTATTTTTTTACAGGAAATATTCTCATGAAGGTAATGCGTAAAAGGGAAACTGCTACACTTGCAGAATTCACTCTTCCTGGAAATGTATTTGGTGGAATTACGCTGATTTACCTTATGGCTGTATTTCTTATATATTCGGATTTTATATATAAAGATACACTTGTTATAAATCTGACAATAATATTCGGAATGTTGTTTTTTTTACAGGGGATTGCTTCAATATATTATTTTATGAGCATGAGATTGAAACCACTACCGAGAAATATAATTACATTCATGTTGTGCAGTTTTATGCCACTGTATACATTTGTTGTAGCTATAGGCTTTTTGGATGCGATTGTAAATTTGCGGAAAATAAAAAAGTAAAGGTGAGTTATGAAGGACAATATGAAGTATATCAAACTTAATAATATATGTTTAATAGCATCTACGTTGATAGTATCATACTATAATATCTGGCTTGGATTGGCAATGGGTGTGTTTTTTATCATATCTATTAAGAACCAGACTATTGAAAAGCAAAAGTATGAGGAGAAAATGGATTCATATGTTGAAACTTTCAATATGACCATGGATTATAAGACTCGTCAGTCTATAAGCAATTTAAATCTGCCGCTGTGCATGTGTAATACAGAGGGTATTATTGTGTGGTACAATAAAAGATTTTCTGAGCTTGTTGGTAAAAAAGGATTGTTTGGAGATAAGATTAATGAACACTTTTTCGAAATTGAAATAGCGACTATTTTAAGTGATTCACAGGGGAACTTCGATTTGGAAAGAAAAGGCGATAAATCTTATAAAGCAATTTATACGATTAATAAAGCCAAAGAAGAAAAAGATAATACTATTATGATATATTTTCAAGATACTACAGAACTTGAAAATATGAGGCTTCTTCACGAACTTGGCAAGCCAGTTGTGATAACGGCTCATGTAGACAGCTTCGATGAAGTTTTGGATTCTACTGAAGAGAAAAATAGACCTCAGCTCGAAGCCGAGATAGAAAGCAGCATGAAAGCCTGGGCTCTGGAACATAAATTAGCAATAAGAAAAATATCCAAGGATAAGTATTTTCTAGTTACAACAGAAGAAGAATTGGTAAAAATGGAAGATGAGAGATTTTCTATTTTAGATAATATAAGAAGTATTGATATAAAGAATTTCATACCGATATCAATTTCCATGGGAGTGTCTTCATTCGTCAATTCTCTTAGAGAGACGCAGCTTATAAGTAATTCGGCTCTGGACATTGCGCTTGGCAGAGGTGGCGATCAGGTTGCAGTCAAGAAGAATGATAAGTATGTTTTTTATGGTGGAAAGTCAAAAGCTGTAGAAAAAAAGACAAGAGTAAAAGCCCGGATAATCGGTTATGCGCTAAGAGATTTATTTCTTGAGTCGAAAAATGTACTGGTTATGGGCCATCAGTTTGCAGACCTCGATTCTTTAGGGTCAGCCCTTGGGGTTGTGGCAATTGCTGAAATGCTTGGAAAAGAAGCTAAAATTGTTATTGAGACGCCAAATTCATCAATCGATGTGCTTTATGAACGAATAAAATCCAGTGATAAATATAAAAATGTATTTTTGAAAAAAGATGAAGCTATGAGGTATGCTACTGAAGATACCCTGTTGGTGGTTGTGGATACTCATAATCCGAAATTCACGGAATATCCAAAACTGGTAGACAAGAGTGAAAGAATCGTAGTAATAGATCATCATAGACGGGGACCTGAATTTATTGATAAAGCAGTGCTGGTATACCATGAAACCTACGCATCGTCTACAAGTGAGATGGTAACAGAACTTGTGCAGTATATAAAGGAAAGACCACAGCTCAACCCACAGGTAGCGGAAGCGCTTCTATCAGGTATTACCCTGGATACTAAAAACTTCACTTTCAAGACAGGTGTAAGGACATTTGAAGCTGCAGCATTTCTGAGAAAATACGGAGCAGATACTATAGCTGTAAAAACTCTTTTTCAAGGAGATATGGAAAGCTTTATAGTAAGAGCTGAAGCGCTCAACAAGGTGAGAATAATAGGTGAGAAAATAGCGCTTACCTATTGTCCCAAGACCATGGATAATCCTCAGCTGATAGCATCTCAGATAGCCGATGAGCTGCTTAATCTGAAGGGAATACAGGCTTCATTTGTGATAGCCAGTAGCAGAAACAATGAAGTTCAGATAAGTGCAAGGTCACTAGGAGAGATAAATGTCCAGGTAATAATGGAAAAACTCGGCGGTGGAGGACACATTGAAACCGCAGGAACTCAAATAAAAGATACAACTATAGAAGAAGCTTTGGAAAAAGTCGAAGAACAAATAAAACTGCATTTAAAAGAGGAGGAAAAGTAAATGAAAGTGATATTTTTAAAGGATGTAAAAGGAACTGCAAAAAAAGGTGAAGTTAAGGAAGTTAGTGATGGTTACGCAAGAAACTTTCTATTATCAAAAGGACTTGCTAAAGAAGCTAACCAGGTAAATCTTAATGACTTCAATCAGCAGGAAAAATCAAAAGAGATAAAGACTCAAAAAGATGAGGATGAAGCTGTAGCGCTGGGAGAAAAGCTTAAAGATGCTCAGGTTACTATTTATGCAAAAGCAGGTGAAGGCGGAAAATTATTTGGAGCAATAACATCAAAAGATATTGCAGAACAGATGAAAAAACAGCACGGTGTAGAGTTTGATAAAAGAAAAATACTTCTTACAGAGCCAATTAAAGCTTTAGGAACCGTGACAGTTGAAGTTAAACTGCATTCGAAGGTATCTACAACAATAGTAGTAGATGTAAAAGAAAAGAATTAATCTAAAAGCCATGGCTAAGCCGTGGCTTATATAATAAAGTCGAGGTGTTATATTTGGAAGGCAAACTGATGCCGTATGCAATAGAAGCTGAACAATCGGTACTGGGAAGTGTTTTGCTAGATAAAGATTTGATAATAGTAGTCATAGATATTGTAAGCAAAGATGATTTCTATTCCGAGCAAAATGCAGAAATATACGATGCAATGCTTACATTGTTTAAGAATAATGAACCCATAGATTTAATTACTATGGTAAATGAACTTAGAAGAAAGAATCTTCTTGAAAAGGTGGGAGGTATACCCTACATCACCTCACTTTCCTCTGCGCCGGATTTTACCGCCCATATAACAAAATATGCGGCAATAGTTAAGGAAAAATCGATACTGCGCAAACTGATAAAAGCATCTACGTCACTGATGCAAAAAAGTTATGAACAAAATATGGAGATAAGTGAAATCCTTGATTTTGCTGAAAAATCAATATTTGATATAGCGCAGGAAAAAGACCAAACTGGTCTTGTGAAAATAGAGAATGTTCTGGCTGATTCATTTGAAATGCTCCAGGATCTATATCAGCGAAAAGGAAAACTTACGGGCCTTACGACTGGTTTTATTGATCTGGACCGAAAAATAAATGGATTGCAAAAAACGGATTTAATATTAATAGCTGCCAGACCGGCTATGGGAAAGACTGCTTTCAGTTTAAATATCGCACAAAATGCAGCAATAAAAGGGAATGCTTCGGTAGCCCTTTTCAACCTTGAGATGAGCAAGGAACAGCTTATTCAAAGGATGATAGCATCTACGAGTCATGTGGAGCTCAATAAGTTGAAAAATGGAAATATCGAGGACGAAGAATGGCCAAAAGTTACGACTGGAATGGGAATACTGCAAAATACCAATATATATATAGACGATTCGCCAGGCATAACCGCGGTTGAACTGAGGTCGAAGTGCAGGAGACTAAAGGTTGAAAAAGGTCTTGATTTAGTCTTAATTGACTACCTCCAGCTTATGGAGGGCGATGGAAAAACCGAGAGCAGACAACAGGAAATATCCAAGATTTCACGTTCATTGAAAGTACTTGCAAAAGAACTTCAATGTCCTGTAATTGCGCTTTCACAGCTTTCAAGAGCAGTCGAGCAAAGATCAGATCACAGACCGATGCTTTCTGACCTTAGAGAATCAGGCGCAATAGAGCAGGACGCTGACTTGGTAATGTTCTTATACAGAGATGATTATTACAATAAAGATTCTGAGCAAAAGAATATAACGGAAGTTATAATAGCAAAACACCGACATGGCGAGACGGGAACGATTCCTCTTACATGGTTTGGCCAGTATCAATTATTTAAAGATGCATCTAACTTTGGAGGATTTTAGTGATTTGGGGAGAACGAATAAGATTAAAGCGATTAGAGCTTGATGATATAAAAAAAATGATGAACTGGGGAATCAACGAGGATGATTTATTCGATGATTATAATTTTCCAAGTATGTCAGAGGCAGAACAGACAATGTGGTTTGCCAGAAAAAATCAGCATGGAAAAAGATGTTACTGCATCTTTAATAAGGCGAATCGCCTTATTGGCTATATTGCACTTAGAAAGCTGAATTATCTTGATAAATCTGGAGAAATAGGTATTGTAATGGATCCGGATTATCACAATATGAATTATGGAACTGAAGCCATAACTCTTTTTTTAACCTGGTTTTTCAGAGATTTCAAATTTAATAAACTGAACCTTACCGTGGCGGCTTATAATAAACGTGCCATAAGATGTTATGATAAAATAGGATTTGTTCCAAAAAAAGTACATTATGATAAATTTTATAATCAGACCATGGATCCTTTCGATGGAAAACATGAGGATATTGAAAAATACTTTAGAGACAGCGCCAATGGCATGCAGACCAAGTATATCAAGATGACTATAAGCAAAGCACAATTTTATAAAAAACATGAGAACTTAAATACACTTTAAACGGTGTAATAGTTTGATCTTGAAAAGGGATGAAACATTTCTAACTTTACGTTAGTATATGTTTCATCCCTTTTGGATTATCAGAATTCAATACATATTTTTGAAAGGAATCTTAGATAGATATCACATCGGAAACATCGTACATGCCAGAGGTCTTATCATCAAGAAACTTTGCACAATCACAGGCTCCTCTTGCAAAACATAGCCAGTTATATGCGTGATGGGTTATTTCAAGGCGTTCGCCCATCATTCCAAAAATAACTGTGTGGCTGCTGGAAATATCACCAGATCTTATAGAGTGATATCCTATCTCCTGATCAGATCTTTCACCCTTGCCATGACGACCATACTTTGCAACATCATCGAAGTTAACGTCAAGATTTTCAGCAATAAGATGGCCCATCTCTTTAGACGTGCCGCTGGGGGCATCGACTTTTTTTCTGTCATGCATTTCAATTATTTCGATATCGCAATCCTGGCCTATGGCTCTTGTAGTAAGTTCTAACAGTTTATTCATGCAGTTAACGGCCCTTGAGGTGTTTGCAGCATAAAGTATGGGAATGATTTTTGATGCTTCTTCAAATTTCACTAATTCATCTTTTGTAAATCCAGTAGTTCCGCATACCAGGGATTTTCTGTTTTCCACGGCTTTTGCAAGTACCGATAAAGAAACATCCGTAGTAGAAAAATCTATTATTACATCGCAGCTGTTTATAATATCGTCGATATTGTCAAAAACGGGAGCATAAGTTTTTATTCCAAGACCTGCAATGATTCCTGAATCTTCACCTATGTAATCTCTTCCAACCGGTGCAATTGTACCAACCAGTTTCATATCATTTCTTTCATTAACGATTTGAACAATAAGTTTGCCCATTTTTCCTTTTGGGGCAATAACTAAAACTTTTTGCATGCTGACCTCCAATTAATTCTTAATTAAATATAAAACATTAAACCAATAAAACATTAAACCAATAAAAATAAAAACATATTCAGAATGTTTTTTTCTGATAAAGTTAAAAATGTTAAGCTGAAATCCAAGATACTATATAAGTATTATATCAACAAAAACAAAAATGATAAAGTTTTTGAATAATGCATAATAATAGTCTATATTAAGTTGATAAAAGTAATAAATAAGCGTTAATTTTTGATTAATGAAGAATGGAATATCAGAAAGATAAGTTAAGATGGGCAAATGAAGTCACAGTTACTAAATCATTCATTTTTATCGCTATTTTCAAAACAAATATATACAAAATTGGTGAAAATGAAAGTCATAATCACAGTTCATGCAACTTAAATATCATTTAATAACAAAATGAAATTATTCTTGCATAATTCTGAAAAAGATGATATGATTTAGTCATACTCAAATTGGAAATGGAGGAAAATTCAAAGTGAGCAAGATGCTAGTTATAGATAAAAATTGGTGTAAAGGCTGTGGAATTTGCGTAGCTTTTTGCCCCAAAAAAGTTTTGGGATTGGTTAATGGAAAAATAGAAATAGAAAGACAGGAAGATTGTATAAAATGTGGTCAATGTGAACTAAGATGTCCAGATTACGCAATTTATTTAGAGGAAGGTACTGAAAATGAGTAAAAAAGTTGTATTGATGCAAGGTAATGAAGCTTGTGTTCATGGAGCATTATATGCTGGAATGGAGTTTTTTGCAGGATATCCTATAACTCCATCTACAGAAATAGCAGAAGTTTCATCAGAAATGTTACCTAGAATAGGTGGAAAATTTATTCAGATGGAAGATGAAATCGGTGGAATTGCTGCGTGTATAGGCGGATCAATAGCCGGTAAAAAATCAATGACAGCTACAAGTGGCCCTGGATTTTCGCTTAAACAGGAAAACATAGGCTATGCTTGTATAGCAGAAATACCATGTGTTATTGTAAACGTACAAAGATCAGGGCCAAGTACTGGACTACCGACTTCTCCGGCACAAGGGGACTATATGCAGGCTAAATGGGGAACTCATGGAGATCACCCGGTAATAGCGCTGTCACCAACATCAGTCAGAGAAACCTTTGAACTCACGGTTAAAGCCTTCAATTTTGCTGAAAAATACAGAACTCCAGTAATATTACTGATGGATGAAGTAGTAGGTCACCTCAGAGAAAACATGGAAATTCCAGAGCCAGGCGAGCTGGAAGTAGTCAACAGAAAGAGACCAAATTGTTCTCCGCAGGAATACAAACCTTATGAAATGACCGAAGATCTTGTTCCGGCGATGGCAGATTTTGGAACTGGTTACAGATATAATATAACCGGACTTTTTCATGATGAAACAGGATTTCCAACAAATGATACGGGCATAGCTGGAAAGCAGCTTGACAGATTAATGAAAAAAGTAGAAAATAATTTCGATGAAATAAATATATATGAAGAATATAGATTGGAAGATGCTCAGTATGCCTTCGTTACATTTGGTGGCATGGCAAGATCGGTAAAAGAAGCTATTCTGGAGCTGAGAAACCAGGGTATCAAAGTTGGAGCGTTTATTCCAAAGACCGTATGGCCTTTTCCGGAAAAACAGGTGCAGGAAGTAGCGTCAAAAGTAAAAGCAACTTTTGTAGTAGAGATGAACCTGGGACAGATGATACTTGAAGTTCAAAGAGCAGTAGATGACAAATCTAAGATTCATGGAATAAACAAGGCTAACGGAGAGATAATAACACCAAGAGAGATAGTAAAGAGTTTTATGGAGGTACACAATGCCTAGTCAGAACGTTTTAGATAACTTTAGAATAGATAGATTGCCACATATATGGTGTCCGGGATGTGGTCACGGAATACTTATGAAAACAATAGCAACCGCGATAGATGAACTTGAACTCGACAGAGACAAGGTTTGCATCGTATCCGGAATTGGATGTTCATCAAGAGCGGCAGGGTATATGGATTTTGCAACGCTTCATACCACTCATGGAAGAGCACTTGGTTTTGCTACTGGCCTGAAGATGGCCAATCCGGAACTTCACGTAATAGTTATAACTGGTGATGGAGACTGTTCGGCAATAGGTGGAAACCATCTTATACATGCATGCAGAAGAAATATCGATATAACAACAATCGTATTTAACAACAACATATATGGCATGACCGGCGGACAATATTCGCCAACGACTCCTCATATGGAAAAGGGAACTACAGCGCCATATGGAAACATAGACAAGCCGTTTGACATATGTTCATTGGCCACCGGAGCTGGAGCAACATATGTGGCAAGGGCAACGGCATATCATGCAAAGCAGATGACCAGCTATGTGAAAAAAGGGATTATGCATAAGGGTTTTTCTCTAATTGAAGGGATGAGCGGATGCCCAACCTATTATGGACGAAAAAATAAAAAAGGCTCAGCGGTAGACCTTATGATAAATATGAAGGACAGCTACATCGATATCAAGGCGAAGGCTAAATTGACGCCTGAGCAGCTGGTTGGAAAGCAATTTATGGGAGAATTTTACGAATCAGTTGAACCAGAATACACTGAGTTGTATCAAGAAATCATTGAAAGATTGAAATAAGGAAGGAAAAGATATGAAAGCTGAAATTAGATTAAGTGGTTCAGGCGGACAGGGTGTTATATTAGCTGGTATAATTATAGCAGAAGCTGCTATATCCATGGGATATAATGCCGTGCAGAGCCAGTCTTATGGACCAGAAGCCAGAGGTGGGGCAAGCAAGGCTGAAGTAATAATAAACAAGGATGAAATATTCTTCACCAAAGTTTTGAAGCCAGATATATTGTTGTCGCTTACTCAGGATTCATATGAAAAATACAGCCAGGATATATTTTTAGATGGAATTGTTGTTCTGGATGAGAGCATAATAGCCAATGACGGAGAATGCAAAGTATACTCACTCCCTATATTAAGGACTGCAAGAGAAGTGCTTAAAAAACCGATGGTAGCAAATATAGTTGCCCTGGGAGCACTTTCAGAACTGATAGAGGGGCTTGACAGAAAAGCCATGGAAAATGCCATAAGAGCAAGAATTCCACAAGGAACAGAAGAAATAAACATGAGAGCCTTTGAAGAAGGAATAAAGATGATTAAGACGAGTAAAAAGGAGAAGTGATGACACAATTGGAAATATTTAGGGCGCTAAGCATACCTATTTCCCTTATAGCAGCATATATCTTAGACAGAATTATCGGTGACCCATACAACTTTCCACATCCGATAAAATACATCGGAAAGCTTATTAAAACTACAGAAAATATAATAAGAAAAGTCTGCCATACTTCAAAAACAAAGAAGCTTGGCGGGCTATTCCTGTTTATAATAACGGTAGGATTGACGGCAGGGATTACATGGACGCTGGTAGAGATGTCCTTTAGAGCCAATGTTTACATAGGGGCAGCTGTGCAGACGGTTTTAATGTATACGTGCCTGGCAACAAAGTGCCTGTATGATGAGGGAATCAAGGTTTACGATTGCGTGAAATCGGGAGATTTGGAAAAGAGCAGGATACAGATTTCATATCTCGTGGGACGGGATACTACGAATTTGTCTTTTGAAGAAATAATAAGAGCTACAGTAGAGACCATAGCGGAAAATACGGTAGATGGAGTAATTGCACCGCTATTTTATGGCATAATAGGAGGGGCTCCCCTCATGATGGCATACAAGGCGGTCAACACTTTGGATTCCATGGTGGGTTATAAGAATGAACTATACAAAGATATTGGCTTTTTTTCAGCAAAAATTGATGATATATTCAACTTTATACCGGCAAGGATATCGTTGGTAGGGTTCGTGTTTGCGAGCCTTGTAAAGGGGCAAAATCAAAGCGATTGCATAAAAATCGCAATCAGAGACAGAAAGAATCATAAAAGTCCAAATTGTGCATACCCGGAAGGCGCAGTTGCAGGTGCACTTGGAGTTCAGCTGGGTGGTACTAATGTCTATTTTGGAGAGATAGTTGAAAAACCTACAATAGGAGATAAGATGAGAGATTTAAGCGTTGAAGATATAGTTGTTTCCGGCGAACTTATGAAATGGTGCGGCTTTTTCATGCTGTTTATATTCATACTTATATGGTATATGGCGCTTTAAGCTCAGTGATGAGATTTTGCTCATATGAAAAATGCAGACAGGTATCAGTTATTTATCATCTGATACCTGTTTTTATTTGCTCCTTTTTGCTCAATATTCTTACGAAAAAAATTATTTTCATTTTTTTTTTATTATATTGGGATATTTCACATTGATTTCACAAAAGTATTTTATAATATATTTATTGCAACAGGATGCAATACCTAAGGTAAATTATTTATTGATATTGAGAAAGGAAATGAAAATGAAAAGAAATATAAACAGATTTGGAGCATCACTTATGGCAGCTATGCTTATAACAAGTGTAGGGATTACAACAGTTTTTGCACAGGAGGATTCGCAAACAGTGGATAACTCAACTCCTGCAATTCATAGCATGAGGGCTGATTTTGCAAACATGACAGATGCTGAAAAGACGGAGATGAAAGCTCAAAGAGAAGCTCAAAGAGCCGAAAGAATTGCCAAGTTTGCAAACATGACAGATGCTGAAAAAACAGAGATGAAGGCAGAAAGAGAAGCTCAAAGAGCCGAAAGAGATGCTAAGTTCGCAAACATGACAGACGCTGAAAAAACAGAGATGAAAGCTCAAAGAGAAGCTCAAAGAGCCGAGCGAGATGCCAAGTTTGCAAACATGACAGATGCTGAAAAAGCGGAGATGAAGGCAGAAAGAGAAGCTCAAAGAGCTGAGCGAGATGCCAAGTTTGCAAACATGACAGACGCTGAAAAAGCGGAGATGAAAACTGAACGAGAAGCTATGAAAGCCAAATTTGAAAGCATGACAGATGAAGAAAAAGCTGAACTAAAGGCAAATAGACCTGCTAATGCCCCAGGTATGGGTATGGGCAGAGGTGAAATGAAAGGGCAAAGAGCAGCTGGTGGGAAATAGGCAACCTGATATAAGCAGGCCACAATAAAAACGGGAGGAGGGCAATTGCCCTCCTCCTTTTGCCATATCAAACTACTTCGTCAAGCGTAATTAGTAAATGTAATTAAAATACTGTCAGTAAAAAGATATTATAGTATAATATATGATAAGTGTTAAAATACAAAAAAAGAGGTGAGGACCATAATAAAAATACTTTTAGCAGATGATGATTTTGTTTTCAGGGAGCTTATGTGTGACATTTTAAATAAACAGGAATATTCAGTACTCGAAGCATGCAATGGCGAAGAAGCAATAGATTTGTTTTTTGGAAACACGGATTTAGACTTGCTTATTTTAGATGTAATGATGCCTGTTTACGATGGCTGGGAAGTCCTGGCTGAAGTACGAAAACATTCTGAGATTCCAGTCATGATGCTTACGGCTCTGAGTGATGAAAACAGCGAAATACATTCTTTACTTACGGGGGCGGATGACTATATATCAAAACCCTTCAGTCACCAGATATTTCTCGCAAGACTGGATTCCCTGGTTCGCAAAATCAAAAAAGAACGTAAGTCGGAAATAATTGCAGGAAAAATTGAGCTCGACCAGCTTACTCACAAGGTTATTGTCGATAATACGTATGTGTGCCTTAATAATAAGGAATATCAGTTATTGATTTACTTTATAAGCAATGAGAACATTGTTCTGAGCAGGGACAAAATTCTGGACAATATCTGGGGGTATGATTTTGATGGAGATATCAGGACTATCGACACCCACGTCAAGACACTGAGGGCCAAACTTCTCGATTGTGGCAAATATATTCAGACGGTAAGAGGCAGCGGATACCGATTTGAGGTGATAAAATAAATATGAATATAAATTTAAACATAAGGCAGAAGTTATTTATGGTATTTGTAATCGTTATTGTTACGGTCATAGGAATTGGTTCTTTGCTCAATGTCCTTTTTCTTGAGAAATACTATATATATAAAAATGAAAGTATTTTTCTCAGAACGGCAGAAGTAATTCAGGATGAACTTATTAATGACGAAAACAACATCCCGGCTTTAATTGAAGGTATTGACAGATCCGATGGTATAAGCGTAATTATAACAGATGGAAATTATGAGGTGAAAAACACTTCTTTTCCAAGAACTCAGGAAATTAGAAACAACAGATTAACTGATGATATGCAGAGAATTGTCAGAAATGGTAAAATCAAGGTTAATGATGGCTATATCTTTAAGGTCCTCGGCAAAAGGGATGGTCAGGAGCCCATACTGATGTTTGCAAGTCAGATACAACCGAATAAAATTATAGTTATGGCAAAGCGGATTAAGGGGATTAGAGAAAGTGTTGCAATTGCCAATGAATTTTACCTTTATATAGGAATTGCGATGATTGTACTTGGTTTTATTTTTACGACTGTATTTTCAAAAAAAATATCTTCACCAATAGTCGAAATGAGCAGGATTGCAACCAATATTTCAAATCTGAAATTTGATGATAGAATAGCGGCAACAAGCAAAGATGAAATAGGAGATTTGGGCAGAAGTATCAATGACATTTCTGAAAAACTCAGTGAAAGTATTGAAAATCTTAGAACTGATATCGAACAGCGCAAGCAGCTTGTGAGGAATGTTTCTCATGAATTAAAGACACCTATAGGTGTCATAAAGGGTTATTCAGAAGGGCTGCAATTTGGAGTTGCAGATACAAAAGACAAAAGAGAAAAGTATTTCAAGGTTATTTCTGATGAATGTGATCGTATGAACAGCATGGTAAATGAAATCCTTGAAATTTCAATGTTGGAAGAGGCCGTAATTGTACCCAAAATGATGGAATTTGAAGTCAGTTATTTGTTAGCCTCTATTTCTGAGAGGTTTGACAGTTCTTTAAAATCAAAAAATATCAAGTTTGAAATACAATGCGAAAGAGAGCTCCTGGTTTTTGCAGATTATGAACTGCTGGAAAGAGCCGTAGGAAATTTTGTCAGCAATGCAATCAAATATACTGATGAAAATGGCAAGATTATTATCAGAGCTTTAAAAATAGCAGATAAAATCAACATATCTGTCTACAACTCAGGAAGTCATATTTCACCTGGCGATATAGACAAGCTATGGGATGTATTTTATAAAGTGGATAAAGCAAGAAGCCGAAGCCAAAGTGGTCATGGGATAGGACTTTCGATTGTGAGGACTATTGTTTCGATTCATGGAGGGGCGGTTTCAGTAAAAAATAAGGATGACGGAGTAGAATTTTCGATGGAACTTCCAATTTCCGCCATAGCCAGTCAAGCATAAGAGAAATAACAGAACAAGCAGTTCATGTTTTCAAGCTTATGACACTGATAATATCCACAGCTTATAGTTATTCCTTTAGAATAAATGGAAATTATTTGAAATAAAAAATTAAAAAATCAGAAAAATATATTTATTTTCCAAAATCACTTGATTTTATCATAAAGGTAACTTATAATAACTAACAAGCACATAAAACTATTTTGACACATTAAATTATTTATATTGTAAAAATTGTTTTGTAGCTCACAAAAAGAGGTATAATATTATTAATCAATGGTAGTATTTTAC
>JBATTG010000226.1:0-12899 GCA_049670425.1 Proteocatella sp.
AAACAAACAAGACCAGCATTTGGTGGAAATATAATGGCTACAATAGTTTGTCCTGAAAACAGACCGCAGATGTCAACAGTTAGACCAGGCGTTATGGACAAGGCTGACAAGGATGATTCAAGAACAGGTACTATAGTGCCACTTAACTTCTCAATCAAAAAAGAAGATATAAGAACAGAGATACTTGAAATAGTTAAAAGTGAAAAAGAAATAGTTTCACTAGTAGACGCAAACTTCATAATTTCTGGAGGACTTGGACTTAAGTCAGAAGCTGGATTTGATCTGTTGAAGCAACTTGCAGTAAAACTAGATGGAGTAATTGGATCATCAAGAGCGGCAGTAGACAAAGGATGGATCGATCATTCTCATCAGGTTGGACAAACTGGAGTAACAGTAAAACCAAATATATACATCGCTTGTGGAATCTCAGGAGCTATTCAGCATCTTGCTGGTATGAACCAATCAGATGTTATAATAGCAATAAACAAAGATCCGATGGCACCAATATTCTCAGTTGCAGATTATGGTATAGTAGGAGACTTATTTGAAGTAGTTCCTCAGATCATTGAGCAACTTGAAAATATCAAACAGGCATAATTAACAAAACTGAATTTAGTTTTTAATATCCCTTTACTTGCAATTCTTATTTAGAGTAAAAATGCTTTAAAATAGAATTGCAAGTAAATGGGTTAATTTGTTAAAAAAAACACATTCACATGATTTTTTTGTTTGTTTGAAAAAAAATTTAAATTTAAAAAAGTAAATGATTATTTATAAAATATGAAGGGGTATGGTGGGAAAAATGAAAATACTTATTTATGGAGTCAGAGATTATGAAGAAGACGTTATGAATGCATGTCTTAAAGCAAATAACGTAAGTGCTGATATGATTGATGTTGACCTGACAGAAGAAACTATATGCAGAGCAAAAGGCTATGATGGAATTTCTATTCAACAAGTAAGAGAATTCAAAGAAGAAAGATTTTTTGAGCAATTAAAAGAATATGGAATAAAAGTTATTTCATCAAGAACAGCAGGCGTTGACATGATTAACTTGGAAGCTGCTGCAAAAAATGGTATAATAGTTACTAATGTACCTAGATATTCCCCAAATGCGATAGCAGAGCTAGCTGTATCACATTCACTTAATCTATTGAGAAAATGCGATAAAGTTGATTGTAGAATGAAAAAGAATGACTTTAGATGGAAAGCGGATCTACTTGGAAAAGAAATACGCAGCTTGACAGTTGGTATTGTTGGAACTGGCAAAATTGGTATAACTTCAGCTAAGATATTCAAGGGCTTTGGAGCAAATGTAATAGGATATGATGTTTTCAAAAATAAAGAAGCAGATGGAGTATTAACATATTGTGATACTTTGGAAGAACTTTTGAAGGAAGCCGATCTTGTTAGTCTTCATACGCCATCAATAGATTCTACAAGATACATGATCAATAAAGATAGACTTAAGCTGATGAAAAAAAGCGCACTACTTATCAATACAAGCAGAGGAGATGTCATAAATACTAAAGATTTAGTAGAGGCACTTCAAAGTGGAGAGATAGCTGGAGCAGGTCTAGATACATTGGAAAATGAAGGGGTATTTATAAACAAAGCAGTTACTTCAGAAATTATAGATGGAACGCCACTTGATATTTTACAAAAAATGGAGAATGTAATAATTACGCCACATGTAGGATTCTTTACAGAGACTGCAATTGAAAATATTGTAAGCAAGGCACTTGAAAATGTTTTCGAAGTAATAAAAACTGGAGACAGTGACTGTAGAGTGAACTAAAAAAAATTATCTGCCGTAGTGGCAAGGAGGAACGAGATTGGATAAGAAACAAACAGACATTTTAGTTGTAGGATTTGCACTTTTTGCAATGTTTTTTGGAGCGGGGAACCTTATTTTCCCACCATACTTAGGAGTTATAGCTGGTGATAAATGGCCAATGGCAATGGCGGGATTTTTAGTTACAGGAATAGGCCTTACGCTTCTAGGAATAGTAGCTATCGCGATTTCAGGAACGTCTATAAACGACATGGCAGATAAAGTACATCCTAAATTTGGAGCAGTACTTGGATCTGTAATAATGATAATAATAGGACCACTGTTTGCTATACCTCGTACAGCAGCAACAACTTTTGAAATTGCTATAAAACCAATAATGCCAGGATCTAGCAATTTAGTATTTATACTTATTTTCTTTGCAATAACACTTTATTTTGCAATCAAACCAGCAAGTGTTGTTGACAATATAGGAAAAATACTTACACCAGTACTGCTTGTAGTACTGCTTGTAATAATAGGAAAAGGAATTATAAATCCGATAGGCGAAGTGGCTGTGCTTTCAGAGCCAGTAGGTTTTGCAAAAGGATTCTCAGAAGGATACCAGACTATGGATACCCTGGGCTCAGTAATACTGGCAAGTATAGTAATTGAATCTATAATTGCAAAAGGTTACACAGACAAAAAAACAAGAGTAAACATGACAATAAAGGCTGGAATGATAGCAGCTGTTGGACTTTCAGTAGTATATATAGGACTTATGTACTTAGGAGCAGGTCTGTCATCGACTTTTGATGGAACTGTTGAAAGAACGACACTTATAATCGCTATAACTGAAGGTGTTCTGGGTGGATTTGGTAAATATGCACTTGGAATAACAGTTGGACTGGCATGTCTTACAACATCAATAGGACTTACATCAGCAGCAGGAGATTTCTTCAGCAATCTTACAAAGGGAAAACTGTCTTACAGTTTAGTAGCTATTACAACAGTTGTAATTTCTGCACTGATAGCAAGTATGGGAGTTGAGAAGATAGTTTCATTCTCAGTGCCAATATTATGTCTTGTTTACCCAGTTGTAATTGTTCTTATAGTTATGACAGTACTGTTTGGCGCAAAAGTTAAATCAAGAGCACCATATGCAGGAGCTGTACTGGGAACATTCATAGTAAGTTTTATAGATTTCTTAATAGGAATGGGAGCTCAATCACCAATCCTTACATCAATTCAAACATCGCTTCCTTTTGCAAAAGCAGGATTTGGATGGATAATACCAGCAATAGTTACTTCAATGATATTTGTGGCAGTCAGCAAGTTTAGTCAAAAAGAAGTAGCAAGTGATAACGCTTAATAAAAAAGAGATATAAAATTACAAAAAATAAAGGAGAAAATAAAATGGCAGTAGAATTCGCTAGTATAATGGGTAAATTAGGAGCATCAGAAATTCGTGAATTATTAAAATTAACAGCAAGAAAGGAAGTTATTTCCTTTGCAGGTGGACTTCCAGCGCCAGAGTTATTTCCAATAGAAGATTTCATGGCTGCTTCAAAAGTGGTAATGCTAGAAAACGGAAGAGATGCTCTTCAATATTCAACTTCTGAAGGATTTCCTCCACTTAGAAAACAAATAGCTGAAAGAATGAACAGAAAATTAAAGACAACTGTTGAAGCGGACGACATATTAGTTACAAACGGTTCACAGCAAGGTCTTGATTTTTCAGGTAAAGTATTCCTGGATCCAGACGATATAGTAATCTGCGAGAGTCCATCATACCTTGGTGCAATTAACGCATTTAAATCATACGACCCTAAATTTATCGAAGCTCCAACAGATGAAAACGGAATGATAATGGACGAACTTGAAAAATTAATAGAATCAAATAAGAACATAAAAATGATATATGTTATACCAGATTTCCAGAATCCAACAGGAAGAACTTGGCCTTTGGAAAGAAGAAAGAAATTCATGGAAATAATAAACAAGCATAACATAGTAGTTATAGAAGACAATCCATATGGAGAGTTAAGATTTGAAGGCGAAATGCTTCCATCGCTAAAATCTTTAGACACTAAAGGTCTTGTAGTTTTCCTTGGAACATTCTCGAAAACGTTTGCGCCAGGAATCAGAATTGGCTGGGTAGCAGCTTCACCAGAAATACTGGAAAAATATATAGTAATAAAACAAAGTGCTGACCTACAGTGCTCGACTATATCACAAATGCAGCTTTCAAAATTCATAGAAATGTATGATTTTGATGCACACGTAGCAAAAATAATAGATGTATATGGCAAAAGAAGAGACCTTATGCTTGACAGCATAAAGAAATTCTTCCCACAGGACATAAGCGTTACTTATCCAGAAGGCGGATTATTCATGTGGGTAACACTTCCAGCGCATTGCAACACTAAAGAACTAATGGTAAAATGCCTTGAAGGAAATGTAGCATATGTACCAGGCGGATCATTCTATCCAAACGGTGGAGTTGATAATACTTTCAGACTTAACTATTCAAACATGAATGAAGAAAGAATAGTTGAAGGAATAAAAATAATGGGAGATATCCTTAAAGCTAACATATAATATGAAGTTATAAAGAAAAGACTGCAGTAATGTACTGCAGTTTTTTTTTGTCCATTTTATCAAAATAGAGGGAAAACGGTTTGTTTTTTGATATAATAAAGATATTGAGATTTACTTAATACAGGAGGGGACTATGTTAAACCTATTAGCTTCAAGATATAATGAGGAAATTGAAAATGAAGTTTTTTCACGCATAAAAATAGATTTTAAAGAAGGAAAGAAAGTATATGTGGTTGTTCCTGAACAGTTCACGCTGCAAAATGAGATAAAATTGATGGAGACACTGAATATACAGGCACTTATGGATGTCAAGGTCATGAGTTTCAACAAGCTGGCAATAGAGGCATTTTCAATTGAAGGGGGACTCAAAAGAAGATACATAGATAATATTGGGAAATCGATGGCGGTGAAGAAAATATTTCAAAAATCAGATGAAGAAATACAGCTCTACAGAGGCAGCATCGATAAAGAGGGCTTTATTTCATCAATAGTTAAATTGATGGCAGAGATGAAAAGGACTATGGTAAAACCTGAAAATCTAAGAGAATCCGCACAAAAAAACAAGAACAATATACTGCTGTCACAAAAATTGACAGAATTAGCCATCATATATGAGGAATTTGAGGCAAGCCTTGAAGGCAAATATATAGATAATGAGGATCGAATCGGGCAGTTTGCTGAAATGAAAAATCTGGCATATTTAAAGGATATTAAATTTTATTTCTATAGTTTTTTCAGCTTTACTGAAATTGAAAATCAGGTAATAAGAAATATGATTCAGTCAGAACTTGATATAACAATGTTTTTAAACCTTGATTATAAAAATATTAAAGATAAGGCAGAAGATACCTTTGCAATTACAAATATTACCCTGAGCAAACTGTCCGAGATATGTAAAGATCTTGATGCAAAATACGCTATAGATGAAATTACCAGGATTGAAGAGGATGAATCAAATGATGAAATAAGATACCTGGGGGACAACTTGTTTAGGACAATTCCAAATGAAAGTAAAGAGATACCTCAGAAGATAAATATTTACCATGCTCACAACCTGGACGAGGAGATAAGAAAAGTTGCCATAGATATCAATCATAAGATAATAGATGAGGATTACAGATTCAGGGACATTATTGTAATCCCCTGTGATGGAGAAGTTTATAATAAAAATATAAAACTGATATTTACGGAGCACGAGATACCTTTCTTTATCGATGAAAAAAGAACAATAATATCAAGCCCGATTATAAAGACGATAATAGCCGTGCTTAATCTTATAGACAGCAAATTCAAAGCAGAAGACATCTTGATGTTCTTAAAAAATGGTTTCAGCAAGATTTATGACAATGAATGTGATATATTCGAAAATCATTTGATTAAAAGAAAATTAAAGGGCGAAATGTTTTTTGATGACAAGTATTTTGAACCGGAATATTTTTATGAAAATGAACAGGAAAAACAGATAGTAAGCAGGGTAAGAGAGTATATAATAAACATATTCGAAACTTATAGAAATCTTGCAATGGAACGAGTTAACGCTGGAGTATTTGCAATGAAAATATTTGAAATATTGATAAATCTGGATATTCCAAACAAGGTGCAGGCCTTTGTAGAGAAATTAAAAGCGGAAAACTATTTTGATGAAGCCAATGAAAATGGACAGATATGGAATGTATTTGTGAAGATAATAGATCAGAGTGTAGAACTTTTAGGGGAAGAGGAAATTAGTTTTTCATATTATAAAGAAATCCTCAAAGAAGGCCTTGTAAACTATGAATTATCAGTAATACCACCATCCAAGGACCAAGTCATAGTAGGTGACATAGAACGAAGTCGTAGCATGGATAAAAAAATAGTATATATACTGGGAGCAAACAGCTCAAGCATGCCAAGGACCTCCAAGGAAAATGGATTGCTTACAAAAGAAGATAAAGAAAGCCTGAAGGAGCAGGGGATATTGCTTCCTTCAAATCAAGATCAGGTAGATGCTAATGAAGCACTTTTGATATACAATATTCTTACAAAACCGAGCGATGAGTTAAATATGAGCTATGCCGTGGATATAGATGGAAGCAGCGTAGTCCCATCCATAATATTGAATCAAATCAGCATGATATATCCGAAGCTTAAGGTTAAAAATGCGAGGGATTTTAAACCGGAATATTTTATGACGCTTCCAAAGCCTACGATAGCTATAATGGCAAGGGAAATAAAGAAATACTCGGTGGGAGAACATATTGATGAAATCTGGCTGGATCTGCTGTCTTATTATTTAGGGCACGATGATTATAAGTCCATGGCAAACATTGCATTGGAAGGGATTTTTTATGATAATACAAAGACTCCTATTGGGAATGCTCTTGCAAAAAAGCTCTATAAAACACCCCTTAAAGTAAGCACAACAAGGATAGACAGCTTTGTAAGGTGTCCATTCAGTCATTTTATAAAATATGGACTAAGAGCCAAGGAGCGTAAAGTATATAATATTGAGCCGGCGGAAATGGGGCAGGTGCTCCACCTTACCATTGAAAAATTCATTGAAAAAATAAAGGAAGACATGCCTCTTATAAGTACCATAGATAAGGCGGCAGCGGATGAAATGATAGGGGATATCTTTGATGAAGCGGCCAAAATCCTTTTTAAAGAATATGATTTAAAGGAAAAGAGGAATCAATACATTCTGAAGAAGTTAAAGAAGACGGCTCACTTAGCTGGCTTCAGCTGTGTAGAACAAGTGAGGTCTGGAAAGTTTGAACTTATGTATCAGGAAGAAAAGTTTGCACAAGGAAGCGAAATTCCACCAATAATAATAGATATAGATGGGGAGCAGATAATGCTCGAGGGAACAATTGACAGAGTAGATATACTTAAAGACGGAGAAAACAGCTATGTGAAGGTAATTGATTATAAAACCAGGTCTAAGTCCTTCAATCTTTCGGATGCTTATAATGGGCTGGATATTCAGCTGGTAATATACCTTAAGGCAGCCATGAAAAGCAGCGCTCTTTTAAAAACGAAGACTTTTCCAGCTGGAATATTCTACTTTCCCATAATAAATCCGATGCTCGAGACACAGACGAGGGATAAAACTAAAATAGAAGAACTGATTAAATCAAAAATCAAGCTTGATGGAATAATTCTGCATGATATAAAAATAATAGAGGCAATAAATGGAAACAGCAGCGAAGGGATAGACGTGGTAAGGTCAAAAGGGAGAAAAAAAGATGAACATCTTTTAGAACTCAATCAATTTGAAGCGCTTATCGACAAAGTACAGAGCAATGTATATGAATCCCTTGAAGATATGATAAAAGGGATTATAGACCCAAATCCGGTAAAGAATGCAAAGGATCAAAGCGCAGCCTGTGATTATTGCAGATATGGGGCAATTTGCAGGTTTGATGAAGAATTAGAAACCAACAATTACCGAAATATAGTAAATTACAAGAATGACGAAGTTATAAAAATGTTGGAAGGCGGTGAGACTGATGAGCAATAATTGGACACAGCAGCAACAGGAGGCGATAAGCACCAGAGGTAAAATCCTGCTCGTATCGGCGGCCGCAGGTTCAGGGAAAACGGCAGTACTGGTAGAACGCATAATCAAAATTCTTGAATATGACAACGAAAAAATAGAAACCATGCTTATAGTAACCTTTACAAATGCCGCTGCCAGAGAAATGAAGGACAGAATACAAAAAAAACTCCAAAGCAGAATACGAGAACTGACAAAAAACAAAGAGCATATAAGCGTCGAAGAAAGGGCAAAAATAGCGTTCTTGAAAGAGCAGATAAAAAATATCCCGAGGGCTTCAATAAGCACCGTGCATTCATTTTGCATAGAAATTTTGAGGCAAAACTTCCAGCTGGTAAACATAGATCCGTCTTTTAAGATAGCCAATGAGTCACTGGTTGCGATTTTAAAAAGCAAGGCCATTGAAAACATATTCGATAAGATGTATGAGATGGAAGATGAAGGTTTTTTAAGACTTGTAGATGCTTTTGGTGGTGAAAAGAGCGACAAGGGGCTCCTGGAGGTAATATATCAGGTGCACCGCTTCATACAGGCCCAGCCCTATCCAGAATCATGGCTCAGAGACCAAATTGCTTCATACGAGCTGGATATGGAAGGCAAAGACGATAACGAAAAACTGGAGGCTTTCAAAAACAGCATATGGGCCGATGAACTTTTGGAATCGGGGAGAACGCAGATTAAAAGAGCTATCGAAAGTTGCGATAAGGCTATAGAGCTTTGCAAAGCATACGATCCCCCGCTGACCTATATTGAAAATATTGCAGACGACAGACATCAGATAGTGCAAATACTCAAAGTCCTCGAAGACATGGAACTTCAAAAATATTTCGATCAACTGTTCAGCTTCAAACAAGGAAGGCTCAAGACCATAAGTAAAAAGACGATAGAAGCCAGCAATTATGATGAAAATATTCTGGAAAGAATAAAAGATATAAGAAAAAACGCTGTAAAAGATGATATTCAAAGTCTTACAAAAACCTTCGGTGAGACACGACTCATGCAGCTCATAGAAGACATATCCTATATGAAGCCCTATGTTGAGAGCCTCATAGAATTAGTTGTTGATTTTGACAACGAGTTTGCAAGCCTGAAAAAAGGAAATGGAGTCCTGGATTTTTCAGACCTTGAGCACTTTGCCCTGAAAATATTGGAAGACGAGGGTGTCAGGCAGAATCTTCAAGATAAATACGCGCATATATTTTTTGACGAGTATCAGGACAGCAATCTGGTACAAGAAACGATAATAGGCTCCATAAAGCGTGATAACAACCTGTTTTTTGTAGGAGATGTGAAACAGTCGATATATAGATTCCGTCTGGCAGACCCCACCCTGTTTAATAACAGGTACAGGCAATACAGCGATGAATCAAACCGCAAGTCCCAGAAAATAGATCTGTCAAAAAATTTCAGGAGCCGAAGGGAAATACTCGAATTCTGCAACCATATATTTTTGAATATAATGTCTGAAGAAGTTGGAGAAGTCGACTATAGCAATGAATCACATCATTTGCTTCCAGGAAAAGCAGAAACTGAATATAATAAAAATATAGAGATCACAATAATAGAGAAAAGTGCAAACCAGAAAAATGAAATATCATGTGAAGCGCAAGACGATGATCTTGAAGCACAAGAAACCGATAATGACGAACTAGAAGCCATGTATTGCGGTCAAAAGATAAGAGCTCTTGTAGAAACTGGAGAGGTTCAGTACAAGGATATAGCAATACTAATGCGCTCGCCAAAGGGCAAGGCAAAAATGTTTGAAAAGGTACTCAACAAGTTCAATATACCGTGCTATGTAGATTTTAGAAGCTCAAGCTTTGATAAAATAGAAATAAAATGCCTGCTTGACTATCTGAGAATAATTGATAATAAGAATCAGGATGAGCCTCTTTTAGGCGCCATGAGTTCGATATTTGGAGGATTTGAGATAGATGAGATAATACAGATAAGAATAGCTTATAATGACATTCCTTTTTATAATGCGACAAGACAGTACTGTCTGGAAAAACAGGACGAATTGGCAGGCAAATTAAGAATTTTCTATGGTAAAATCGATAAATTCAAAATGCTGGAAAAAATGTGGAGATTGCCACAGCTGATATGGCATATCGTAGAAGACATGAACTACAGCACTTATATATCGGGACTTTTAGATGGAAAACAGAGGCTTTCAAACATTAAGAGCTTTGTGGATAAAGCCGGTGAATACGAAGAAAATGAGGCTATGGGGCTTTTTGGATTTTTAAGGCAGGTAGATAAAATCCTCAAAGACAAGGGCGACAGTCAGGAAAAAAGTATTCTAATCGAAACTGAAAATGCCGTTACTATCATGTCGGTCCACAAAAGCAAAGGTCTTGAGTTTGATACCGTATTCCTGTGCGATCTGGGTAAGCGTATAAATGAGATGGATATGCGATCGGACATAATACTCCATAACAGACTGGGAATAGGCATGAAGTACAAGAATATAGAGGATAACATACAGTCTGATTCAATCCCACGAAATCAAATCAAGATGAGGAAAAATCTTGAAAATCTTTCGGAGGAGATAAGAATCCTGTATGTAGCTCTGACAAGAGCCGTAGATAAATTATATCTTGTAGGCAGCGTAAGCAGCCTCGAGAAATTTGTGATGCAGATAACAAAAGGAGATATAGAAAGAAACATAAGAAAGCAGAAGAATTATTTGTCATGGATATGTAATGTGTTGGTAAGAGATGCTGGAGGGCTTATGCTCAGAGACAAAGTCGATAATATTCTCACTCCAAACGACATAACAGATTCAGGCATAAAGTACAGCATAAACATGCTTACCCCCGGCGATATTGATAATGCTGAGCAAGAAACCGAAAATAAAAAAGAAGAGCTGAAAGAAAAAATAGAGAATCACGAGATAAAAGATGCGCAGAACGTAAGCCGTTTTGAAAAAACAAGCAATTTCAGATACAAATACCTTGAAGACACGAAGACTCCCAATAAAAGATCGGTTACAGATATTACGAAGTCTTATAAAATAGAAGAGAGACAGTATGCCTTTGAAGACATAAAAATAAATAAGATGCCTGTATTCATGCAGGATCAAAAGCTGTTTACAAAGACGGAGCAGGGAACGATAGCCCATTTAATAATGGAAAAAATTGAAATAAGGAAGCATGATGAAGCTTCCATTGAGATCGAACTTCAGAAAATGCTCAAAAAAGAAATGCTTACAAAAGAAGAAACAGAAATCGTGGATACAAAGGCTATAAGCGAATTTTTCAGCAGTGAGCTTGGAAATCGCATGATAGAATCATCGAGGGTATTTCGAGAACAATCATTCCTCATGAAGTATGAGGATATAATTGCAGAGGGAATAATTGACTGCTATTTCTTTGAAGAAGATGGGATAATACTGATAGATTATAAGACCGATGAAAAAATTGATGAAGAAAAGCACCGTCCGCAACTTGAAATGTATAAAAAAGCTTTGGAAAACATCTATAAGGAGGAAGTAAAAGAAACTTATATATACTGGCTGAGCGAAGGAAAGTACTCTAAAATATAAAAAAATAAGCTGATTATGATTTTTTTTAAAAATATTTCAGCTGAAAAGAAAATGAAGACCCTGAAGCTCTTTATCTTTAAAATGATAAAGAACTCCAGGGTTTTAAGCTTAACCAGTAATAATATGTCTTAAATCTTTTAAAAAAGGGAGACTTATACATGCAAGCATTACCCATATGTTAGCAAACTCAAAAACCATAGCATGGCCTATTGCAAAGAATATCAAGGACATAAGAAGCAAGAGTCCGGCAGCTTTTACACGCTTGGGGCTTATCGAGTTTGTTTCAATATCATTTAAAGAGAGAACACTCTTGAGCAGGGATAATCTGAAAATATAACTTATTCCAATTAGGCATACCATCAAGGCTGAAACTAGATCAAGCTTATTGGTAATTATTCCAAAACCACTTGAAAGCCACAGTAAAGACATCATGGCAGAGATTACTATAAAGGGAAGGTTGCGGGAATCCATATGTTTAAATTTATAATCTAAAAGCAGTGCAATACCAAAAAAAAGTGGATACAAGAATGGGGAGAAGAAATATGCAGATACAGTAAATATAAGCATCGTGCATAATTCTGGAACAGAAGAGCGGTACCCGCTGCTTTTCGTCAGGAGTCTGATTGTAAACAGAAAAAATATCCCAGCCAAAAGATGAGAATTCAACATGGGAATAAGAACGAGTCCAACAGCAATATAAGACCATTTGAATATGTCAACTGTATCGGGGGATAATTCCACCATAATCAAATAAGTTATATAGGCCAACGCGGTTTTCTTAAGGGCATCAAAAAGTGATAATAAAACTGACAGCTTTAAGAAAAAGTAACTATAGCAAAAAAATATCACCAGAAAAAGCAAGCTTATAGGAATTAATATGCTATCAAAGGTATTTTTTTGTCTATTCAATCTCAGTGTAGTTGGAAATAAAGATTTTAGAATATCATGCATAAAGAATTAGTCCTCCATTATTTAATAAATACAGTGTACACCATGTTTATCAGGATATCAAGAGTAATGGCAACCGCAAAATGGGACGTTTATTCGAAATTAATATTAACCCGATAAAATTGAAGAAACAATCCTGTTATAATTGCCATATTTACTATATAATTATAACAGGATTGTTTTATTGACAGGGTTATATTCTGAAGAGGGGAAACTTAACAAAAAACGGAGGGTTTTGATTAATGAATAAGAAGTTCGAAATTTTTTTAGACACAGCTGCGAGGGACTTTATTCTAGATGTTATAGATGAAGCCATTTGTATAGTCGATACTGATGGTATAGTACATGTCTGGAATGAAAAATCAGAAAAAATCTATGGGGTAAAAAAAGAAGACCTCATAGGAAGAGCAATGGATGAAGTTTTAAAAGATACGGTTATAATGAAGGTTCTTGAATCCGGAGTCAACATGGAGAATATATACCAGTCAACTCTGACG
>JBATTG010000227.1:0-5387 GCA_049670425.1 Proteocatella sp.
AGGAGGTACTATAATGAATAAGGCCGAATTAGTAGCAAATATGGCTGCGAAATGTGAATTAACTAAAAAGGATACTGAACTTGCTTTAAATGCATTTATGACATGTGTTGAAGAAGCTTTAGTAGCAGGAGAGAAGGTTCAATTAGTTGGATTTGGATCTTTTGAGACAAGAGAAAGAGCAGCTAGAGAAGGAAGAAATCCAAAGAATCCAACAGAGACAATTACAATTTCAGCTTCAAAAGCTCCAGCTTTTAAAGCCGGAAAAGGACTAAAAGAAAAAGTAAACAAGTAATAATAAGTTTTGATACTATATAAATAAGCCAACCTTTTTGAGGTTGGCTTATTTTTATTTATTACTGAATTTCAAATTACTTGTTTAATGCTGTATAAGCTTTAAGTCCTTCTTTAAGGCAATTCATAGCTTTTTCAAGCTCAGTTGAATTAAGAACATAAGCTATTCTGGCTTCATTTTTACCAAGTCCTTTAGTCGCATAGAAACCTTCAGCAGGAGATAGCATAACTGTTTCTCCGTTGAAAGTGAACTCTTTAAGCATCCAGATTATGAATTTTTCTGCATCATCAACTGGTAGTTTAGCTACAACGTAAAGTGCTCCTTTTGGCTTTTCGCAAACTACACCAGGCATCTCTTGAAGTGCTTTGTAAACTATATCACGTCTTCCTCTGTACTCATCACAAACTTCAGTGTAGTAAGATTTTGGCAGTTTGTATAATTCTACAGCACCGATTTGCTCGATAGTTGGAACGCAAAGTCTTCCTTGACAAAGTTTCATGATCTGATTAATAAGAGGTATGTTTTTGCAGGCAAGTGAACCGATTCTGGCTCCACATGCACTGAATCTCTTAGAAATAGATTCGATAAGAATTACTCTGTCTGCAGCATCTTCCATGCTTGCAAAACTTGTACAAACTTCTCCGTCATAAACAAATTCTCTGTAAACTTCATCGGAAATAATGAATAAATCTTTTTCAATTGCTATATCTGCCAACATTCTTACTTCTTCTTTAGTGTAAACAACGCCAGTTGGGTTTCCCGGGTTAGAAAGAAGGATTGCTTTTGTTCTAGGTGTAATAGCAGCTAATACCTCTTCTTTTGATGGAAGGTGGAATCCATTTTCTGCTGTAGTAGTAACTGGAGTAAGACTCACATCAACAGTAGAACCAAATCCGTTGTAGTTAGTGTAAAATGGCTCAGGAACAAGAATTTGATCTCCTGGATCACAAACTGCAAGCATGGCAAACATAAGAGCTTCACTTCCGCCGTTTGTTATAAGTATTTCTTCTTTGTCATAATCAAGATCAATTGCTTTGTAGTAGTCTACTATAGCACTAACAAGTTCAGGAATTCCTTGAGAATGAGCATATTCTAATACTTCGGCGTCGAATTTTCTTATTGCATCAAAAAAAACAGCTGGAGTTTTAACATCAGGTTGTCCAATGTTCAGGTGATAAACTTTTGTTCCCTCAGCTTTTGCCGCTTGAGCATAAGGAACTAATTTTCTAACTGGTGATGATTGCATTGCTTCGATTCTTTTTGAAAATTTCATGGTAATCTATCTCCTTTTAATTATTATTTTTACAATTATAATATATCACAAAATAGGATAAAGTAAAACACCAAAATCCAAAAATGTATAAAAGAATACGGTTGTTAAAAGGGTTTGGAAATCAATTTAAATATTACAAAAATTTCCAATACTATTACAATTGAATACGTGATATGTTATAATAAATTTCAAAGGAGGAATCTCAAAATGACGGGGAAAAGAGTAATGGTATGTGTTACAGATCAAAAGGTTTGTGAGAAACTGATATATAATGCTTTAGATATTTTAGAAACCAGCCCAGGCGAAATCCATGTAGTGCATGTATCACGAGAAAATGTAATTCAAAATGAAGAATCTGGAGAAGCTTTAGAATATTTGTTTGGAATTTGCACTAAATTCAATGCAACTTTGACTTTGATTAAATCTCAAAATATTTTAAATTCATTAGCGGAAACTGCTATAAAAAATAAAATTGATACAATAATAATGGGTGAAAGCAGAAATTTAAATCCTGAAACCAGTATAATATGTGAATTGAAAAAGAAAATTGGGAATAAAGTTGAAATTAGCGTAGTGCCTACGATATAATTTTTTAGTGGAGGAAGTATGACGGAAAAATCAACATATAAGATTATTTTAGATAACGAGGAAAACAGATTCTTTATTACAGATAAGGATGTTAAAACATATATAGATACCAGTAAATTTATACTTTTAACTGAAGAAGATTCAGGGGAAAAACTTTTTATAAATACTGATCATATTGTGGTTGTTTCAGAAGTGAAAAATATTATACTTAAATCGAAATTCATATTATAGATTTTTTTAATTTTTAGTATTGGATGTGGAATTACGGCAACCAAGGTTAAATTGATGGAGGGGATAAAATGAATAAGTTTGAAATTAAAAATGCATGGCTTAGGCTAAAAGATGGTGAAGCGTTTGAAGTTGAAAGTTTTTCAAAAGAATACATGAACTTTATAGATAAGTCGAAGACGGAGAGAGTTTGTGCAAATGAGATTATTAGACAGGCAAAAGCAAGTGGATTTATCAATATTGAAGATGTCATTTCAGGTAAAAATCAAATCAAAGCAGGGACTAAGGTTTATGCACAAAACAACGGTAAGTCAGTTGCATTGTTTGTTCTTGGTGAGGAGAGACTTGAGAAGGGATTTAAACTTGTAGGTGCTCATATAGACTCGCCTAGGATAGATCTTAAGCCAAATCCTCTTTATGAAGATGCCAATATGGCCTTATTTAAAACGCATTATTATGGAGGAATAAAAAAATATCAGTGGGCAACTATACCGCTTAGCCTCTATGGAACTGCCTATACAAAAGATGGACAAAAAATTGATATTTCAATAGGTGATTCTGAAGATGAACCGGTGTTTTTTATAAATGATCTGCTGATACATCTTTCTTCTGATCAGATGCAACTTAAGGCTTCGGATGTTATAAAGGGAGAACAACTAAATGTTGTTGTAGGGAGCAGACCTATTGGATTGGATAAGGATGGAAAAGAAAAAAAAGATTCAATAAAAGATAACGTACTTAAAATATTGGGAGAGAAATATAATCTAGACGAGAGAACTTTCTTTACTGCAGAATTTGAATTAGTACCCTCTGGAATCTCTAGAGAAGTTGGATTTGATAAATCGATGATTGCGGCGTATGGTCATGATGACAGGGTTTGTGCTTTTTCAGGACTGAAATCAATATTAGCAGTCGAAAATCCGAAATTTATGGCCTGCGCAGTATTTACCGACAAAGAAGAAGTGGGTTCTCAAGGAAACACCGGGATGCAATCCAAATTTTTCGAAAATACCATAGCGGAACTTATAAACCTGGAGGGTGAATATTCGGATTTAAAAGTCAGAAGGGCTTTTAGCAATGCGAAGGTCTTGTCGGCAGATGTAAATTGCTGTCTTGATCCTACTTTTCCAGAGGTTTCAGACAAAAATAATAATGCGGTTTTAGGAAATGGAGTTGCATTAACGAAATATACAGGATCAAAGGGAAAAAGTGGCTGTAATGATGCCAATGCAGAATTTGTGTATGAAGTTGCAACTATATTTGATGCAAATGACATAGTTTGGCAAATAGGGGAACTGGGTAAGGTTGATCAAGGTGGCGGCGGAACGATAGCCTATATACTTGCAAATTACGGAGCCCAAGTTATTGATTGCGGAACTCCAGTACTCAGTATGCATGCGCCCTATGAGATAATAAGTAAGGTAGATGCGTATATGACATATAAAGGATATTATAATTTTTTGAAATAGATATTATTGTGTCTTGAGTTTATGTTAATAAGTTTATTTTAATGTTAAAACACAGAAAAAATCTGCAATCTGCAGGTTTTTTTTTGTGTTAACTGTGAATGTATTGCAAATAAATGGAATCTTTAGAATTTGCCTATGTTCCAAAATTGCAAAAATTCAAAAATGTCAAAAAAAGACTGGAAATAAATTGAATTTATTGATAAAATGATTTTGAATTAATAAACCATTGAAAGGTTGTATTATCATATTATTTTGGTATTTTACATGTTTTATATATCTGAATTAAAATTTAGGAGATAAATATGAATACTAAACTTATAGGAGATTATGGAGAACGTCTCGCAGCAGAATATTTAAACCGGAAAGGGTATAGAATTATAGACAGGAACTACAGAGCTAAGTCGGGAGAAATTGATATAATTTCATTTGATGGAAGAACTCTGGTATTTATAGAGGTTAAAACCAGAAAAAATAGTGAATTTGCATTTGCAAGAGAGGCTGTAAATAAAAAAAAACAGCAAAGGATTAAAAATACGGCCAGAGATTATATTTCAAAGAAATATTGTAACTATGAAGAAATAAGATTTGATGTAGTGGAAATATATACAGACGAAAAAACAATTCAGCATTTTGAGAATTCATTTTAAAAGGAGGAGATTTATTTGTTTTATATGAATTATACTTGTGCTCTTGATGGAATCGATGGATATACAGTATCGGTTGAAGCAGATATATCAAAAGGGATACCAAATTTTTCAATTGTTGGGTTACCGGATGTGTCGGTTAAAGAATCAAGGGAACGGATTAAATCTGCAATTACAAACAGTAATCTCAAATTTCCTAATAAAAAAATAGTAATAAATTTATCTCCATCAGATATTAGAAAAGAAGGTTCACATTTTGATTTAGCAATTGCAATTTGTATACTAAGTGGTGAATATTGCTTTTTAAAGGAAAGATATGAAAAAACAGCATTCGTAGGAGGCTTATCCTTAAATGGAAAAATATCGGCAGTAAAGGGCGTAATCCCCTTTATTGTAAATGCGAAACTCGATAAAAATCTTGATAAAATACTTGTGCCATTTGAAAATTACGAAGAGGCCCAAGTCGTAGATAATATAGATATATATCCTGTTTCAGATATAAAACAGGTACTTGATTATTTGTGTGGAAAAATCGAATTGGATAAAATGAGCATTTGCGAATCGAAATACAATCATGAATTTTCAGTAGATTATATGGATATAAAAGGGAATCTGGTAGGAAAACGTGCTGCGGAAATATGTGCAAGTGGAAGGCATAATTTACTTCTTATAGGATCGGCTGGGTCTGGGAAAACAATGATTGCTAAAAGACTAATAAGTATAATGGGAGAACTCACAGAAAAAGAGTATTTAGAAGTCAGTCGCATATACAGTAGTGCAGGGCTTTTTAATGAAGATATTCTAAAACGCATAAGACCATTTAGGTCTCCTCATCACACGGCTACTATTAAATCTATAATTGGTGGAGGGCAGACATCGACACCTGGCGAAGT
>JBATTG010000228.1:0-15157 GCA_049670425.1 Proteocatella sp.
ACAGTGATGGAGACGGAAAGCGGGATTTGATCGAGGTCTACATAAGAAGGCCCTTTGAAACTGAAAAGGGAATGAAGGTACCGGTAATTTATATAGCGAATCCTTACATGATGGGGACCAAAGATGATTTATATAAAACCCATAATGTGGACGCTGATATAATGGTATTTGAGGAAACGGACATATCGCTGGATGAAATAAGATATACTGCATCAGATGAAAATCTTCCCTTACCAAGAAAAGTAATGGGAAGAGGATCGGCGCAGCGTGTAACTGAGGATATTGAATTTGAAGCTCTTTCAGACTGGTACAACTATTTTCTTGTAAGGGGTTACGCAATAGTATTCGCCGGGGGAATAGGCACAAAAGGATCGGAGGGGGTAAGGACTTGCGGTTCAACCGAGGAGACGGTTTCCACTATTTCAGTAATTGACTGGCTCAATGGCAGAGTCAGGGGTTTCAGCAACAGGACGGATAATGTCGAAGTAAAGTCATTCTGGTCAGATGGAAAAGTAGGGATGACGGGGAAATCCTATCTAGGGACTCTTGCTATCGCTGCTGCTTCAACAGGAGTAGAAGGGTTAAGGACAATCGTGCCTCAGGCAGCTATAAGCAACTGGTATGAATATTACAGATGTAATGGCCTGAATGCACCAGCGCTGGGATGGCAGGGGGACGATGCAGATCTTCTGGCACAGTACTGTATGAGCAGAATTTCGGATTCGCAGGACTATAATAAAGTAAGAGAGCACTGGGAAAAATCACTCGAGCAGATAAGATCAGATCAGGACAGAGAAACCGGAAATTACAACAGGTTCTGGGATGAAAGGAACTATCTGAATAATGCAGGTTCCATAAAAGCCAGCGTGTTTATAGAACATGGACTAAGAGACTGGAACGTCAAGCCAAAACAGTTCGATATGCTGTGGAAGGAGCTAGAGAAGCATGATGTTCCAAGGAAGATGATTCTTCATCAGGGTGACCATATATATATAAATAATATGTCAGGTATTGAGTACAATGATATAATGAACAGATGGTACGGATACTGGCTTTATGATATTGAAAATGATATCATGGATGAATACCCCCAGGTCATTATACAAAACAACCTGGATACTTCTGTATGG
The DNA here is from genome assembly GCA_049670425.1 of Proteocatella sp. Taxonomy (GTDB): domain Bacteria; phylum Bacillota; class Clostridia; order Peptostreptococcales; family Filifactoraceae; genus Proteocatella. The sequence continues at coordinate 1,131 of JBATTG010000228.1, forward strand.
GAAGGTTCTGAGTCTTGGCCTTTTGAAGGGACATGTGAGCGGATGCATTATATAGATGAAAACGGGAGGTTGTCTGATTATAAATCTGATTATCACAGTGAGTCAGTGTTTGTGGATGACGTTTCTATTACGGGATTCGACAGAGAAAAACCGCAGGACACTTCGAAGTGGGCAGAGTCAGTTGCCGGAAATCCTGAGGAGCATAGGCCTTTTAGGTTGACCTTCATTGGAGACTGTCTCAGTGAAAAGCATAGGATAAGCGGTACGATAAAACTTAAGCTAAAGGCCTCCCTGGACAGAGAGACGGGAATAATCAGCGCAATGCTTATTGACTATGGATGTGCGAAGAGGCCTGTTCTTGAAAAAACTATAATTAAGAAGCAAGGGATACTTTATGGTAAAAATGCCGGTTCGGATGATATTGTGAACTTTGTCATTGAAAAGAATCCGTCAGACTATCGAATAATCACAAGGGGATGGATGAGTGCTCAGAACAGAAGGAATAACTACAATAAAGACAAGATTGTGCCAGGAGAGTTTTATGATTTTGAATTTGAAATGCAGCCTGCAGATTATAATGTGCCAAAAAGACATCGTATAGGCCTTGTTATATATTCAACGGATGCAGAAGTCACATCAAGGCCATTTTTAACGACGAAATTTAAGATTCTTGATAACAGCATTGAGCTTGTTATACCCATGAGACGGGAGGGGATAAAATAGTGAATGATTTCTTCATCAAAGTGATAGATATGTGCACAATAGATGACTTGATGAACGGATATGTATATGATGATAGGAAAAGATTATATACATGTATTTTCTGTGGAGAAATATATGAGGAAGACTATATTTATAAATGTGAAGAAAGGCACTGTACCGCCAGGAAAGCCGTAGAAATTCATGTGGTTGAAGCGCATGGAAGCGCTTTTGAATTTATGATGAATCTCGACAAGAAGCATACAGGGCTCACGGAGAGGCAGAAAGAGATTTATGAAATACTGTACCATTATAAAGATAATCAGGCAGTTTCAGAGAAGCTTGGTACTACCCTGGCTACTGTAAGAGGTTATAAATTCAAGATGCGAGAAAAGCTCAGACAGGTTAAGATTTATACTGCCATTAGTAGCATAATTGAAAAGGACACTGTCTCTGAAAATATATCAGAAAGATCAAATCCTGGGGATATTGCGGAGTATGAGAAACAAAAAAAGGCTATAGAGGATGAACTAAATGCAGAAGGCAACTTTGAAGAAGATGCACCTGATTTGAATAAGTTCGAGGGCCTTAACATAATTAATAAATTTGCCGGAAGCAAGAGCCCTGGTATTAAATAAAATTTTCCGGAGGTTGAAATGATAAATAATGTGGATTTTCATGAAGAGGACAGTCACCGGAATATATGGAATATATGGATGTTTATATTCAGCTTTGTACTAAGTAATATAATAAGTGGGGTGATTTACGATACATATATAAACTATTTGCAGGAAGTAGCAAGACCGGTGGCAACATCCTTCTGGTCATATTATGGCTATGCAACGTTCATCAGCGCAATCATGCTACTGTTTGTAAACCGCGTAGGATATAAGTGGATACTAATATTTTGTCCTATTACATCTTTTGGGGCGCTTATCAGCATAATATATGGAAATGATCAGTCTCTTTACAAGATTATGACGGTTTTATCACTCGTAGGGCTTCAACTGCACTATGCGGTGCTAGCTCCGTATATTGCAGCACACACTTCAAAGTTGGACAAGACACTTTGGTATTCAAGGACTTACTGGATTGGGTATGCGGGATGGACGCTGATGACATACCTGGGGGGAGCGCTTACTGTATCAAGATTTGCAGCAAGAGCAGGAACGTCATTTGCCGAAGCACAGAAGCTTACAGAATACATAGAAGAACTGACACCGACACTTCGAGACTTTTATATACATGCAAATACTGATGTTTTATTTCTTACTGCTGTAATAGCTGCCATATCTATTTTACCCATACTGCTAATAAAAGAGGTGCCAGATGATTACAGATTTACGGAAGCTGATAACCAAAAGGATGCACTGAGCTACAGGATAAGGATGGCGCTCAAGGTTATGAAAAACAGGAAAGTGAAAGCGTATATGCTTTACTGGGCACTCATAAATTTTGGGATGGGGCTTTTCACTCCATACTATACAGTCTTTCTCAATCGGAATCTTCATATAGACAGAGCCAAGGCCTCGCTTCTGGTGTCTGTGTCATACATGGCGGTAGTTATATTTATTATATTTACTCCAAAGGCAGTAAAGAAATTTGGCCAGATAAACACGCTTGCAGGAGTTGTTTTTCTTTCAATACCATTTATGCTGCTTATTGCAAATGGTGATAAATTTGGAATTCTGATGATTCCAGTGGTAGGGATTTCACTTTTCATGAGGAGTGGCCTGGCAAATCTGGGGTCTCCGATAGACAGCTCGCTGCCAATGGAAATAGTATCGAAGGATATGCGTACCACCATGAGTTGTATACTCAGCGTAGTTGCAGGGCTTACAAGCATTCTTTCGGGGTGGTTTACCGGAGGTTTTCTCTTTATTGAAGGGTCAGGATATAAAACTGCTTATTATCTTGCTGCTGTTATTTATTTTGTTGCCTGCACCGTTATACTTATAGTATTCAAACCCAGAACTAAAATTTCTGAATAATTTTGACATTTGAAAAAATAAATCATATAATGGAATATATAGTATTTTAATAATTATTGTCCGACAAAATAACGGGGCTATCGGAAAATAATCCCTAAAGAAAAAAGCGACTAGCTCGCTTTTTTTAATGCCCCAAAATACTAAAATAGATTACCATATTTCCCAGTTATATTTTATAATATAACTGCCTATGAAACAACATTATAAGCAATTTTTTGAAAAAGGCAACAGGCTATCAATTTTAATTTGTAAAAATAGGTTTACTTTCTGACAGGCTCTTTTGGTATAATTGTTAATGAGTGAAATACATAATGGAAAGGAAAATGTTTTTTTGGAACAAAAAGAATTGAATTTACTGAAAATTCTTGAATATTTTATTTTGCTAAGTTATAATGAAAAACACTGAGAGAAGGCAGGGACATAAATGAAGAAAGAGTTGAGGATATTTGCCATTGCGGTAATATTTATAGGGTTTGCAGGAGGGATTGACGGCATACTTGCAAATTATTTTAAGGAAGTATACGACATAACGGCATTCCAAAGAGGTTTCATAGAGCTTCCAAGAGAACTCCCCGGAGTCCTTGGAGCATTTATAATAAGCGGTCTTGGATTCATGGGGGATGTAAGGCTGGCCATAGTGTCTCAAATACTTATGGCTGCAGGAATGGTCATACTCGGGCTTTTTACTCCAAGTTTCGGGTTCATGCTGGTATTCCTTTTCACTTTTTCACTGGGACAGCATATATATATGCCGCTTCATGACGGCATAGCCGTATCTCTTTCAGAAAAGGGAAAAGAGGGAAAAACACTGGGAAGACTGAGCGGGCTTAAGGGTGCAAGTGCCATGGTGGCGTCTATAATAACGTTCGTGGGCTTTAAATATGAACTGTTCAGTTTCACATCTCCTGTAATACCATTTTTACTTGTAGCTATAGCTTCGATTTTAGGGGTTTTAGCACTGGTATATCTTTGCAGGTTTGTGAATGTACCTCACAGAGATAATGTCTCTAAAAAGCTTATATTCAGGAAAGAATACAAGTATTATTATGCACTTGCAATTTTAAATGGGGTTCAAAAGCAGATAATGATTGTCTTTGGTCCATGGGTGCTTGTCGACTTGCTTGGAGCAAAGGCGGATATGATGTCGCTACTGGTCATACTGACATCGCTTATTGGAATTTTCTTTCTTCCATTTATTGGAAGATGCATAGACAGTCTTGGCATAAGAAGAATACTTTATGCCGATGCCTTTTCCTTTATATTCGTATATGCGGCATACGGACTCCTGTGCAGCGGTATTTTGGCAGGGAAGGTAGGACTCAATATGGGACTTATTCTTGCGGGGGCGATGTTTGTTTTTGACAGAATGAGCATGAACCTGGGCATGGTAAGGACCATGTATCTCAAGAGTATAACTGTAGACAAAAATGAACTTACCCAGACTATATCACTGGGAATAAGCATGGACCATGTCGTAGCAATAAGCTGCGCAATGCTCAGCGGATATATATGGAGCAGTGTGGGGCCTCAATACGTATTTTATTTTACGGCGGCGCTTTCGGTATTGAATGTATTTATAGCAAAAACGGTAGAAATAAAGCCGTAAATTGAGATCGAATTTAAGAAACCATAAAAATTTTAATATAGACTTTAAAATTGATGGCATCTATTAAAATATGAAGAGAAAAGGAGAGAGAAGATGTTGACACTTGATAAAATATATCATGCGGCTTTTGTTTTAAAAAATATAGCGAGGAAGACGGACCTGATTCATGCTCCAAATATAAAATCAGATGGAAACATATATCTTAAAACTGAAAATCTCCAAGTAACGGGATCGTTCAAGGTAAGAGGCGCATACTACAAGATATCGCAGCTTTCAGATGAGGAAAAGGCAAAGGGCGTAATCGCATGCTCTGCAGGAAATCACGCTCAGGGAGTTGCCCTTGCGGCGGCTACGGAAAACATTGAGTCACTTATATGCATCCCCGACGTCGCTCCGATATCGAAAATAGAAGCGACAAGACGCTACGGGGCAACTGTAGAGCTTGTAAAAGGCATTTATGACGACGCTTTCAAAAGAGCCTGCGAACTGAAAGAAGAAAAGGGCATGACTTTCATACATCCTTTTGATGATGCCGATGTGATAGCCGGGCAGGGAACCATAGGCCTTGAAATACTAGACCAGCTTCAGGACATAGATGCGGTTGTTGTGCCAATAGGTGGTGGAGGATTGATTTCGGGAGTGGCATTTGCAATAAAGAGCCTTAAACCAAGCTGCAAGGTTTATGGGGTACAGGCCGAGGGTGCTCCATCGATGTTTAAGTCCATAAAAAGCAACGAGCAGATAGAGCTGAGCCATGTTTCTACCTTTGCAGATGGAATCGCCGTAAAGAAGCCCGGAGACATCACATATCAGCTGTGCAGCAAATATGTGGATGAAATTGTTACGGTTACCGACGATGAGATAGCAGCGGCCATACTGACGCTTATGGAGAGGCAAAAACTGGTATCGGAGGGCGCCGGTGCAGTGGCTGTAGCGGCAGTAATGTTTGACAAGATAGATGTAAAAGATAAGAATGTGGTCTGTATAATATCCGGTGGAAACATAGATGTGAATATACTCTCAAGAGTAATCACAAGGGGACTTGTAACAAGCGGAAGACTTTCGGATCTGACTTTAGAGCTGATAGACAAGCCTGGACAGCTTGAGGGTGTGGCAAGGACCATATCGGGAAAAGGTGGAAATGTTATTGCTGTCCACCATGATAAGGCTGAGCCCAATATGGCGATAAACGCATGCCTGCTTAAGCTTACGATAGAAAGCAAAAATTTTGAACATATAGAGGAAATAAAGAACAGTCTTGTCGAAAATGGTTTCAGACTTGCACCCGTGTCAGGGCAAAACTATATCAAGATAGACTGATAGCTTCAAATTGATTAGACATATGGGAAATTTCAAACTGCAAGGAGCCAGGAGTCATTTGACGGTTTCGCGCAGCGATAAAAACAGAAAAAGAGCATTGCAGCCATGAAAAACGGTGCAATGCTCTTTTGTAATATAGGCTTATATATATTGCTTTATTTTTGATTCTATAGCTTGCTTAGGCATGAATCCAACTATTCTGTCAGCTTCTACACCATCTTTAAGGATTATCATCGTAGGGATTGAAGCTACCTGGAATTTCATTGCAACATCCTGAGTCTTATCTACATCTATCTTTATGAATTTTGCAGAAGCTTCCATTTCGCCTGCAAGTTCCTGAAATACAGGGGCAAGCATTTTACATGGTCCACACCAGTCAGCGTAAAAATCTACTACTACAACACCTTCTTTTACTTCTGTTTCAAAATCTTTTGATTCAACTACTTTTATCATTTTAAAATTCTCCTTTTAATATATATTATTTTTTAATATCAACTGTTTAAATGTAGCTTATTTCTTATCCAAATATGAAACTGCGGACAGTGAGGCAATATTGCCTTCGCCTGCGGCCTTTATATATTGATACGGAGCGCCTACTATGTCTCCGGCGGCAAAACATCCTGCGAGATTGGTTTTCATAAGTCTGTCGACCTCAACATGGTTGTCTGTTATTTTAAGTCCAGGAACCAGTTGGCCTGGAGATATGCTGTCTCTGAGTATAAACAAACCATCGGTCTCAAGCTCATTGTTTTTGAGGATGAGTTTTTTAACTGAAGTTTCACCGTGTATCGCCAGCGGGATATCTCTTATTACTTCTATAGAAGGGTGAACGTCCACAGGGTCTTTGTACATCGGAATGTAGTATACCTTCGAAGCCAGATCTGATACATAATTGGCTTCAGCTTCTTCATGCTTGTTATATGCAATGATGGTAACTGTTTTATTTTTGTAAAGCGGGGCGTCGCAGGTAGCACAGTATCCTACACCTTTACCCAAAAATTCTTCTTCACCTGCAAGTGGTTTGCCAAAATTGACGCCTGTGGCAAGTATCAGGGAAGTTGCTTCATACATCTTGTCATTTACCATAAGAGCGTAATAATCACCCATGGAGTATATATTATTTATCTTTTCTTCGGTTATTTCAATTCCCATGCTTTCAAGGTGGTTTGCAAACTCGTCTCTTAGTTCGAGGCCGCTTTTTCCGTGAAAACCAAGGTAGTTATTTATGGTGTGAGCTTTTACAAGCTTTTTGCTCATGTCATTGCTTCCAAAAATTATGAAGCTCTTGTTTCTTATTTTAGCATTAAGCGCCGCTGAAAGGCCGGCAACCCCGCTTCCAACTATCGCGATATCATATCTGTTGTTCATATATTTCTCCCTCGAAAATTATTTTACTATTCTAGATAAAAGGCTTTCAATTGGAATTTTAAGTTCCAGGTTCTCCTCAGGGGTTATTCCCAGTTCGCAGGATATAAGCTGTGGAATGTTCGAAATATCATCCTTGAGAGCATATCCTTTTTCGGTAAGCTCTACAATGACTACTCTGTCATCTTTACAGTCTCGGTGCTTTGAAATCAGAGACATTGCTTCAAGTTTTTTGATTACAGGGGTAAGGGTTCCTGAATCCAGATGCAGCTTATTTCCAATTTCTTTTATGGTGATTTGCTCATGTTCCCACAAAACTATCATTGTAAGATACTGGGTATAGGTAAGATTGTACTTATCTAAAAATGGCTTGTACAGCCTTATGATTTCTCTTGAAAGGGCATATAGAGAAAAACAAAGCTGATTTTCTAATTTCAAGCATTTATATTTATCCATCGTTATCTCCAAATGTATTGTTCAAAATTAAATTGTACACAATTGATTATGTTTTCATTATAAAGGTATATGCAAATTATGTCAATAGTTTTTTTGAAAAATAATTATAAAAGTATTTTAAGTAAAAAAAAATGGCCTAGGCCACTCCTTCTATAACATTTTTAAGCCATAAGCCACTTTTAAGTCTCAGTATTTCAAATATGATTTTTACACATTCTTCTGTAGAAACGAGCAGGAAGACCATCTGAACTGGAAGGTGAAAAACTGTTGCACCTATGAATGCCAGCGGAACGGAATAAAGCCAGATTGTACCTGCCTGGACAACCATTGAATAGGTGGTGTCTCCGCCGCCTCTGAATACACCTACAATCATAACCATGTTGAAGGCTTTCATAGGGAAGAAGATTGCCATCAGTCGCAAAACGCCAAGTGTATCCTGATAAGTGCTGGCAGATATGTTGAAGGCTCTTAAAATTAAGGGAGCCAGCAGCCATATGCACGCGGCCATGATAAGACTTACAAGGGGAGTCAGGATTCCAGTATGAGAAGCATATTCTCTTGCGGTGTCTTCTTCGCCTGAACCTATTTTATTTCCAATCATTATGGATGTTGCAGTAGCCATGCCGACAAGTAAAACTACGAACATATTGTTAAGGGTGTTTGCTATCTGCATGGTGGCTACGGCATTCGTTCCAATTCGTGCGTAGGCGACAGAGTAGGCAGCGAGCCCTACAGAATATATGAGTTCATTTAAAATAACGGGCCATGAGGTTTTCATGTATGTCTTGACAAAGGCTTTATTGAAACAGAACATTTCTTTTAAGCTCGACGCTATAATATTCTGGCTTAAATGGACATAAGCTATTATATAAATCATCTCTATTAAACGGGCAATCATGGTTGCAAGGGCTGCTCCGGATATGCCCATTGCAGGCATTCCTAAGTTGCCGAATATAAAAATCCAGTTAAGTACAGCATTTGACAATACGCCTATGATGCTGGCATGCATTGGAACTTTTACCTGACCCGTGCTTCTAAGCGCAGCTGAAAAGGCCTGGGTGAAATTTGTAAACAGGCAGCTTATTGCTACTATTCGCAGATATTGAGCTCCTGAATTTATTACTATGGAATCTTTTGAAAGGATTGCCATTATATTCTTTGGGAAGAAAAAGCAGGCTATGGTAAATAATACTGAGGCAATAAGGCCTACGGAGATATCAAGGCCAAGAACCTTTTTTATATTCTGGATATCTTTTTTTCCCCAGTACTGGGACATGAACACGCCTGCACCTGCATTTATTCCCATGATGCAAAGCAGGAATATGAATATAAACTGGTTTGCAAGACCTACGGATGCAATTGCCTGCTCGCCAAGGCTTCCAACCATTACATTGTCAATAAGGTTCAGCGATGAGGTTATAAAACTCTGAACGGTAACTGGCAATGCCAGTATCCATAAACTCTTTAAAAATTTCTTGTCTTTAAATACATTCAATATCTTTGTCATAAAATCTCCCTTTAAAACTCTTTTAAACGCAAAAAAAGAAAAGCCATGGGTTTGTGGAGCCGCCCATCTGCTTTTCTTTCATCCGTACATAATTTATTATTATACAAGTATAGTCGAGAATACATGAAATGTCAACCTGTTGATATGATATCAAAGTGAAAAATTTGCAATTTATATGTAAAGTGAAGGCTGTAAATGATATAATACAAATCAAGATATAATTAGCAAATTGTGAAATTTGTGTATATTAAAAAAACAATTGTAGTTTATAGATAATTTGAGTATGAAGGGTGGATATTAATGATTTTTAAAAAGTTGTCATTTGGAGGCAGAGCGAGTCTTTGTATAGCTGTAATCTTGCTTTTCCTTGTTTCTATAAATTTACCATATGAGGCATTCGCATTAGAATCAAAAAACACATTTTCCAACCATAGCTTTATTTCTGATAAAACACAAACGCGGTATGATGATACCAACAGCATAATAGTTAATGAAGCTAATCAGGTCATTCAGACGAGCGATGGCTTAATATGGATTGCGGCATACAGTGGTTTAATGAAATTTGACGGAAAAAAGATTTCTACAATTTCAAGTGATGAACATGAAGCGTATACGGCTAGAAGTGTAAGGTGTCTTTATGAAGCCAGAGGAAAAGAGTTATACATAGGAAGCAATGATAAAGGAGTTTTTCGCTATAAGGACGGAACTATAACAAGGATTGAATCAGATGATAAAGTATCAAATTCGATTCGAAGTATCTTAGAAGACAGTAAAGGCAACATCTACTGTGTGACATCGGCGGGAATTGGAAAAATTATAGGTGACAGGCTGGTGTATATATGGCCTCAGGAGATTTTAGTCGATGGATATGTTGTATCGGCAGGGATTGATTCAAATGACCATATCTGGGTTGTCAGCAATTCTGGAGAAATTTATACATTTTCTGTAAATGCAGGAAATTTTGCGACCAGGCAGGTTGATATGGGTTCAAATCTGGCTGAATCGGTTTTTATCGACAGGGACAACCGGGTTTTCATAGCACTGGGAAATGAAAAAATACGTATACTGAATGCGACTAATAACAAGCTTTATATTGAGCGAAGTATTCGTGGAATATCAAAGGTCAACAGCATCTATCGGGACAGGGAAGGGAAAATATGGGTTTCTGGAACCGGGGGATTTGGATATTTTAACGAAAAGCTAGTATTCACAAAGATTGAGAAGAGTATTGTGTCAGAAGATATAGAAAATATATTACAGGATTATGAAGGAAATTATTGGGCAGCATCCTCAACTCAGGGAGTTTTGAAGCTTACAAAAAGCAAGTTTTCAAATATATTCATGGATAATCATATTGATGAGGCAGTAGTAAATTCGACGGCCATATTGAATGAGGATTTATATGTGGCGACTGAAGATGGACTGATTATCATTGGAAAAAACGGTGAAATAAATAATTCTTTGACAGATTTGCTAAAGAGTATTCGTATCAGGTCGCTGAAGGTAGATCGTAAAGATAATCTATGGATATCAACATATGGAGATAAGGGCGTGATAAGATATTCTGCTGATGGCAGTATTGAAAATTGGAATGAGGAGCGAAACCTCGTGAAAAATAAAGTGAGAACGGTCCTGGAAGTAAAAGATGGCTCTATATATGTCGCAACCACCGAAGGGATAAGTTTAATCAAAAACAATGAGATTGTAAAAAACTACACTAAAAAAAGTGGACTTGCCAATCCATATGTATTGTCACTTTCTGAAGGCAAAAATGGAGAGATTTATGCCGGTACTGATGGTGGAGGCTTATATATTATAAGTGGCGACAAAGTAACAAATATCAGAGAAAAGGATGGTTTGTCAGCAGGTGTTATTTTGAGGACGGCTTATGATGATGAATCAGAGACGCTCTTCATATCGGCAGGAGGCGAACTCAATATTTTGAAAAAAAACAAGGAGATTGAGGTTTGTAAAAATCTGAAAATCGAGGGCAATATATTTGATATAAAGATATTTGATTCAAAATTGATAATGGTGACACATAAAGGTTTAGCCATCGCTGGAATCGAAAATATATTGAAGGATACTGATGCGATTGTTGAAAACTATGATAAAAACGATGGCTTAATTGGTATGCCAATTGCAAATTCCTGGAGTGACATAATGGATAGCGGGAATTTGTTCATAAGCACCAATAAAGGCGTATTTCAGATAAATGTGGATAATATTCATAAGAACCTAACCGTGCCTAAGATTGCGATTAGCGGGATTAATATCGATGGAGTAACAAGCAAACCTTTAAATGAAATTTTGATTAACAATAATGCTGAGAGGATAAGTTTTGACCTGTCGGTATTGAGTTTTAACAATTCAAATGAAAACTTTTTCGAGTATCAGCTTCTGGGTTTTGATAAGGAGCCTAATCTGGTCCGTAATTCTGAAGTTGGAAATATAAGCTATACAAATCTTGATGGCGGTGAATATGAATTTGTTTTCAGAGGCATAAATGCGGATGGCGTCAAAAGCGAGCAAATAATAGATGTAAATATAAATAAAGAGTTAGGTCTTTTTGAACATAAGCTTACATTTTTTGTAATAATGCTTTTTGCAACCTTGATGACGGGCCTTATTGTAAGGCAGTTCAGCAAGAAAAAAGAGGTGATAAGTGAAAATAGATTCAGAAGCTTTGTGGAAAATGCGACGGATATAATTTTCACCATAGATAGAAACAGCAAGATAACGTATATGTCACCGAACGTAGAGGCTCAAACGGGTTATGTATGGCTGAATCAGGGAAACAAGGGTTTGAATGGAATAATTGAGTCTGGTTATATAGATACCTTTAAGGAATATGTGAGTTCTTTGTTTGAAGGTAATAAAACAAACAAGTCGATTGAATTGAAGGTTAAAACAAAATCGGATGAGTCCATATGGTATTACTTAAGAGGAAATTTACTCGACGGAGGTAACGAGGTTATAATGTTTGCCAGAGACATTGCTGAAAAAAAAGAAAAAGAAAGGCTGCTCATAGATTTAAGCTACAATGACCAAATGACGGGGCTTTATAACAGAACTTTTTATGAAATGGAATTGGAAAAACTAAACCGGGATTTACCATTGCCACTGAGCGTCATTTCATGCGATTTAGATAAACTCAAGGTAATTAATGACACTCTGGGTCATTTCGAGGGGGATAAAATTATAATTGATGGTGCTAAAGTTTTAAGCATGTCCGTAAGAAGCGGTGATATCGTATGCAGAGTTGGTGGGGATGAATTTATAATACTGCTGCCTTTAACGAATGAAGAAATGGCGGAGGATGTCATAGCCAGAATCAACAGAAATATAAGTATATATAATAGCGATGAAAATAAAAATAAAACTTTAAGTATTTCAGTTGGGTTTGCTACAATGCATTCTAAAGAAAAGAGCATCAGTGAAACGCTTATAGAGGCGGACGACAACATGTATTTAAATAAAAAGGCAAAGCGCTAGAGATTTTGCATGCACTATATCCATGTTGAGATAAAGAAAATTTGGGTAGAGATAATATGTGTGATTTTATATACACTAATTAAAGATTAACCATGTTCACTTTGACATAATAAATCAAATGACATATTACTTTGAGTACATTTTCAAAATGAAAAGGAGAAATAAATATGGCGAATTACTACCCAGAATTATTCATGCCTGTCAAAATTGGCAAAGTTGAAATCAAGAACAAGCTGTCAATGGCGCCCATGGGTCCAGTAGGCTATGCCGATGCAAATGGGGCATTTAACCAGCGGATACAGGAATACTATGTTGAAAGAGCCAAAGGCGGGGTTGGACTGATAATTACAGGAATCTGCAACGTAGATATGGATATGGAGGGCATGTCCAAACCAGGACTTCCCAGCCCGACGCAGACTCCGATGGCATTCATACATGAGGCTTATCAGATGAATGAGCGTATACATGCATATGGAACAAAAATATTTGTACAACTTACAGGTGGCTTGGGACGAAGCGCACTTCCAGGATTTGTAAGCAAATTTATAGCGCCTTCGGAAAATGAGAATCGTTTTGACCCTAATATTATGCATAGAGAGATGACTAAAGATGAAATACAGACCCTTATTAAAAAGTTTATTTCCTCAGCTGTTATTTCTAAGAAAGCGGGATTTGATGGAGTAGAAATTCATGCAGTTCATGAGGGGTACTTATTGGATCAGTTTGCAATTTCTTTTTTCAATAAACGCACAGATGAATATGGTGGAAGTTTAGAGAATAGACTCAGGTTGGCTACGGATATAGTAAAAGGAATTAAGGCTGCCTGTGGACTGGATTTTCCGGTAACTTTAAGATACAGTTTGAAAAGCTGTATGAAAGGCCTTAGGCAAGGAGGGCTTCCAGGCGAGGAATATGAGGAAGCGGGAAGAGATATTCCAGAAGGGATAGAAGCGGCTAAAATTCTAGTAAATGCCGGCTATGACGCGCTGAATGTAGATGCTGGAACTTATGATTCGTGGTATTGGAATCATCCGCCTATGTATTTTGAGGAAGGCGTATACAGAGAATTTGGGAAAATATTAAAAGAAAATGTTGATGTTCCAATTATTTTAGCAGGAAGAATGGAAAGGCCAGATATGGCTGTCGAGGCTCTCACGGACAGCTGCGATATTATAGGGCTTGGAAGGCAACTTTTGTCAGACCCTTTATATCCAGAAAAGGTAAGAACTGGGAGGTTGGACGAAATTCGTCCATGCCTGGGATGCCACGAAGGGTGCATGGGGAGAATTGGAAATGCTCCTGTAAGTTGTGCCGTGAATCCGGCTTGTGGACGTGAAAAAATTTATGGAATTGAAATGGCACGTCATAAGAAGAAACTGGTTGTAGTAGGTGGAGGGCTTGCAGGAATGGAAGCTTCGAGAGTTTTGGCAGAACGGGGACACAAGGTAACTTTGTTCGAAAAATCATCGCAGCTCGGAGGACATTTGATCCCAGGAGGGGTACCTTCGTTTAAAAGATATGACAAGGCTTTAATAAGCTGGTATGAAAGGCAGTTAGAGTTACTTGACGTAGAGGTTAAATTTAATAC
>JBATTG010000229.1:0-3689 GCA_049670425.1 Proteocatella sp.
AGATAGATGAGAAAAGAGATATATTGAAGAAATTTCTTGAAAATACAGATGTAAAGGTGGTATCTGACATAAGAGGCGGCATTTCAGCTTTGGATAAAATTGAAAATATCAATCCAGAGCTTGTAATTATGACTTTTGATGAGCACGATACAGATGTTTTGAACATAGCGGAAAGAATATATATGGGAAGACCTCAGTGCAGCATAATATTTTTAGTAGATGCCATAAACACTGAAGTTTTGCAAAAATCAATGTCAGCGGGCGTAAGAAATGTGGCATTTTTTCCAGAAAATGGAAATGATTTTGTGGAGTGGATTAAGACTATACACAATAATGACAAGATGAGAAATCAGTCAATGGTCGAAACCAAAAGTATAAGCTGGATATCTAAGGTTATAACGGTTTTTGGAGCAAAGGGCGGTATAGGAAAAACCACCATAGCCGTCAATCTGGCGGTAAAACTGGCAGAGCAGAACAAGAAGGTTGCGCTTCTTGATTTTGACCTTGAGTTCGGCGATGTGAGTGTTTTTTTGAATCTTGATGTCAAGGATACTCTGGCAGAACTTTTACAGGAAAAATCTGAATTTGATATTGATACGGTCAGAAGCTATATGAACGTCCATTCCTCAGGCGTGCATGTACTGTGTGCACCTAAAAGTCCGGAATACAGCGAGGGCATAAATTCAAATCAGATAGAAAAGCTAATGAACAGTCTGCGTTCATATTATGATTATGTCATTATTGATACTCCCGCGTCTTTTAATGAAATTACGCTCACAACTATCGAGGGTTCTGTAATGCTGATATTTGTTACAGGTCTTGATATATCGATTCTTAGAAATTCGAAATTGAGCATGAATCTGCTGGAAAGTTTGCAGCAGAAAGACAAGGTTAGAATGGTAATAAACAGGGATGTCGAAGGAAATATTACAGCAAACGATGTTGAAAAAATAATAGGCAAGAATATATGGGCAAAGATTCCAAGTGATTATAATGTGGCAGTAAATGCGCTAAATAAAGGGGTGCCATTTGTAATAAGCACACCAAAAAATAAAATGAGCATGGCTTTTGATGAATTGGCTGAAAAAGTGAGTTTTGGGCAGGAAAGCTCTGGCAGAGTTGAGCAAAAGAAATCGAAATCTAAATTCGGGGTTTTTAAAAATGGCAGGGGGGATAGGTAATGAGCCTGATTGAACGTTTGGAGAGACAAAAAAATGATAATAAATCGGAAGCTTCGACTCAGCAAAAAACGGAGCAGGCAGCCATATCATTGGAGGCATCTGACCCGAATTTTGAAATTAAATCCAAAGTGCACAGAAATATAATTGAAATTATAAACAAAAGAGTATTGGATGGCAGAGGAAGCATCGAAGACAAGAAGGAACTCATGGATATGATAGAGAATCTTGTTGATCAGGAAGACACCGATATGCCAAGGGTTGAAAGACTTATGCTCGCACGTGAGATTTATGACGAAGTTGCAGGTCTTGGTCCCTTGGAGCCGCTTCTTGCAGATTCGGAGATAACGGAAATAATGGTAAATGGTCCTAAAAGCGTATATATTGAAAAAAAAGGAAAGATACTGGAAAGCAGTGTTAAGTTCAGGGATGATAAGCATGTAATGCATATTATTAATCGAATAGTTTCACCTATAGGCAGAAGAGTGGATGAATCCAGTCCTATGGTCGATGCCCGCTTGAAGGATGGGTCCAGGGTAAATGCTATAATTCCGCCGATATCCCTTGTAGGTCCTACCTTAACCATAAGAAAGTTTTCCAAAGATCCGATAACATCAAAAAATCTCCTTCAATTTGGAACGGCAAGCAGTTTCATGCTCGCTTTTTTGGATGCCTGCGTCAGAGGCAAACTTAACATAATAGTTTCGGGTGGTACTGGAAGCGGGAAAACTACATTTTTGAATGTCCTTTCGGGATATATTCCGGAAAATGAGAGAATCATAACGATAGAGGATGCCGCAGAGCTTCAGCTCAAGCAAAAGCACGTTATCACACTTGAAAGCCGTCCGGCTAATACGGAAGGGACAGGAAGCATAACGATAAGGGATTTAGTCAGAAACTCGCTTCGTATGAGACCAGACCGAATAATCGTCGGAGAGGTACGTTCAGGGGAAGCGCTTGATATGCTCCAGGCTATGAATACAGGTCATGATGGCTCGATAGCCACAGGCCATGCCAATTCCCCAAGGGAGCTTATGGCCAGACTCGAAACCATGGTGCTGATGGCAGGGATGGAACTTCCATTAAAGGCGATAAGAGAGCAGATTTCATCAGCGCTTGACCTTATAGTCCACCAGGAAAGAATGCGAGACGGGAGCAGAAAGGTAACTAATATAACTGAGGTTGTAGGTATGGAGGGTGACATCATAACGCTCCAGGAGATATTTGTGTATAAACAGACAGGCGTGGACAGCCAGGGGAATATAAAGGGAAGCTTCAAGGCTACTGGGGTTGTTCCAAGTTTCATGGAAAAACTTATCGGCAATGGTATTCTTGTTAAGGATGACTGGTTTATGAATTGAGGTAACTTATGGAGATACTTATTCTTATGTCAGTTGCAGTTGTTGGATACTCAGTGGCATATATGATTCTATATATTTTAAAAGGGGACAGGATTGAAATATCCAAGCGGCTTGATAAATTCATATCAAAAAGCAAGGATGAAAATTTAAAAATAGGAGACAAGAAAAATAAAGGGCTGCGTTTGTGGAAAGGTACCAGGAGTTTTGCCAGCGATAAGTTGAAAATGGACCTCCAATCAGCCGGAATATTGATGAAACCTGAAGAATTTATTATTGGATGGTTCGCTTTGGCGCTTCTGCCTATGGCGTTAACGCTTATGATAGCAGATAATCTGATGCTCTCGCTTGCTGTGGCCGTTATTGGAGCCATAATACCTCCAATAATCGTTATAAGAGCAAAGGATAAAAGACTCGAACTCTTCAGCAAACAGCTAGGAGAAGCACTTCCGATAATCGGGAACAGTCTTCGTTCCGGTTTTACCTTTCAGCAGTCAATGGAAAATGTATATAATAACATGCCAGATCCACTTGCGTATGAGTTTGGTAAGACTATAAGAGAAATGCGATACGGCATACCTTTTGAAGAGGCTATTGGCAGGTTAGGAAAACGCATGAGCAACAAGGATCTGAATTTGTTGATATCGGCGGTTATAATTCAGGGCAAGGTAGGTGGAAATCTTGCGGAAATTATTGACATAATTGGAGAGACAATCAAGGACAGAGTTAAGATAAAGCGTGATATCAAGACTATGACAAGTGCGGGAAAGTTATCGGGACTTATTCTAGGGCTTTTGCCTGTAGTGCTTGCTGTCGCACTAAGCATAATGAATCCGGGCTATTTATCGGGTTTTTTTACATCATCATTGGGTATGATAATGCTGGCAGTAGCGGCAGTAATGGAAACCATAGGATTCATAGTTATTTTAAAGATGACAGATATAAAATTCTGATTTGAAAAACGAGGAGGTGGCTTCATTGTTTTATATAGCATTAGGTGCTGGTATAACTGCATCCCTTGTTTTTATGCTGATTTTTGGTGGTAAGCATATAGAAAGACTGATAATAATGAACCGCAT
Source organism: Proteocatella sp. (assembly GCA_049670425.1). Lineage (GTDB taxonomy): Bacteria > Bacillota > Clostridia > Peptostreptococcales > Filifactoraceae > Proteocatella. The sequence continues at coordinate 3,616 of JBATTG010000229.1, forward strand.
TGAAGAGATGCAGAAGCTGGGGAATAAGAAAAAATCAGTGGAAGAAGAGGAACTAAGCAAACCTGTAAGAGAAC
>JBATTG010000230.1:0-7981 GCA_049670425.1 Proteocatella sp.
CACAGCAAATGGCAGCAAATGATGATGCCAGAAAACAGATAATTCCAGATGCTGAATCTTTCGAACCGGTTGAAGGAGATTTTGGACCAGGAGTGGTTGAAGTTTATAAAGCTATGAATGGTTCTGAGGAACTTGCATATATCATAAAAACCGTTTCAAAAGGTTACGGCGGAGACATAGAGATAATTTCAGGTATAAAAATGGATGGAACTATCGCAGGAGCAGTAATAGGGACTATGACTGAAACTCCGGGTCTTGGAGCAAAAGCTCAGGATCAACCTTTTATATCACAATATAACGGTAAAACAATTGAACAGCCTCTTGTAGTTTCAAAAAGTGCAACTGGAGCTGACAATGAGATTGTAGCCATATCGGGAGCGACTATTACATCAAAAGCGGTAACTGATGGTATAAATATTGCAACTGATGTATTTAATAACAACTTTAAATAGGAGGGTGAATCTAAATGAACTTTTTTCAAACAATAAAAAATGGGTTAATAGATGATAACCCAACATTTAATCAAGTATTGGGGATGTGTCCTACTCTTGCAGTAACTACATCGGCAGTAAATGGTCTTGGAATGGGACTGGCAACTACTGCAGTACTTATATTATCAAACTTTGCTATATCGGCATTAAGAAAAGTTATTCCTTCAAAAATAAGAATACCTGCATATATAGTAATCATAGCATCATTCGTTACAATAGTAGGAATGCTGCTGAAGGCATATCTTCCAGCGCTTGATGAAGCTTTGGGATTATTTATACCACTTATAGTGGTTAACTGTATCATCCTTGCAAGAGCGGAAAGCTTTGCATCAAAGAATGGTCCAGTAGCTTCAATTGCTGACGGTATTGGTATGGGTCTTGGTTTTACGTTGGCACTTACATTACTGGGAACAGTAAGAGAAATTTTGGGTAATGGAAGCATTTTTGGTACAACATTATTTGGTGCTAGTTTTCAGCCAGCGCTTATCATGATACTACCTCCAGGTGCGTTTTTAGCTTTAGGTTTGATTTTGGCAGCAATCAATAAAATGAAATCTAGAAAGTCTACTAATTAATAGGGAGGTACGAAAGTGAAAACAATTTTTATAATTTTATTAAGTTCAATATTTGTAAATAACTTTGTAATGTCTAAATTCCTAGGAATTTGTCCATTCCTTGGGGTTTCTAAAAAAGTTGAAACGGCTCTTGGTATGGGTATAGCGGTAACATTCGTTATGACCATAGCATCATTATTTACGTATCTAGTTCAAAAATTAATTCTTATACCGCTTGGAATAGAATATCTGCAGACGATAGCATTTATTCTTGTAATAGCATCATTAGTTCAGTTTGTAGAGATGGTAATTCAAAAGATGTCTCCAACACTTTATCAAGCTCTTGGAGTATTCCTTCCACTTATCACAACAAACTGCGCAGTACTTGGAGTTGCTATATTAAATATTCAAAGTGACTACAACTTGATAGAAACATTATTTAATGGATTTGGTGCGGCGGTAGGTTTTACTCTTTCAATAGTACTTTTTGCAGGTATCAGAGAAAGACTGGAAATATCGGATGTTCCAAAGTCATTTCAAGGCTTCCCTATTGCACTAATAACAGCTGGGCTTATGTCTATTGCTTTTTTAGGCTTTAGCGGATTGGTTAAATAGGAGGTAGTATAGTGAATCCAATAGTAAATTCAGTAGTAAGTTTATCAGCAATGGGACTCGTTTTTGGTGCAGGCCTTGCGTATGCATCGCAGAAATTTGCTGTAGAAGTTGATCCAAAAGAAGCGGCAATCCTTGATGCTTTACCGGGTGCAAACTGTGGAGGCTGTGGTTTCCCAGGTTGTGGAGGTCTTGCAACAGCAATTGCTTCTGGCAAGGCTCCAGTAAATGCATGTCCAGTAGGAGGTGCTCAAGTAGCAGCTGCTGTAAGTGCAATTATGGGTGTTGAAGCTCAAGCAGGAGAGAGAAAAGTTGCCAGAGTTTTATGCAACGGAACAAAAACTAACGCTCTTGATAAATCAAAATATAGCGGTATCTTGGACTGTAAGGCTGCAGCAATGGTTTCAGGTGGCGGACCTAAGGCTTGTGACTTTGGTTGTATGGGAATGGGAACATGCGAAAAAGTATGTCCATTTGATGCAATCCATGTCCTAGAAGATGGAATTGCTCATGTAGATCCAGACAAATGTGTAGCTTGCGGAAAATGCATCGATGCATGTCCAAAGCTTATAATCGAACTAGTTCCAGTATCAAAAGAAGTTGTCGTTGATTGTATAAACAAAAACAAAGGCAAAGAAGTTAAGATGAACTGTAGCGTTGGTTGTATCGCTTGTGGAATATGTGAGAAGAACTGTCCATTTGATGCTATTCATGTAGTAAATAATATTGCAAGAATAGACTACTCAAAATGTACAAGCTGCATGATCTGTGTGCAAAAGTGTCCAACAAAAGCAATCGCTGGAGACGTAAGCAAGAGAAAGAAAGCAGATATAGTTGCCGACCTATGTATAGGCTGTACAATATGTGCAAAGAATTGCCCAGTTGAAGCAATTACAGGCGAGCTTAAGCAACTACACGTAGTTGACAAAGACAAATGTATAGGTTGTTCAGTATGTGCAAAAAAATGTCCTAAAAAAGCAATAAATATGATATAGAGAATTTTAAAAAGGTCGAACAGAATTATATTCTGTTCGACCTTTTTTTAGATAAAATTATAAAACAGAAATAAGATGAGTATCGCCCTGCACAAATATTGGCGGATTTGTTTACAATATTAGAATATGACAAAGCGGTAAGTAAGATATTTTTAAAAAGTCTGCCTATAGTTGCCTTTGTTGTAAACACTGATAACATCAATAAAAAGTTCAATTATTTTTAGAAAATTTTATTTTTTTCAAAATATTATGTTGACAATAAAACAGTTTAATCCTATAATATGAAACAAGGATTAAACTTATATAAAAATAAATTTAAACAAGGAGGATTAACCATGAGGCGTTTCACAAGGACAAGGACAAATTACAATAATTTAAAATTAAATTCTATGAAGCAAAGAGTAGCCTTATTGATTAATTCAGCGAGCTGATGTTGGTGGAAGATCAGTATTACTAGATAAGGTGAACAGGGTTGCCGAGATTATTTTGACAACAGCTAAATCTAATATATTGATATGGCTCAGTATCTTAATACGCTAGAAAAGCGTTATTTTCATATACACAACCCGTGTGCCCTAGAGTGGTATAGCGAACTTCATAATATAAATGATAGTCGTCTCTTATTGAGACGGCTTTTTTGTTACCCAAAATCAAATAAGGAGAATGAAATGAGCATTAATGGATTTGAAAATTTAAAAAGCAAAGATTACTTAACACTAAAAGACTTTAATTCTGTGGAATTAAACAATAATAAAATTATAGGTTCTTTTTATATAGGTAATTTTCAGCCAGGAGGTGTTAAACATGATTAATGTCGGAATTATAGGATCAACTGGCTATGCCGGAAGTCAATTAGTATGGTTACTCGCTAAACATAAAAAGGTAAATATTGTTTTTCTATCATCGCATTCTTATGAGGAAATAAATTTTTCAGATGTTTATCCTCAATTTGAAAATCATATCCCATTAAAGTGTATTGATTTTGATGAGGTTTATAATAATTTAAGTAACCTGGATGTTTTATTCATCGCTTTACCACATGGTAAATCATTTGATATTACTAGAAAATCACTTGAATTAGGTATAAAAGTTATTGATTTAGGTGCTGACTTTAGATTAGAGGACAAATCAATCTATGAGGATTGGTATGGTATGAGCCACGGTGCACCAGATGTAATTAAAGAGTCTGTATATGGTTTACCTGAGATTTACAGAGAAGAAATAAAGACGGCTTCTTTGATAGCGAACCCTGGGTGCTATCCTACTGCTAGTATTCTCGCTTTAGCGCCCCTTATTAAAAATAAGTTAATTGATATAAATACTTTGATTATTGATGCAAAGTCAGGAATTTCTGGAGCTGGAAGAAGTTTGTCAATTCCAATACTCTACGCTGAAGCTAATGAGACGATGAAAGCATATAGTATTGGAATGCATAGACATACTCCTGAAATAGAACAAGTACTATCATTTATCGCTGATGAAAATGTAACTCTAACATTTACACCTCATTTAGTCCCAATGAATAGAGGCATATTAGCTACTTGTTATGCTAGTTTAGCTACTCAACTTAACTGTGAAGATATTGTATCTCTTTATAAAGAATTTTATAGTAATGAACCATTTATTAGAGTTAGGAATATCCTCCCTGAAACTAGATGGGTTAAAGGAACTAATTACTGCGACATAGGAATAAGTGTTGATTCCAGAACTAATAGAGTAATAGTTGTTTCTGCTATTGATAATTTGTTAAAAGGAGCGGCTGGTCAGGCTGTTCAAAATATGAATATAATTAATGGTTTTGATGAATATGAAGGGCTTGAGCTGATATCGATGCTCCCATAATGGATGGATGAAAGGATGAATATTATGAAAATAATTGAAAATAAAAATATTTCAGATGTATCTGGTTTTAAAGTTTCTGGTGTAAAAACTGGGGTTAAGGTCAGTGGTAAATTTGACATGAGTCTAATTTATAGTGAAATCCCGGCTATTGCAGCTGCCACTTTTACAAAAAACAAAACCAAAGCAGCGCCTGTAAAACTGAGCATGGAACATATTAAATCTGAAAATACCCAGGCAATTATCATAAATAGTGGGAACGCTAATGCTTGTACTGGAAAAGACGGTTTAGACAATGCTTATATAATGACTGAACAAGTTAGTAATCTGCTTGGAATAGATAAAGAATCTGTTCTAGTATGTTCTACGGGTATTATAGGAATTCCCCTTCCTATGGATAAAATTACAAAAGGGATTAAGCTTGCTTGTGAAGCACTTTGTGATAATGATGGAGATGCCTGTGCAAAGGGCATACTAACTACAGATTCATTTGTGAAGAAAGTTACAGTTCAAGTAATAATTGATGATAAATTAGTGACATTAAGTGGTATCGCAAAAGGTTCAGGCATGATTCATCCTAATATGGGAACTATGATAAGTCTCGTCGCTACTGATGCCAGCATATCTAAGAATATGCTCGATTCTGCACTTAAATACAGTGTTGAGGATACCTACAATATGGTTTCTGTTGATGGAGATACAAGTACTAATGATACGTGTATTGTAATGGCGAATGGATGTGCGAAGAATTCTATCATTTCAGATTTTAATGCAGATTATACTGTCTTTAAAACTGCACTCGATTATGTTAATGAAATCCTTGCTATATCTATTGCTAAGGATGGCGAAGGTGCAACGAAACTTATAGAGACTACTGTTGTTAATGCAAAGACGGTGAAGGATGCGAAACTCTGTGCAAAGTCAGTTATATGCTCAAGCCTTGTTAAAACAGCGATGTTTGGGGGAGATGCTAACTGGGGAAGAATTCTTTGTGCTCTAGGTTATTCAACTGGGGAGTTTTCTCCTGATAAAGTGGACATATTTTTTAAGAGTAAAAATGGAGAAATTCAAGTTGCTAAAGATGGTATGGGAATAGACTTTGACAAGGCTGGTGCTAAAGAAATTTTAGATGATGAATATGTGAATATTTATATAAACTTAAAAGATGGTGAAATGAAAGCTACATCTTGGGGTTGTGATTTAAGCTATGATTATGTAAAAATTAACGGATGTTATTCCACGTAGTTGCATAATTATAGATACGAAAGTGTTTTATACAAAACACTCAAAGGAGAGAGATAAATGACAAATGACAAAATCCACATTTTAATTGAAGCACTTCCATATATAAAAAAGTTTCAAGGAAAAACTTTTGTAATAAAATATGGTGGTAGCATAATGGAAAGTGAAGAAGTAAGAGACGCATTTATAGAAGATATAGTTCTTCTCACTTTAGTAGGGATAAAAATTGTAATTGTCCATGGTGGAGGACCAAGTATCAATGATGCTCTAGAAAGATTAGGCGTTAAAACTGAGTTTAAAGAAGGACTAAGAGTTACTGATGAACTAACCATGGAAGTTGTAGAAATGGTACTTACGGGTAAAATTAATAAAAAAATAGTATCTGAACTATGCAGACATGGTATCAAAGGAATCGGTATAAGTGGCAGAGATGATAATCTTATTATTGCAACTAAAAAGACAATACTAAAAGGTGATGAAATCCTTGATATTGGATATGTTGGCGATGTTAAAAAAATAAATAATGGAGTACTGAACATCCTTATTGAAAATAACTATGTACCTGTAATATCACCGGTTGGATGTGATGACGATGGTAATTCATTTAATATTAATGCAGATTTTGTAGCATCGGCCATAAGCCATAGCTTAAAGGCTGAAAAACTACTTCTTATTACAGACATAGAAGGTTTGTATAAAGATATAAATGATAAATCGACTTTTATTTCAAGTATTAATTTAGAGGAAATTAAAAAATTAATCGAAGATGGAACTATCTGTGGTGGTATGATACCAAAAATGAAGTGCTGCATAGAAGCCTTAGAAAATGGGACTAAGAACATTCATTTAATTGATGGAAGAACAAAACATAGTTTGCTACTTGAAATTTTTACTAAAGAAGGGCTTGGGACTATGATAGAGGGGGATAATTAATGAGTAAAGATAATATTATGAATAATTATAGTAGAAAAAACGTAACCTTTGTAAAGGGTATTGGCAGCAGAGTATATGATGAAAACTCAAAGGAATACTTGGATTTTGTTGCAGGAGTTGCGGTTAATTGCCTGGGCCATAGTAGTCCAGTAATAATAGATGCAATAATAAAACAGAGTAAGGAACTAATTCATGTGTCTAACTTATATTGGAATAATACGCAAATAGAACTTGCCAAGAAATTGACGGACAATTCCGATTTTGACAAAGTATTCTTTTGTAACAGTGGTACTGAAGCGATAGAAGCTGCACTGAAAATTGCCAGAAAAAAAGGTAATAAGCAGAAAATAAATAAAAATGAAATAATATACATGGATAATTCTTTTCATGGAAGAACACTGGGAGCGCTTTCGGTAACTGGACAAGAAAAATATCAAAAGGATTATATGCCCCTTATGAAAGGTACTGTAAGTACACCTTTTAATGATAAAGAAAAATTAATTAGCCTGGTTAATGAAAATACTTGTGCCATAATAATTGAACCAATACAAGGTGAAGGTGGAGTAATTTGTGCTGACAAAGAATTTCTTTTACTTGCAAGGGACTTATGTAATGAATTTTCAGCTCTATTAATATTTGATGAAGTACAGTGTGGAGTAGGAAGAACCGGCTCTCTATTTGCTTATCAGGATTATGGAGTAATTCCAGATGTTATTTGTTTAGCAAAAGGTCTTGGAGGAGGTTTTCCAATAGGCGCTGTCATGACAAACAATGAAGCATCAAATGTATTTGTGCCTGGAGATCATGGCTCGACCTTTGGTGGAAACCCTTTAGCCTGTGCTGTTTCAATAAGCATATTGAATGAGCTGATAGACAATAACTTAATTAAGGAATTGGAGGTTAAAAGCAAATATTTATATAGCAAGTTAAGTACTTTAGTTGATAAACATGACGATATAGTTTCAATCTCGGGGAAAGGTTTATTACTAGGACTCAAGGTTAAAATCGAACCTGCTAAAGTAGTCGATTTATGTTTTGAAAAAGGACTATTAGTAGTCGGCGCAGGTAAGGATGTTATTAGAGTAGTGCCCGCCCTAAATGTATCAGAGAAAGATATTGACGATTTTATAAATATTTTAGATGAAGTCTTTACAACAAACAAAGAAAATTAACAATGGACGAAATTGGGTAGTCAACAGTTTTCATAAATGCATTATTAAAATCGTAGTAACATTTTTACCGCTTTAACGTAAAAAACCATTGGAATTAAGCGATTTCAATGGCTTTTTTGCGTCAGTTTCAAAAAAATCTATTA
>JBATTG010000231.1:0-6384 GCA_049670425.1 Proteocatella sp.
GACCTCAGCTTTATTGAGATTCTAGATCAGATACCTTATAAACTACTTTGTAAAGAGGATTGCTTGGGTATGTGTCCAGTATGTGGAAGTAACTTCAATAAAGGCCAGTGCAAATGCAGTATGTCTGATGACAAGATTGATGCCAGATTTGATAAATTAAAAGAAATGATTAAGTAAATAGGAGGTGGACATAAATGGCAGTACCAAAGAGAAAAACAGCTAAATCAGCAACTCGTTCAAGAAGAGCGACAGCTATGCAGATAAGTGCAAAGGGTTTAACAAAATGCCCACAGTGTAACGAAATGAAATTATCACACAGGATTTGTCCTGAATGTGGATTTTATAAGGGCGTAGAAGTAATAGCGAAGTAATTTTTTACCGGCATGTAGGTGGACACTACATGCTTTTTTATTATTTACGGGGGGAAATTGATGAAAATAGCTATAGATGCCATGGGTGGAGATAATGCGCCTTATGAAATAGTTGTGGGTGCAATAGATGCTGTAAACAAGTACCAGGACATAACCGTAGTCTTGGTTGGAAAAGAAAATGAAATCAACAAAATCATAGATGAAAAAACAAAAGACAGAACAAGAATAGAAGTCGTAAATGCGAATGAAGTGATAGCTTTTGACGATACCCCGACTAAGGCAATAAGAAGCAAGAAGGATTCTTCGATGGTAGTTGCAATGAAGCTCCTCAAGGATAAGCAGGTAGATGCTTTCTTAAGCGCCGGAAGCACCGGAGCGATATTAGTAGGTGGACTGTTCATAGTTGGAAGAATAAAAGGCATAGACAGACCGGCACTTACAGGTTTCTTTCCCAATCCAAAGGGAAATACCGTGCTTCTTGACATAGGTGCTAATGCAGACTGCAAGGCAAGGAACATACTTGAATTTTCAGTGATGGGTTCGCTTTATGCGCAGAAGGTGCTGGAAGTGGAAAATCCGACTGTCGGACTCTTGAACAATGGTTCAGAAGAAGGCAAGGGCAATGATCTTACCAAAGAATCCTTTACACTTATGAAATCGAGTGAGCATATAAACTTCTATGGAAACATAGAGGGTAGAGATCTGACGGCAGGTACCGTGGATGTGGCAGTAACTGATGGATTTACTGGAAATTTAATCTTGAAGACTACGGAAGGTGTTGCTTCGACTATCATGAAGATGATGAAGGACGCGCTGATGTCTTCTGCAAAGGGCAAGCTTGCAGGATTGATGATAAAAAATGATATGAAGGCACTTAAAGACGGATTCAGTTCAGACGCTTTTGGTGGAGCGCCTTTTCTTGGTGTGGATGGAGTTATGCTCAAGGCTCATGGAAATTCAAAAGCCATAGCTATAACCAATGCCATTGCTCAGGCTAAAAAGTTCAAGGATTCAAACTATATAGATGATTTAAAAGTTCATATAAAGCAGATGAATGAAAAGCAAGATACCATTTAGGCTCGATAAATTCAATACTGATTAAAAAAATTTTGCTACTTTATGCAAAGTTTGATATAATGATAGGTATGAATAAACCTTGATTAAGCAGGTTTGTACATATCTTGGATTTAGTTGAACTGAACCAGGATTTGAAAATTCAAAAACATGTCTGGGCGACCAGTTGGGGATTTGATGCATAATATGGGATAAGAACTTTTTAGGAGGTTAGGATATGGGCGAAACGGGAAACATTAATATATCAGAAGAAGTAATAGTGACTATATCAAATATAGCCGCAAATGAAGTTGAAGGCGTAGTTGGAGTATATAGTGGAATAGTAGATGCATTCTTTGACATATTCAGAGGCAAGAAATTCAACAAAGGGGTTTCTGTCTTGATCGAAGAGGATAATAAAGTTGCAGTTACTATAATAATATTAGTTGAATATGGACGAAAAATAGCTGAAGTAGCCAAGCAGGTTCAAGAGAGTGTTAAGAATGCTATAGAAACAATGACTGAAAAAGAAGTACTTGAAGTTAATGTTCATATACATGGAGTTTTAATAAAATCGGAAAAACCAGAGAAGAATAAAGCTGTTTCGGAATAATGGAGATAATATGAGTAGAAGAAACGAACGTCAAAAAGCAGTAGAGCTGCTATATGAAATGGTAATGCAAAAGGAAGACGAATCAAAATATATCGATGAATATTTTGAAAAATATGGAATTATAAGAGAAAATGCTCAGTATGCTGTCAAGCTTTTAGAGACATACTGTGATAATAAAGATGTGATTAACAATACCATAGCAGAAAATCTTCAAAAATGGAAAATGGAAAGACTTGGAAAGATAGACGTAAGTATCATCAGGATTGCAGCGACTGAAATGTTGTTTTTCGATGATGTGCCAGATGCAGTATCTATAAACGAAGCAGTAGAGCTGGCAAAAGTATTCTCAGAGGAGAAGGCTTTTAAATTTATAAATAAAGTACTAAGAAATATATATGAAGCAACGAAGAAGGGTGAATAAATGCAGCTAGGATTAAAAATCTTATTTATGGTAGTAGTCGGAGGGCTTATAGGCTGGATGACTAATGTTATAGCTATAAAGCTGTTATTTAGACCATTAATCCCGATAAAGATACCAATCATAAATATGGAAATAATAGGACTTATACCAAAAAGAAGGCTGGATATCGCTAAAAACATAGGGGAGACTGTTCATAATGAATTGGTGTCCATCGATGATATCGGCGAAAAGCTTCTTTCACCAGAGAATAAAGAATGGCTGGTTACAGAAATAAAAGGAAAAATTTCTTCAGTTATCGAACAGAAAATGGCTATGCTGCCATCAGGAATCAAATTCATGGTGATGGGAATGGCCGGGGACGTAGTAGATAAAGAAATTGGCGGTTTTATTGATGAAAAGTCAGATGAATTTGTAAAAAAAGCTGGAGAGAATGTCAATATAGGAGAAATGGTTGAAGAAAAAATCAATCAGTTCGAACTTGAAAAAATAGAAGATATTATTCTCAAGGTTGCCAAAAGCGAACTTAAGCATATTGAAGTGCTAGGTGGTTTTTTGGGGGCGGCCATAGGTCTTTTTCAGGCATTGGTTATGCAATTTATTTGGTAATTATGTTGACAAACTAATTTTATGAGAATATAATTAGTTTTATAGAAAAATAAAATCTAAAGCAATGATAAGAAGATTAGTAGTACTTGCTTATTTACAGAGAAGAAACAATAGCTGAGAGTTTCGATAAAAAATACTATGAAAACCACCTTTGAGCACTCATCAAAAATGAGCGGGAGGCCCGATACAGCCATAAGAGAACAAACTTGGGTGGAACCACGTATATACGTCCCATGAGCTTTTTAAGCTCATGGGATTTTTTAATACACAGATATTGAAATGGAGGATAAAAATGATTAAGGTACAACTGAAAGACGGTTCAATAAAAGAATTTGAATCAAAGGTAAAAGTAATAGATATTGCCAATTCTATAAGTGAAGGACTTGGAAGAGCTATTGTAGGTGCCAGGTTTGATGGTAAAATCGTAGAAACTGATTATGAAATACAAGAAGATGGAAAAATAGAGTTTCTGAAATTTGATGATGTTGAAGGAAAGGAAGTTTTCTGGCATACATCGACTCATATAATGGCTCATGCTATAAAAAGACTATTCCCAGAGGCAAAACTTGGAACAGGTCCAGCCGTGGACAATGGATTCTATTATGATATAGACCTTGACTACAGACTTACTCCAGAAGACCTTACAAGACTCGAAGCCGAGATGAAGAAAATCGTAAAAGAAGAACTTGCAATCGAGAGATTTGAACTTGGCGAAAAAGAAGCTATAGAGCTTATGGAGGAAAGAAAAGAAGACTACAAGATAGAGCTTATAAAAGATCTTGCAAAAGATGGCCAGAGAATGTCTTTTTACAGACAGGGAGAATTTGTAGACCTTTGCGCCGGACCTCACCTTTCAAATACAAAAAAAGTAAAGGCGTTTAAACTTACAAGTGTAGCGGGAGCTTACTGGAGAGCAGATCAGAGCAACAAGATGCTTCAAAGGGTTTATGGAGTTTCATTTGAAAAGAAAAAAATACTTGATGAGTATCTTGATATGCTTGAAGAAGCCAAAAAGAGAGACCATAGAAAACTTGGTAAAGAGCTTGAACTGTTTACAATCCTTGAAGAAGGCCCAGGATTCCCATTCTTCCTTCCAAACGGAACAATACTGAAAAACGAGCTGATGACATACTGGAGAGAAGTTCATAGAAATGCCGGCTACGTTGAGATTGAAACACCAATCATCCTTAACAAACAGCTTTGGGAGACTTCAGGCCACTGGTTCCACTACAAAGAAAATATGTATACTGTAAAAATAGATGATGAGGATTTTGCCATCAAGCCAATGAACTGCCCGGGCGGAATGCTTGCCTACAAGACAAAAATGAGATCATACAGAGATTTCCCTATAAGAATGGGCGAAGTAGGAAGAGTCCACAGACATGAGCTTTCAGGCGCACTTCACGGCCTTATGAGGGTAAGAGCCTTCACTCAGGACGATGCGCATATATTCATGCTTCCTGAGCAGATAAAGGATGAAATAAAAGGAGTGGCTCAGCTTATAGACAAGGTTTACAAGCAATTTGGTTTCTCTTATCATGTTGAACTTTCAACAAGACCAGAAAAGTTCCTTGGAGAGATAGCAGACTGGGATGAGGCAGAACTTGCTCTTAAAACAGCGCTTGAAGAATTGGATCTTGACTACAGACTCAACGAGGGCGACGGTGCTTTCTACGGACCTAAAATAGATTTCCATCTAAGAGACTGCATAGGCAGAACTTGGCAGTGTGGAACTATCCAGCTTGATTACCAGCTTCCACAAAGGTTTGAACTGACTTACACAGGTAAAGACGGCGAGAAGCATCAACCAATAATGATACACAGGGTTGCTTTTGGAAGTATCGAAAGATTCATAGGAATCCTTATCGAGCAATACGCTGGAAAATTCCCGGTATGGCTTTCACCAGTTCAGGCCAAGATTCTTCCGATTTCGGATAAATTCATGGATTATGCAGATGAACTTTATAAAAAGATGTTTGCTGCAGGAATAAGAGTATCAATTGATGATAGAGCGGAGAAAATTGGGTATAAGATAAGAGAAGCTCAGCTAGAAAAGATACCTTATATGATAATTGTTGGTGAAAAAGAAGTAACTGAAAGCAATGTTTCGGTAAGATCAAGAGATAATGGAGAACTTGGATCATTGGCTGTTGAGGAGCTTATCGAGAAAATAGTTTCAGAAGCAAAGGATAGAATTTAATCTCAAAATGTGGTATAATAGCCTAAAAATAACATAGAAGGGCGCTGATGGGATGATACAAAGAATAGAAGAATTATTAATGGACGCTAATCCTTCATCGTGCATTACTGTAGACAATGGATTCCTGATTAGATATTTTAATATAACAAATGTCTGTACTATCAATATGATAGTTCCTCCTCGCAAAGAAGAAATCACGGATATTATGGACAGACATATAAAGAAATTATCCAAAAACAGTATAAATCCATATTACAGAATTGTATTTTCAAAGGACTTTGAAAACCTGGAAATTGAGATGGTGAGAAGTGGGTTTGAAATAGCTAATGCGGGAGTCGTTTTGGCACTTAATCTTGAAAATAGGGAAAAAGAGCTGTTTGCATTTGCAAATTTCATAGAACAGGGAATATTCGTGGATACAAAACTAAACGACGGATGGCTCAGCGATTATCAATACCTTACGGACATGCATGCCAACCAGATAAGTTTTTTTGAAAATAATATTCAAAACAATATGCTTGATAACATGTTCTTTGCTATTGTAGACAGAGACAGAGTTATTGCCATGGGGTTTGTTACGTTTATTGATGAATATATGATAATAAATGACCTCTTTGTTTCACCGAAATATCGAAACTTGGATTATGGTAAAAAGCTTTTGAAAGGGATGCTGTGCAAGGGATTGTCAAGAGGGGCGAAGGTAGTGCTGGCAGATGTGCCGGAAGAAAATCTTGTAGCTCATAAGATATTTTCTGATCAGGATTTTGAAAAAGCATATGGCTATTACTACAGAGGCAAGAAACTGTTTTAAAGATATGGGTTGACAGATTGAAAAAAGATATGTATAATAAGCATTGTGATTAAGTAGAAGACCGCTTCTCACCTTATTGCCAAGTGCGTATAGGGTATTCAGAATTAAGATAAGATTATTCAGTAATTTTAGATTATAATTTTGGGCGGATAGTATACAAGCTATCCGCCTTTTTTAATAATAAAATCAATGGTAAAAGCTGAGCATATAAAAATTTGGAGGTGAACAATCATTAAAGAACAACAACTTAATGAGCAAATCCGCGATAAGGAAGTTAGACTTATCGATGAGAATGGGCTGCAGCTTGGA
>JBATTG010000232.1:0-4822 GCA_049670425.1 Proteocatella sp.
AAATAGATAGCCCAGCAAGTTACTTCGGCACACAGGGGGCTCGGCTTAGTGCTGCTATCTTCCGATCCTGACACGGTTCACCGATTCCTGTTGCAAAGGCCTGCTAGGCTAAGATTTATTATAACAGTATAGCGTTCAAAAGTCAAGAATTTGAAATCAGAAATTTTGCATTTTATGATTCATTTATGATAATGTCCGTTTAAAATTCAGATATGAAGTTTTGGACAAACGCTGATTTAGGGTAAGCAAGAAGGTTAAAATCAAGGTTAAATTTCAAATGAAATTTGATTCTTGTCGTTGTAAAGGGTCTTGTATCCAAAATGAAGCGAAGAAAAGACCGTGAGACACACTGATGTGCATATGGCAATCATTATGGCTATCTGATACATAATCGCTGTTGTCGGAAGGGTTCCAGAGAGAATCTGGCCGGTCATCATTCCAGGAAGCGATATTATTCCCATTCCAAGCATAGAGTTCATGGTAGGAAGCAGCGCAGTTTCAAGGGCTGTATTTACATAGGGAATAAGAATTTTCTTGGGAGTTACGCCAAGGTTTAAAAGAGCCTCTATCTTGTTTCGGTGGCTTCTCACATCATCGGTAAATTTTTTCAAAGCAAGGGTTACCCCTGTCATGGCATTTCCGATAATCATTCCGGCAAGCGGGATTGTATACTGAGGAACGAAGAATCCTTTGCCGACAACAACCATGACGAAGAAGGCAAGTACGAAAAGCCCGGTAAGAGCAAGTGACATGGACACTGCGATTTTGAAGCTTTGATTTATATCAGGGTACTTTGACAGAACCCTTCTTATCGAAAATATTATCATGAAGGCCAGGTAGGTTGCGGTAAAAATGGGATGAGGATTCTCAAAGATATAGGTAAGTATCAGTCCGGCGAGTATAAGCTGAACGGTCATCCTGATGCTCGCGGTTATAAGAAGCTTAGTTTTTTCTATTTTTGATTTCTTCATTATAGCTATTACAAGCAGAAGTAGCAGATATATGAGGCTGAACTGAAATATGCTTAGTTTTACAATACCTTGCATTTAAATTTCCTCCCTTTTAATTTCAATAGT
This sequence comes from Proteocatella sp., assembly GCA_049670425.1. Lineage (GTDB taxonomy): Bacteria > Bacillota > Clostridia > Peptostreptococcales > Filifactoraceae > Proteocatella. The sequence goes on from JBATTG010000232.1 coordinate 1,077, forward strand.
ATTTTCGGAAAACATATCCGTAAGTTTTTGGTCATGACTGACGACAATCAGGGTAATGCCGTTATCATGACAAAGTTCAACGATGCTCTTCATCACCTGGTAACTGTTTTCGTTATCAAGAGCGGAGGTGGGTTCATCCAGCATAAGGACCTCTGGCATGAAGGAGATGTAGATGGCCATATAAATCCTTTGACGTTCGCCGCCGGACATGTTAGTGCAGTGGGCGTCAAGTGAAAATGGGGCGCAGCATGTAGCAAGAAATTCTCTTATTTTTTCGTCGGAAGGAGGCGGCAGTTCTCTGCAGTCGTAGAATTGCAGAAAATTATCTCTTATAGTATTGTCAAAGAGAAACACACCCTGTCCAATCAGCAGAACCTTCTGCCTCAGACTTATAGTATCAAGCGTGGCTATGTTTTGGCCATCATAGAATATTTCGCCGTTGCTGGGACTCAGCATGGAGTTGAAAAGTTTGAGAAGCGTGGATTTTCCACCTCCGCTCTGACCGGTTATGAAGGTGGCCCTGCCAGATGGGACGGTTATGTCGGGATATTTCAATATTGATTTAAAGCTCAGATTTTTAGTTTCCAGTATATTATTCATGATTATCCTCTTAATTTAAAAGCGTAAACTTGCAAAATTGTAGTTGTGCTAATTCAAGTTTACTACAACTGGAAATTAATGGCAATAAGCACAATAATCAATGACCGTAAAAGAAAAACCACACTAAAGAAAATGGGAGCAAATATTCATATTGTATTTTTGCATGTTTATGTTATCATTTAATAGTAAGAATCTTTAGTTTTGATTTATTGATTGTTATAATTCAATTATATTGAAGCGAGGCTTCAAAATACAGATACTAAGTGATATTACTAAAGATTATAAGTGGAAACAGTCTGGAATTTGAAAGTGAAAATGGAGGTTACAAAATGAAGAAAAAGAAATTGACCAGCATAATGCTTATTTTTGCGATGGTTTTATCAATGGGAGTTGGAATTCAACCTTTGGCATATGCAGAAACACCTGATTCTGGAGCAGCTGTTTTTTCAGACCAGGGAGATTCAGCTACACCATACAGCCCAGTTACTACAACCGGCTCAGTTGAATTATATGATACAGTTACTACAACTGGCTCAGTGGAATTATATAATACAGTCACCACAACTGGCTCAGTGGAATTATTTGATAATTCCTTTGAATCCGGATTATCAAATGCAACTGTTATTGATGGTCTGATTGTTGATGAGGAGAAAGAGATAAGTAGCACAAATAATCAGACAAAAGAGACGTTTAATTGGAAAATTGGACCTGATTCAAATAAAATGCTTGCATTAAGGCCATTGGGGAATACAAGCTACAATGATGTTAAGGGCATGCTTCAGTTCTCTGATGAGGGAGACAGTTATTTAACAGGTAAATTTCCTAAGATTACAAATGTGGCATACCTTTATGCTGACCTTGATTTAGAAAAAGATGAATCGTATTCAATGGCATGGCAGTATGTTTCTACGGATCATATTCCCTATAACGATGGCTCCTTAGTATCTTTTGTGAATCTGGATGATGCATCCAGCATGCCGTTGATTTATGGTGTCAGAACGGATGTATCCATACTTGGTGCGACAGTTCCGGGTACAGGGAATTACTCGACAGGCTCATATGGTGCGACTGGATGGCAAACGGTGGCATTAAAGGCCAATGTAGCAGGTAAATATAGAATTGGTTTTGCTGTTTTTAATTTAGATGATACTCAATTAAACCCTTGGCTATTTTTGGATAAAGTACCCGGAACAACGCTGTTAAACGGCGAGGAATTTGCTCCAATTGGAAAAGATCCGGACGCACCACCACCTGCGGGAGAAGTAGTAGAAGACTTAGACCAGGCAGCTCCATCTGGACTTGCAGTCATCCCGGAATCAGCAACGGCAGATGGAAAAATAACAGGAACAACAGAAGCAATGGAATACAAGTTGGCATCAGCTGATGATAGCTTGTATGCAACATGTGCAGCTACGGAGACGACAGTAGCGGCAGGAACTTATGCAGTACGATTCAAGGCTAAGACAGGATACAGTGCAGGAACAACAGCGGAAGTTACAGTACTTGCATACAAGGCAAAGTCATCTAGAAGAAGTGAGAATTCATCAGTGATATCTACAGAACCTGAAAAAGGGGCAATTGTTAATGTCAATGGTGAAAAACTAAATGCGGGCACTGAAACACAGACGAAACAGGGAACTAATATTGTAATAAACAAGAAGATGGTTGATGCAAAGATCAACGAAATTATAAAAGCAGCACAGAAGAACCCAACATCATTAAAAAATAACATCGTCGAGGTATCTGCAGCAGAAAATGGTGGAGATGCATTGGCAGTAACTCTTACAGGTGATATCGTCAAGAAAATGGAAGATAGTGATTTCAGCCTGTCTGTTAAAAAGGAAAATGTTGAATATATAATTTCTGCGAAAGAAATCAAAATCGATACGATAGCTAAGGCGCTGAATGTAAACGCCAATGAATTAAGCGATATCGATATAGAGGTGAAAATCAATAAAGTTGATCCTTCTGTAATTAAAAAAATGGAAGAAGCAATTAAGGAACATGGGGCTCAACTGATTGTATCACCAGTAGAATTTGAAATATTTGCCAAGATAACTGAAGATGGTAAGACTAGGGAAGAACGTGTCAACAGATTCAGCAACTATGTAGAGAGAATTATAGAAATTCCTGAAGGTGTGGGTTCAAGCATGATTACAACAGGAATTGTATTTAACTCAGATGGCTCCTATTCTCACGTTCCAACAATGATTTTCGAGAAAAATGGGAAATATTATGCAAAACTAAACTCGTTGACCAATTCAACTTATTCTATAATTTATAATCCTGTAAAAGTAGATGCCATTACAGGTCATTGGTCAGAAAAAGCGGTAAATAATATGGCATCAAGAATGGTTGTCTTGAATACAGAAGACTTTAAGCCAGATACGGCTATCAACAGAGAAGAATTTGCAGATTATATTGTCAGAGCCCTTGGACTGTATAGAGAAGGGGCTAAGTTGTCAGAAAATCAGAATCTGTTTTCAGATATTGACAGCAGTCATCCTTCATTTACAAGCATTGCCATTGCAAGCGAATATGGGATTATTCATGGATATCCTGGTGAAACTTTTAAACCGGACAATACAATCACAAGAGAAGAAGCCATGGCGATGTATGCCAGAGCCATGGAAATTGTAAGTTTTACAAAAGTGGATACAAATCGTATTTTAGCCTATAAAGATAAGACTGAAGTAGCACCATGGGCATACGAATCAGTAGAAAAAACACTTGGTGCAGATGTGTTTAAAGGAAGAACAAAAGATAAAATTGAACCAAAAGGAACCTTTACTCATGCAGAAGCGGCAGAGTCGATACAGAATCTATTAATTGAAGCTGGATTGATCAATAAGTAGTCTGATTCATAACTGAATAAAACGAATGAAATGTAATTCAATCAGTACATCGGCAATCTCAGAACTGATATGCTCTCCTTATGGTAGGCGGTTAATTAAACCTCTATCGCAGGGTGGGCATATTTTTTTAACTTTGAACTATTGTCAGTTTGCCGCCATATTAGCATAAGCTGGAGATGATTAGATAGAAAAAAACTATAGTGTGCATAGAACATTTCTATTAGACACTATTTGTGGGGTAGGATAAAATAAAAGGAACATAATGGTATGTTCAAACGGCTTAAAGTGATT
>JBATTG010000233.1:0-39816 GCA_049670425.1 Proteocatella sp.
TGCCCTTATCTCGAAGTCTCTCATGGATTCGAGTTTTCCTCGGTATTCAAGCTTTCCTATTTCGATAAGTTTCCTTACCCTGTAGTCGATATAGGTGTCAGATACAAGCTGTTCTGATCTTCCCATTGTATCGCCTATAACCCTCGCTGCTTTCCTGAAATCAGGAGTGCAGTTCGACAAAATTTCATCATCATAGTAGCTTTCATCCACTCCAACAACGATGCCATCTACTAGAATTCTCAGCTCCTCTTTGGATGCTGCAAGAAGCGCCCAGTCCGTTTTTAAATTATTACGTTTTTCATTTTCCAATTTTTTCATAGTTGGAAGAAGCTTCTCTATTTTCTCAGGAGCGCACTCAGCAAGAGACCTTGGACTATAGAGGTTGTTTCTGGAGTCTTCTATATATGACTCCGACACATTCACTTCATATAATTCTTCGTTCTTGAGCATCTGCGCCAGACACCTTAGGGCTATCTGATTGTCAGCGTTCGCTCCATGCCATATCACAACTTTTGAAGCCGGGTCAAGGTTTTTTATACTGTCATAGGTATCAACAAACATTTTCTCAACATCTTCAAAATAGTCATACACTGAGACTGCTTTCAGCATTTCTTTAAACCACTGTATCCTCTTTTTAAATCCCGCATCAGTATCGATTCCATTTATAGGACCCACGGAAAGCTCTTCTATGAAATTTATTATTTGACCCTTGAATTCATTTTGATTACTTTTAAAAAAGTATCTCAATGTTCCCGCCGCCGAATCTCCAAAAACTATGTGCACAAATTGACTCACGATTGCTTCTCCTTTCAAATTCAATGGCATACATACGTATACTTTTTTTCATTTTTAAACTGGTCATTGGTATTGTTTTTTAATTAATATTTTTATTGTGAATAACTTTAAAACATGTGATTTTCCACTATTTTCCAAACATCTGCAATAGCTACCTTAAATAATCTATCCGGTATTAAAATAGATTCATTATCTTTATCTATTTGGTTTAAGCTGCACATTGCTGGGTATATTTTAATTTGTTTCTCAATGCCTCTGATTTTTATCCAATAATCATTTTCTCTTTTTATAATATCCCCTTTATTTTCTTGTACCATTACTATTTTCTTAAGTACATTTATATAACCAAGTTCTTCTTCTTGGCTAATTTTTATATCTAACCTACCTTTTCTTACCCAATTCAATAGTTGCAAAGCAGCTCTGCGATCTAAGCTTTCTCTAACAGTTTGATTCCAAAAATGTTGTAAGCAACTAGGACATGATGTTTCACATCCACAACTAGCTAGTCGCTCTTCAGCTTCATTCATTACGGTTTCTATTAACACAGCTACGCGATTTGAGTAACCAGCTCCACTAGATAAACTATCATATAAATATATATCTACATAGATGATATCTTTATCATAACGTAAACGATACCCCGATTTCAAATCACTAAATTCAATATCCAGTACCTTACTCGCTGATAGTACTAATACCTCCGATAAAGATGTTACTGCCGGTATTATCCATATATTTAATTTATCTTTATCCACATCAATATATTGTTTCTCTAATTTTAATTCTAAAACTAGCATATCAGTTAATATCTCATGACCTAAAAAAATATTTTCTCTTGTATGTGAACATAATTGTGTGTCTTTACCACCTTTATAAGGAACTCGATAAGGCCTTTTTCTTCCTTTCTTATCTATTTCCAAATTTACTCCAGGGTCAATAGCACCGCACTTATTACATAAATCGAAACCTTCACTACGAGGACCTTTGTTAATCAAAATTAATTCTTGGTCTTCTCTATTCTCTATCCGAATCAGTCCAGTAGGTGATATAAATTTCATCTGATTTGTATCATTATAAACAGATGCGTATGATGGTGTACTGGTAATAGAGTACTCTTGGCTAGCTCTTACTTCTGGTATACTTCTTCCTTCTCTTGCTACAAATCCCCAAGGCTTAACCAAAATATCTTTTTTTAAAGAACTTTTGCATAGTGGACATTTCTCTATTTTACTATCTAGACCGAACCATCCACAATTATTATTTTCACAACAGTAAATATTTTTTCGGTACTCATTCATAATTAGCCATGGCACTGCAGCTTTATATGCATAATCATTATCATATTTTGTATAATGATCATATAGTCCACCCGAAATATATGATTTTTTATTAACTACAAGCATACGGCCAGGTGCGTATTCGCTAAGAGCGATATCAATACTTCTTTCAGGACTTTCAACTATATTTCCATATTCATCTTCAATCCAAAAATGTACAATATTTTTTGGAAAAGAATATGTCGGCAAAAAACCTTCTGTAAGTAGTACGTCCATTAATGAACGATGTACCTCTGCTCCATGGCTTTCTGTGCTTTTTTGTTTTGCCTTATAAATAATTGGGTTTTCATTAACTTTTTCTTGTATTTTTTTAAGATCAATTGTTGTATCTTCCTCATACTGATCCCAATTAATAGTAACTTCATTGGGTATAAGTGTGTTTATTCTTTCCTGTGGTAACGGTAATTTGTTTTTCAACCACCTAACAAAATTTAGATAATTTAATTTTGGACCTTCTGAAAAAAAACTGATAACGTCTATATCTTGCATACTCATCGCATCTGGTGCAAAAAATTCCTGTAAAAAAATCAAATTCAAATGCCTTTTAATCAATTTTTGATTAGTGTAATCAATCCAAGGTGTCCTAGGTTCCCCTGAAATAATTTCTTGCGGATGGTTGAAATACCATGCATCATGTGGTCCATTTTCTGTATATGTTACAATAGTAGAAACTGCTGCGCCTTTCCTTCCTGCACGACCAGCACGTTGTTGATAGTTTTCTCTCATAGGTGGTATATTTCTTAATCCTACCGCAGTTAATGAACCAATATCAATCCCCACTTCCATAGTAGTTGTACAACTTAAAATATCAATTGGCTCACTATTTTCTTCCGTTACAATGTCTCTAAATCGCATTTCATATTCTTCTGTAGTTGCCCAAATATCATTCATTTTATCTTTATGTGACAACTGTGCAGTATGCTCATCAGTCACATAATTTCTAATTGTTTCGCCTTGTATTGCTTTTATTACTGGCTCTCTCCAAAAATGGCATCTTTCTAAGTCTTTATTCGATACTTGTGATAAATAATTTTTACTGCCGCAATAGATACAACTCCCGAATAAAGTAAACATAGATGTACCTGCACACCTATTACATCTATACCACGTCCCATTTTCATTTGTTTTGAGTGTTAAATTACCTGGTAATAAATATCTATTATTATGAGTTGTATCACTGTTTTTGCATATATCAGTAAGTAGAAACATAAACATTTTTCTTAAGTTTTCTATCTGCTCTTCATTTATTTCATTTGCTTTCAATATTTTAATTAAGTATTTTGGTAAATTATTTTTTTCACAAATGCCTAAGTCTCCCTTATCAAAGGATAAAATACTGTTTCTTACATCATCCGATATAGACGGGAAAATAGCTATATCCTTAACTAAAATATTCTGTATCCATGTATTATATATATTCCTAATAGTTTCTACGCTTAATCCCGTACTAATTTTAACATTTTCTAAAATAACACTTTCTAATTCTTCTGCATCTTCGCCTTGTTCCAAAAGAATAACTTGACCTAAGCAGAGATTATTAAACGAACGATAGCTATCACTTATATTTTTTAAAAGAAGTTGGTAAAACATCTTCGGTGGAATTCCTAGTCTGTTTTCCATCTTATCGTAATTTAACCTATTATTACCGCCATACATTTCCTTATAACGCCTTAACTGCTCATTAAAATTTTTCTTTTCATCTCCATAGAAAAAAGAAATTTTATTATCTTCAACAATTTTAAGAAATGCATAGTAAAGTATATCAATAGATTTTTGATCCTCTCCATATCGTAAGTCCAATTTTTTTTGGGCCATAAATATAGCTTGCCTACCAACATCTCCATCTGCTGCTATCGTCAAGTCCCTTGCCAATGTAGCTGCTCGTTGTCTGCTATCTGAAAATACAAGCACTTTTTTACCTTCATTTTTCAAACGACTATCCTTAATTGCTTGTCCAGATAACTGTTCAGTAACTAAGTTAGCAAAAGGCTCGTTTCCTCTTACCTTAAATGGTGTTGGCTTGTTCTTTTCTCTTCCACAATTTGGGCATGTTTTAAAGCTATATATTTTTTTTTCTTTATCATATGATTTTGGTATCAATACCCTAATAAATTCTTCATTACCAGAAAATTCTTCGCCCTCATATAGAATTCCCGTTTGGCTATTAATATATCCAAATATCGATTCTTCTTTTGCCTTACTTTTTTTCACGCCCTCTTTAAAAATATCTATTCTACCTTCTGGGGCTATCCATAAATGTATTTCCCTTGGAGTATCAATAAATTTACTGTTATCTTGCCACAAAAATGTATTATCTCCACTACTTTGACTACCTTCAAACGCACGAATAAATAATGTACCACATCGCCTATCTCCAATAAGTTCAAAAACTCGACTTCCACATTTAGAACATGTAAAACTAGGAGCTTGATCGATATGACCAATTTTTATTCCCATAACTTCATGGTTACCTTTACAGTTAGGATTTAAACATGCATATATACCATTTAGCCCTCTAAATAATAGATGTACTCTAGCTGGAAGTAGCACTTTTCCGTCTTTAGAACGAGATAAAGTTCCTAACACTAAAAGAATTTCGGTTGCTGCTTCTGCATATTTTTGGGATACACCTTCAAAAACATGGTTTGCAATTTCTTTAAATGCAACACCTTTTCCACTGCATATTTTAATTAATTCTAACATAGGTGGATACTGCGATAATTTTTCATAAAGCCAGTAACTATAAGTACAGGACACTTCTCCCCAACCAAACAGTTGTGCAAGTAATTCCAATTGACCTTCTATTTCCGTTTCTCCACTTTGTAACTTATCATAGTCCAGTTGCAAAAGGCATCTCACATCTTCTTTATTTCCCTTTTTATGCATAAATAAAGGAGTTTGCTCTCCTTTGATAATTTCAAAATTATGGTTATCTATATTTTCTCCGGTTAAGCCACACGCAAATTCTAATAATTCTTTTCCTTTTTCCGTAGGCACACTAGCGCTAGTTAAAATACAAGTTATACGATCTCTGCTAATTTCTAATTTATCCATCAGTCTTCTTATTAGTAGTGAAACTTCCCCTCCTGCAGCGCCTCTATACATATGTGCCTCATCTATGATTAACATAAATTTATTTTTGACTGAGGTTTTCAGCCATTTCCTTGTCTTTTCCCAAAGGCATTGTTCAATAGGCCTCATAAGAATGTGCTCAAGCATACTATAGTTCGTAATAAGAATGTCAGGGCATATTTTTTGCATTTCAGTTCGTGTTAATAATTCTGAATCATTTTCACCAGTAACTTGATTGCCTTTATTCAATTTAGAAGTAAATGACTCCAAGTCTTTAGATGGTATTCTCCCTATTTCCTTTAGCTTTTCATATACTTCTTTTTTTGATTTTTCATGTTTATAACTTAAGTATGTTTTATCTAATAACTTTGCTAGATTTTTATTTTTAACCTTACTTTCTTCACCTGGATAAGGCGTACGCCCTGTATACATACCAAAACGCAACCTTCTAATATCTTTATTGCTTTCTTGTTTCATAAGTTTCATATAAGCATCATCTTCTTTTCCGATTATGTTTCGGATTCTACCTAATTGATCAGACACTAAAGCATTCATAGGGTATAAAATAAGAGCTCTTACACCCTCTTGGTTCCAGTCATCAGCGCTATTCGATACTTGCCTCACCATTTCGGTTAAAATCGGCCATAGAAAACATTCAGTTTTTCCTGAACCCGTTCCAGTTGTAACCAATAGGTCTTTCCCTTGGTAATAGGCTTCCAATGATTTAACTTGATGCAAGAATGGTTCATTAAAAACACCTAAATCATTCTTTATTAAGTAATCTAAATATTTTTTTATATCATCTCCTAAATGCTTACTTTCAAACCAATTTTTTTGAATTTTATAGTTCTGCGTTGCTTCAATAAATGGTTCTTGAAACAATATACCCTCTTGGCTTAGCATTGACTTTGTAGCTTCTAATAATAAATCATTTTCAGCAAAATATTGTGCTTTAATATAATTAGCAAGTCTATTTTTTAGTTTTTCATGTGTTTTCCTAATTCCTAATTCATTCACTATTTTCCCCTTATGTTTATTCAAATATCACGTTAATACCTAATCCGCTTAGAACATCTTCTATATCACCCCATATAGCGATAGGAATTTCTCTTAAATAAAGATTATTATATGTTTTTTTAGGCCAAGAGGCCATTAACAGTATTCTATTTTCAGCATCAGGTAATATGCTATGGCAATATAACTCTATCATTTCTCCATTTTTCTTTGCTTTAAATTGAGCAGGCTTGTCTCGATGATACTCTAACAAATACATAATTCTGCTAATTTCCTTTTCATTGTAATACCATTCATCTAGCTTTGCTGTAAAAAACTCATCATCCATATAACATAGTAAAATATAATTATATTTCTTATCAAATTTCCTAATTAATATAATACCATCAAGAATATATGACTTATTGAACTTTCTCCAAGCTCTATTATGCCAAAGACCCGTTTCACCACTAAAATATTCATATTCGTCTTCGTCTTCCAATTTAGTTAATTGCCATAATGCATTTTCTTGTAATGATTTATAGTAATCTTTTAAATTATATGTAGGTATATTAAATGTTTCCCTATAATTAGAATCATGATTATTTTTCTTATTTCTCCATACGCCTAAACCAACAGAATAGGCTCCCTTCATATTACTATTCCAATCCGTACCACCTAATATTAACTCATTATTTTTAAAATATATTATCCGTTCAGGTGATGATGTAAGCCATTGTGTTTTACAAGTCAAATTTATCTGATAGCAGAAAATAAGTTTTTCTAGTATATGTTTTCCTAAATCTCTTTTGTCCAAATTTTCACCATTTATATTAGTCCAAGCTTCTGAATGTGGTATTGTATAAAGCAATCCCTCTATTACAGGACTCATTACTTCACTAATGTAACGTTGACTTACATATGGATAATCTTTCTCAGTTTGCTCGATTTCAGTATAAGATGATCCTAAAATTTGAACTTTTATCCATGCTACTAACGCACAATATATCACTCTATTACCAAACTTTTCATAGGTTTCATTGTCACACTTATATATTGCTAAATCTTTAGCTATTTGATAAACCAATTCATTCATATTATTTACCTACTATAATTTTTTTTAAATCTTGGCTAAAATCAGTTTTGTAGCTGTCTATATTGTTTACAATAGCTTCTTTTTCATCTTCATCTTTAAATATAAACTCCAAATCGCATATGCTTAAACACCTTAACGCATTTTGCATATCGCTAAATTTGCACAAATGTGCTAAAGTTATAGCTCTTGTAATAATATATGCATTAATAATCGTAATGTTTTTAAGCAATTTTTTTAACTGGTTATAGCTGCTCGCAATTTCCAATTCGTCATTATTTCTAAGTAATTGCAGTACATTTATGCTGTCCGCGTAAATATATTTATATTTTGCTATTGGCCTAATATCAATTATCTCAATCGGTGCAATATATTCAAGTAAATACGGCGGCACTAACCTAGCCATATTATCATCTTCACATGAAATTATTATAAGTTTATTATTTTTTTTTGATTCAATATATTCTTTAAAGAGCGGCAAAATCATGGCTTCGTTCATTTGCCCAACTGATCCCTCTATTAAAATTACTTTTGCATCGCTTTTATGGTAAATTTCTATTAATTCATTGATATTATTATATCCAGCTGGCAAAGTAATAATAAGTGGTGTCTCCCCTGCATATGCACAGCTTATGGCTTTCGCAATTTCTCTAGTTTTACATCCCACAATAAGAGGTATCATTTGGGCTGTTAATATACTCACTATATAGTCGGACCATTCGTTTCGATTCTTCCCAATACCTATATTTTTTAAATTATCCGCTAATATGTTACTCCAATCATCTATACTTTCACAAATATATACGTCCTCACCCTTAATTTGATTCCTAATATACAATTCGACTTCTTGATTTTTTATTTGTGAATCCATTTTTATGTTTAAAATTGATGATTTTAACGCCTCTGTAATAATTTCTTTATCAATATTATCAATAAAATTAGTCACTACATTATTATATTGTTCTAGTTTTTCTTGACTATTTTCCTTTTCAACCTCTAAATCCGCAATTTCATTTCGTAATATTGTGACAGTGTCATTAAGACTGCTTGTTTCTTCTATTAAACAGCTTTCTTGTTCCAGTATGGTTTTATGTTCTTCTTCCCATCTAGTTTTATATTTATCGTTATAGGATTCATATCGTTCTTTTAATTCATTCTCTAAAGATATAATATTTAATTCTTTTGTTTTGTTTACTGTTTGTAATTCTTTGTTCTGCTGTATTTCTTTTTCTAAGTTTTGTTGCCAAACTTTCTTGTCAACATTTAGCCTTTCCTTCATCTTTCGATTTTCTAACTCCGACTTCTCTACCCTCTTTTTTAAATCGTTATAATATCTTTGTTGTTTATCTGTATCTTTAATTTTTTCATTAAGCTTTTGTTCTGCTTCTTTAATAATCTCATTTTTTTCTGAAAGTAGATAATTTAAAACTTTCCTTTCTTCTTTCTCGATTTTTAATAAGTTCTCCCATTTTTCTTCTATTAAGTTAATCTCTTCTTTATACTTGACGTCTAATTTTAATTTTTCTTCTTTCTTTACTTGTTCTTTTATTATTCTATATGAAAGAACCTCTTCAATAGTATTTTCAATTAACTTCTTTTGTCTTGCCTTAAGCTCAATTTCATTTAAATTTAAATATAACAGAATAAATTTTGGCTCTATCTTTTCTAATAAAGTATCCACTAATTTTGTGTAACCATCTTTTTGTTTTATTTGTATTATATCATTTATATTTCCCGAGATATCTAACTTCGCCTCAATATATTGATTAATTTCATGCAACTTTTCATCAAGAGTTCTTTTGATAAAATAAATCATTACCTTATCCTCTTGCTCAATTGCTTTCAAAAAAATCTCCGGTAACCTCTGTTGCAATAATTTTGAACTTTGATTTAATCTTGTTCCTGCAAGTTCCTTAGAAAATCTTTTACTATTTTTCTTTAAAAACTCAATTGCTACGTGTTTAGGTAAAAATTCTATCATTAGTTTCTTTTCATCTTGATCCAATTTTTCCAACTTAATCATTGTATATCCCCTTCTTAATCTCATCTAAAAGCCTCTGTGAACCGATAGGTATTTCCCCTTTTTGAATCCATCCATATAAAATTTTATAAACAAGTTTATTTTCTTTATTAAGTTTATCTTTAAATTTGTACAGTAATAGCTTATTCATATAATTAGGGGCAACCTTTGCACCTCTGCATTTGTAAAGTTTATTATATAGTAATTTCCAATCGACTTGATTTGTTTTTTTACCATCTGTATACACTTTATTATACTGATAAAATATATTCCCAAATCCTTTGCAATTAATATTTATTGTGCTTCCATAAGATATTCCTTCTAAACTATACTTATTTGAATATAAACAATAGCTTCCTTTTGTTACTTTTGCCATAATAGGAATATTAGAATTAATAGATAAATATCCGGCTTTAGGAATAGGATTATTAGATTGAGTATAATCTATAAACCGTCCTTCAATATCGCTTATTATTATTTGGGGTTCTAATATATTTTTGTTATTAAAAATTTTTTTATACTTTAAAATATATTTAATTTCTGCTCCAACACCTGCTATTTTTTGTCCCTGAACTAATTTATTGGTTGCTACAATAGCTTTCTCACTATATATAGATATTCCTGAAATTTTAAAAATCTTATTCCTAGATAATGTATTCGATATTGTACGACCTTGCATTTCATTAACATATTCCTTGTTAACACTCGATGCATTATAAAACCATGCGGTTTCTTTATCAAAAATTAACTCGTTTCCTCGAGAAATAGCTGGTGGCCATACCGGTATAAGCTTACTTGGTTTTTCAACAAAACAATAACCTTTCCCTTCTATAAATTGTCTCGATTCTTCTGTAAATTGCTTTATTGATATTTCATATATAAAAAATTGCTTTTGTTCTCCATATTCTTTAAGCCTTATTACGCCTAAACGTTTAAATTCAATACCCAAAACCGTTGGTATATCTTTTGAAAAAATCATCCTATATTTTTTGCCAACATAAATATTAGCATTTATTGCTACACGATACCCACCTTCATTGTTTGCGTGATACATATCTTTTTCTATATTAATTCCTCTTATTCCCCACAACCATTTTCTTTTTACCTCTTGTAATTTTGTGTCCGGCTTAACCTTAATATCAATCCATTTTTCAATAATAGAGACAGGATAGTAATTCAAAGTTTCTACGTAACACCATTTTTTATTATTGACAATTACTTCTGTTTTAGATTCGATTAAACTCTTTGTACATATTTCACTTACACTAGGAAAATATGCACGAAGTTCAAATTTATTTCCATCATCACATAGATATAATGGAATCCCTCCATTGTTAATATATACAACATCTGCAGCATTATCAATTTTTTTATAGCTTGTATTTTCGTGATACTCAGGACATGTACGTTCTAACGGAGTTCTCTCTTTTTTTGGATTATGTGCAAAGCAAGCTTTTTCACCTCTTTTTAATACTAAGCGTTCTGTACAATAAGGGCAAAAATATCTCTTTTCTACTATAGCATCGTTATAATATACTTTTTTCCCTTGACTATCAATACCACTTTTCATATTAACCTCCAAATACAAATTACAATCACTCTACATTTGATACTATGTAAAAAAATGTACAATATTTAAGCATCGTACAATTTATTGTCTAATCTTAGATATTTTATTAGGTTTATCTTCTAATTTCACTATTTTTAATCAGAATTTTTTTTGCAATCATAATTATATTTTTCATAATTATTTGCTCAGAAAAATATAATTACTTGTTCAACACTAGTTAATCACATTTTTAAAAATAAATCAATAAATCAACACTAAAATCATAGATCAGCTTGTATAAACCACTATCTATTTGTGCATATAAAAAACCTTTGAAATAAATTGATTTCAAAGGTTTTTTATATGCATTAAAGTGAAAGAAATCAGAATCCATGAATGATAGTGTTTCTAAAAATGAATTCCTAATGTTTTTCATAAATATTTTTAAATTTTAGATGAAAGGATTGCTGTAAAACGAAGCCACTTTATATTCTCTCTTTTTACAAATCTATCTATATAATCTGTAGTGAAACTACTTGCTCGTTTTTCTAACAATCTCTTAATCTCCATCTATTACGTCTACTCTTTCGAAAACCAACCCTTAATACTCTCCATCATCGAAATAATAACGGATTTCTTGACATTATTTTTAGATACGATGTCTGTCTGGTATACGAGTTTTTCCGCTGCGTATACGTTGAGGTTTCCTATTTTCTGGCCTTTTTCAACGGGAAGCTCCATCTCCTCGAATACGGCCTCGGTTCTGTAGTCCTCTTCATTTAGATTTCCAAACAGGACAAGATCTTCATCCAGGATTCCTTTTGCCGATACGAAGCTTCCTGCCACCTTTAGTTTACCTGCCTTGTAGCCAGCTTCTTCGAGCTGGATGTATCTGAAATCCTTGAAGCCATAGTCAAGCATCTTAGCCGTATCTCTGAAGTTACCGCCTTCTGCCTGCGCTCCGAGGCTTACCGTCAAAAGTCTTACGTCTCCTCTTACTGCGGTTCCTACAAAGCAGTATCCTGACTGGGGACCCATCCAGCCTGTCTTCATGCCGTCTACCCCGTCATATACCTGAAGAAGCTTGTTGGTGCTTTCAAGAGTTATGGTCTTTAATATTCCAAGTTCTTTTGGCGCTGGCGGTTTGATTGGCTCCGGCAGTTTTTCCGGCTGGACTTCTGGTTTCACCGCTTCCTTGGACTTATCCGGTGTTTCAACTTTTGGAAGCTGCGTCTCTGCTCCGGCCTTGGCCTGTGCTTCTTTTTGCGCCTTTGCCAGTCTAGCTGCTTCAGCAGCTTTTTTTTCAGCCAATTCCTGTGCTTTTCTTGCCGCGGCTATCCTCGCTTTTTCGGCTATTACAGCATCTGTTTTGCCATCGCGGTATATGTTTATGTCCTTGTTTTTGAGACTGGAGTAACTGAATATATCGCCCTCGTCTATGAGTTCCAGCGCTATCTTGCTCAGGTCCTCGGCTGTACTGTAATGGTCGCTGCTCAGGGTAAGCCCGTTGCATGATATGAAATGTGTATTTTCAAGCCCCATCTGCGCCGCCTTTTCGTTCATAAGCTTTACAAATTCGGCCTCGCTTCCTGCAAAATATTCTGAAAGGGCCACGCTGGCGTTGTTTGCCGAGTTTATAATTATGGCGCTCAGGAGCGAATCGAGGCTGATAAGCTCACCTTCCTTGAGATCTATCCTGGCTCCGCTCGTGGAGGCCGCTTTTTTGGAAATCCTTGTGAAGGTTTCAAGCGGAATTTCCTTTTCTTCTATCTTATCAAAGGCTACGGCTACGGTCATTATTTTGGTGACTGAAGCTGGAAGCCTTCTTGTTTCTTCATTTTCCTTGTATATCACCTGTTGGAGCCTGGTTTCGAGAAGAATCGTCGAATTCCCCTCCATATTAAGGTCTGGCTGCGCGAAGGCTATAAAGGTCATGGAATTTAGGGTTAATATAAGTACGGTTATTATTGATATTACTCGTTTTTTCATGTTTTTCTTCCTCTTTTTTGTCAAGCTTCCTTTTAGATATCTGCAAGTTAGCATTTCCAATTTTAAAATTTGAAATGCCGTGGTTTTCGGCGCTTATATATGCTTGTTATCTTGCGCCTACTGAAACATATTACTATTATTGACTCTAAAAGTCAAAGTTCTTTTATACTTCAAAGTCTTACATCTTTGCTTCATATCTGCGCCGAATTTAATCATTACTGAAATTTCTTTTTTAATTTTCAAGTTACTTCTTAATGCACAGATAATCGTTTTCTTGTTTTTTATTGATTTAAAATATTCGAAAAATTGAAATAAAGGTGTTGACAAAGTTTTGATATATATATATAATCAACAACAAGTTAAAAAATAAAGGTAATGAATGGGTAAAGTAGTTGATGAAACTTTCAGCGAGCTGTCGGGTGGTGCGAGACAGCAGTGTAAATCGATGAAGCTCCCCCAGGAACCGTCCGCTGAGGTCTCAGGCTTAGGTTGGAACGTATCCCCACGTTACAGGGGCAGGATATACGGCGAGTTTTTTTGGCTTCGTATCTGATTACAAGTGCGGCATTTATGCCGAATCTGGGTGGTACCGCGGATAGCTACAGCTTTTCGTCCCTTTTTTAGGGATGATGGGCTTTTTTTTATTCAAAAAATTAAATATTACCGTAATAAAATCAATTTACAGGAGGAGGAAAAAAAATGAAAAGAACAATTAAAATTTTTGACACGACACTTAGAGACGGCGAACAATCACCAGGGTGCAGCATGAATCTCAGAGAAAAAATCGAGGTTGCCAAGCAGCTGGAACACCTCAAAGTAGACGTTATCGAAGCCGGATTTGCCATAGCCTCCCCTGGAGACCTTGCGGCAATCAAGGCAATCTCGAAGGAAATCAAGGATTCAAGCATATGCAGTCTTGCGAGAACTGCAAAGGGTGATATAGATGCGGCGTATGAGGCAATTAAATATGCTGCATCTCCAAGGATTCACACCTTCATAGCAACATCACCGGTTCACATGGAGCACAAGCTTAGGATGACGCCTGACGAAGTGGTTGAAAGAGCGGTTTCTATGGTAGCTTATGCAAAGAACTATGTATCCGACATCGAATTTTCAGCTGAGGACGCTTGCAGGAGCAACCTTGATTTTCTGGTCAGAATTTTTGAAGCAGTAATAAAGGCCGGGGCTACAACCCTTAATATCCCAGATACCGTAGGCTACATCACACCAAATGAAATGTACGCTATAATCTCACATATAAAAAACAATGTAAGGGGCATTGAAAATGTAGTCCTTTCAACCCATTGCCACAATGACCTTGGCATGGCGGTTGCCAACTCGCTTGCCGCCGTATCGGCCGGAGCCGACCAGATAGAATGCACCTTGAACGGCATAGGGGAAAGAGCCGGAAATACGTCTCTTGAAGAAGTCATAATGGCGCTTAGGACAAGGAAGGACATTTTTAACATAGACAGCCGGATAGATACTACCGCCATCTACCGTGCAAGCCGCCTGATTCAGACCATTACCGGAGTTCCCGTAGCTCCTACAAAGGCCATCGTCGGAGCAAATGCCTTCGCTCACGAATCAGGCATACATCAGCACGGAATGCTTGCAAACAGGACTACCTACGAAATAATGACTCCGGAGTCAGTTGGAATTCCAAAGACTACCATGGTCCTTGGAAAACACTCCGGCAAGCACGCCTTTGAAGAGCGGATAAGCGAGCTTGGCTACAATCTTTCAAAAGAAGAAATCGAAAAGGCTTTTTTGAAATTCAAGATTCTTGCGGACAAGAAGAAGCTTATAAAAGACCGGGATATAGAGGGGATAATCGTCAAGGACACCGAAGTCGAAGACAAAAAGCTTGAAATGGAGCGTTTTGTAATAAACACTGGAAACGACATAACCTCGACTGCGGTTCTTAAGATAAAGGTTAACGGCAGAAGCGTTGAAAAAGTTGCCATAGGCGACGGCCCTGTAAATGCTGCCTACAAGGCGGTAAACAAGATTTCCGGACTTTCCATAGAGCTTGTGGACTACTCGCTTCACGCTCTTACCGACGGCGAAGATGCCCAGGCCGAGGCGATAGTTAAGATGAAAATCAACGAAAGCGAAGATATAATAACCGGCAGAGGAATATCCACAGACGTTGTCGAGGCCAGCATAAAGGCCTATATAAATGGTATAAACAAGCACTACATTGCCTAAAGCACTTTTAAGCTTAATCCAAATTTGGATTTTTCACAAATATATCCCCAGCAATCTTTACTCAGGCTATGCCCCAGGTTCGATTGCTTTCCATAAAAAGACAGGAGAAATAATATGGGAATGACCATGACACAAAAAATCCTTGCGCACCATGCAGGGCTGGGCGAAGTAATCGCCGGCCAGCTTATAGAGGCTGACATCGACCTTACCCTTGCCAATGATATTACAGGCCCGGTTTCGATAGCGGAAATGAAAAAAGCCGGTTTTGAAAAGGTCTTTGACAAAGAAAAAGTATGTCTTGTGATGGACCACTTTGTACCCAACAAGGACATCAAATCGGCTCAGCAGTGCAAGATATGCCGTGATTTTTCCAGCGAACAGGGAATCGTTAACTTCTTCGATGTAGGAGAGATGGGCATCGAGCATGCTCTTCTTCCTGAAAAGGGCCTTACGGCTCCCGGCGAGCTTATCATAGGGGCAGATTCCCACACCTGCACCTATGGCGCCCTTGGCGCATTTTCCACAGGAGTCGGAAGCACTGACCTTGCAGCGGGAATGGCGACTGGCAAGGCCTGGTTCAAGGTGCCTTCTGCCATACGCTTCAACCTTGTCGGCAGGCTGAACAAATGGGTCTGCGGAAAAGATATAATCCTTCATATAATAGGCAAAATCGGCGTGGACGGCGCGCTTTACAAGTCCATGGAATTTACTGGCGAGGGCGTAGCTTCTCTTTCCATGGATGACCGTTTTTCAATTTGCAACATGGCCATAGAGGCCGGAGCCAAAAACGGCATCTTCCCAGTTGACGAAAAAACCCTTGAATATGTAAACGGCAGGGTAAACAGGCCTTTCACGGTTTTCGAATCAGATAATGATGCATTTTACGATGATACTATTGAAATCAATCTTTCAGAATTAAGGCCTACCATCGCCTTCCCCCATCTTCCTGAAAATACCAAGCCCATAGACGAGGTCGGGGATGTATATATCCAGCAGTCCATAATAGGTTCGTGTACCAATGGACGCATAGAGGACATGCGCTCAGCCGCCGAAATCCTAAGAGGCAAAAAGGTCAACAAAAAAGTCAGGACCATAATCATACCTGCTACTCAGGCAATATATCTTCAGGCTCTCAGAGAGGGTCTCATCGAAATTTTCATCGAAGCGGGCGCCGTGGTTTCAACACCTACCTGCGGACCATGCCTTGGCGGATACATGGGCATACTTGCCGATGGCGAAAAGTCCATCGCTACTACAAACCGTAATTTTGTAGGCCGTATGGGACATGTAACTTCTGAGGTTTATCTTTCAAACCCTGCCGTAGCGGCGGCATCAGCAATAACTGGCAAAATAACCGATCCAGCGGATATTATATAAGGAGGACATATGATAGTAAAAGGAAATGTATTCAAATACGGTGAGAATGTGGACACCGATGTAATCATCCCGGCTAGACACCTTACCACCTCAGACCCGCAGGAGCTTGCGAAATACTGCATGGAAGACATCGACAGCAATTTTCCAGTTGAGGTCAGACACGGCGACATAATAGTTGCCACCAAAAACTTCGGATGCGGTTCTTCCAGAGAGCATGCACCTATTGCAATAAAAGGAAGCGGAATATCCTGCGTCATCGCCTCAAGCTTTGCCAGAATATTTTATAGAAATTCCATCAACATCGGCCTTCCCATACTCGAATGTGCTGAAGCGGCCGAGGCTGCGCAAAAAGGTGACATCATGGAGGTAGATTTCGAAACAGGTATAATCAAAAATCTTACCTCAGCAAAGCAGTACCAGTCTCTGCCCTTTCCATCCTTTATACAGAACATAATAGACAGGGGCGGACTCCTTAATTCGCTGAAATAGCTTTCAGGAATATTCGTTCAGCATTACTATAAAATATAACAGGAGCCTATCATGAAATTTAAAATAGCGGTAATAAAAGGAGATGGCGTCGGTCCTGAGATTGTGGACCAGGCCGTGAGAGTCATAAAAAAAATCGAGGAAAAATATGCTCACCAGTTTGAGCTGGAATACGCCCTTGCCGGCGGCAGCGCCATAGATGTCACAGGAAAGACTCTTCCACCGGAGACCCTGGAAATATGCAAGAGGTCTGACAGCGTCCTGCTCGGTGCCGTCGGCGGGCCTAAATGGGATGCCATGCCAAGCGGCAACAGACCCGAAAATGCGCTTCTTGACCTCAGATTGAACCTGGATCTGTTTGCAAACATAAGACCTGCCAGGATGTACGGCGCTCTTTCTGACGCCTGCCCCATAAAATACGAATTCATAGGCAGGGGATTTGACATGGTAATCGTCAGAGAACTCACGGGAGACGTATACTTTGGAACCAAAGGAAGGCGCGACTCTGAAGGAGGTCAGGTAGGCTACGACATAATGAGCTACAGCCAGAAAGAAGTTGAGCGCATAGGACGAAGAGGCTTCGAGCTGGCGATGAAGCGCTCCAAAAAACTCTGCTCCGTCGACAAGGCCAACGTCCTTGAAACCTCGAGAGTCTGGCGGGAAACCATGCACCAGCTTAAAAAAGAATATCCTGAGGTGGAATACTCCGATATGTACGTGGACAATGCCGCCATGCAGCTTATAAGAAACCCATCTCAATTCGATGTCATAGTCACCGGCAATCTGTTTGGCGATATCCTTTCCGATGAAGCCAGCATGATTACGGGTTCCATAGGTATGCTTCCTTCTGCCAGCCTCAACGAATCCGGTTTCGGGATGTATGAGCCAATTCACGGCTCGGCTCCTGACATTGCAGGGCAAGGCATTGCCAATCCCATAGCTACCATCCTTTCGGTCGCGATGATGCTCAGATATTCCTTCAGCCTTCCCGATGAGGCCCAGGCAATAGAAGCCGCCGTGGAAGCTGTGCTTGACGCTGGTCATAGAACCGCAGACATCGGCAGTGAATTTCTTTCTACAAGCGAAATTACAGATAAAATACTTGCCTGCATTTAGCCATTTGAGCTGCGTTCTACAGAGAATATGCAGTTTAATCCATAGAATCCTTAACTTAAAAATAGTAGCTGAGCACACACTTTTTCAAAGCGCATGCTCAGCTACCACTTTTTTCTGCTCACAACATCTTTCATTCATATCATCAGTTTAAATTATAAGGCCAGTCTTCAATTCCGCCTAAATCTCTGACATTTGTGTAGCCTTTGGCTATAAGCACACTTCCTGCCTTTGCCGATCGGCCTCCGTTTTGGCTATAAAGAATTATTTTGCTGTTCTTGTCTGAAATCCTGTCCTCTATCCGATACGAAAAATATTTACATTTCTATAAAAATGTAGACATTTATACTGTGGTGTGACTTATATTTTTCAAATTTCGTCTTTCACCTTCCTGCTTCAAAGAGTCTGGTTTTGCCGAAGCTACTTCCACTTGTTATGACTCTCTACAGGCTTAAATTCCGCAGTATCGTTGCGTACACATTCAAAGTTTATTTTTAAGTTAAGCTCTTTGAATTTGATAATTTGCTAAGTTGATGCTTGCATTCAAATCTCTGTCTATTTTCAAACCACATTCACAGATGTACAATCTGTCTTTCAGTTTTAAATCAGGTTTAATTTGACCGCAGCATGAACAAGTTTTTGATGATGGAAACCATTTATCAGCTTCTACAAATTCAATACCATATTTTTCACATTTATATTGGATTTGTCTTTTGAATTCATATAGCTTTTGTCCTGCTATAGCTTTTGATAAATGTCTGTTTTTCATCATGCCTTTCACATTCAAGTGTTCCATTATAATTCGAGAAGGCTTGGTTTTCACAATCTCGTTGGAACATTGATGCAAATGGTTCGTTCTGATGTCATTCAGTCTTTTGTACAGATTACGAATCGTCTGATTTTGCTTTTGGATATTCTTCATATCCTTTAAAGGCATTTTGTAGATGGGCTTTCTATTCTTATCGTAACTTTTAATATTGGCTTCAAGTCTGCGGCTCAGTTTTCGTTGCTCCCGTCTTAACTTTTTCTCTGTTTGTTTTACAGTGTGAGTTTTATTGATATTCTTTTTAACCTCACCATCTGAGCAGACAGCCAATTCTTTGATTCCAACATCGATGCCAAGGATTTTACCTGTTAATTCAAGTGGTTCAAATTCTTTTTCATATCCAACAGACACAAACCAGCTTCTACCGTCGAAACTAATGCGTGGATTTGAATATTTCTTACCATCTTGCAATTTTGGCAGTGACTCAAATGTTTTTACGATGCCGATTTTTTCCCCTCTAAAGCCTTCTTTTACAGAACTAAAACTCTCGTAGTTTACATAAAAACTAATTTTACTTCGGTGTTTGCTTTTAAATTCTGGCTTACCCGAAATACCATCAAACCATCTTTTTCGAGCTGTATCAGCATCTTTTACAGCTTGCTTCATCACATTGCTTCCAACTTCACTCAGCCATGTATGAGTAGTCTTTTTTAGCACGTTATTAATGTGCTTTCTGACTTCGCTCTCTTTAATAGTTTTTGTATTTCTATTGCCTTTCAGAAATTCATTATAGTGATTTTCACTTTCTGAAAGAAAATAATTGTAAGCCCATCTCGCTACCCCGGCTGACTTCCAAAACAAAACTTCCTGTTCTTTTGTTGGTTTAAGCTTTATCTTTGTTCCTGTTAACATTGTCTTTCACCAACATATTTAACAAATTTACAAATGGATATTAATTCCATGTGCACCGCCTCTCTTTCGTTAATAACAATCTTACTCACTATTAGAGAAACTTGTCTTATTTTTTTAGATTTGTATATATTTTTCTTGTTCACTGTAGGGCGCAACCCTTGCAGCAGTCTTTCTCTCACGAGTAGACCTCTCATGCTTTCACATGAGCGCAGACTATATCTTCATCTCCTTTGAGATGCGGTATTTTTCTTCCACCATTAGCTTGTGGTTTTACTCCCCCTCAAGGGGATAGTCGTTGAAGGTTTCCCATATCTGAAAGACTTAGGGCTTTCCCTGCTAAACATCCATTATATGAGCACTTAGCGCCCAACGTTTCCTATGTGTCACGATTATCCATTCATAGGCTCTAATTGGATTTTATTTCAGCTTATGCCATCCTTACTGTTTTTTCTGCTTTCGCACCGCTTACGTCTACCGTTTCCAGTTCCGCTTTGGTCGTAAGGCTTTAGGAGTTAAAAGCAATTAACACCGAGTTCGCACCGATTCCACGATACGAAGGGCTTTCTGTTATAAATCTATACTTCTATACGATTTGTATAGTTTTGTTTAAATTTGTTGTAACAGTTTTGTTACCCAATTATCTGATCCATCGGGATATTGATGCTTTGAGGAATCTTCATCTGTTCGAATTCATGCCTTGTTCTGACATCTATCAATTTCACCGTGGGGTCATTTCTTAGAACCTCCAGAACTTTTTCTGGGGCAATCTTGGGAGCGCTCGCTCGCATTAAAGATTTTAAAAAACTCATAATATATCCTCGCCTTCTGATATTCACCTGTAATTTCAATCTGCCCCTTCTTTGTATTATTTTACCCATATAACAGGTATATTTAATCTTATAATTTATCTATTTTAATAACAAAATGCAAAGGAGGGTTCTTATGGAAGATTTTATTTTTCAGATAAGCAATTTTGGATTTCCCATTGCCGTAAGCATCTATGTGCTTATGCGTCTGGAAACCAAGATGGATAAACTGAGCGAATCCATCAGTGAACTGACTGTGGCTCTTGGGAAAAACCTTATTAGCCATTAGGCGTGTATTCCAACAAAACGTCATATTAAAGAAGAAGCTGTCCTTCAAAAATGCAGCTTCTTTCTCTTTGCGCATATATTTGTACATAAAATAAAACCTCCATATTGACTTTTTCCCAGTATTTGGTAAAATTGACTTAGAGATTAGCACTCATCCTGTAAGAGTGCTAATAACCGGATTTGAAATTTTATGTATTAATATGTATTAAAAGGAGATATTTTTATGGAAACTAAACAATTTCAGGCTGAGTCCAAAAGACTTTTGGACATGATGATTAATTCGATCTATACTCATAAGGAAATATTTCTTAGAGAACTTATTTCAAATGCAAGCGATGCAATAGACAAGAACTACTATAGAATTTTGACCGATGAAAATAAAACATTTGATAAAAACGACTTCTATATCAAGCTGTCTCTGGATAAAGATGCCAGAACCCTTACAATAGAAGATACTGGCATAGGAATGAACCTGCGCGACATGGAGGAAAATCTTGGAACTATAGCAAAAAGCGGCTCGCTTGCCTTCAAGCAGCAGATGGCCGACAGCGATTCCAAGAACAAGGAAGAAATCGACATAATAGGCCAGTTCGGCGTGGGTTTCTATTCTGCATTCATGGTTTCTGACCATGTGACAGTTATAAGCAGGAAAGCCGGCGAAGAAAAGGCCTTCAGATGGACTTCAACTGGAGCCGAGGGGTATAACATAGAAGAATGTGAAAGAGAGCATGAAGGTACTACAATCATCCTTACAATAAAACAAAATGCAGACGATGTAGACTACGACCAATATCTTGATGATTACAAAGTAAGGAATCTTGTAAAAAAATATTCCGACTTTATAAAATATCCTGTAAAAATGGGCGATGAGGTGCTTAACAGCATGGTTCCACTCTGGAAGAAGAATAAATCTGAAATAACTCAGGAAGACTATGAAAACTTCTATACTGAGAAGCATTTCGGTTTCGACAAGCCTCTTAAGTCACTTTACTACGGCGTAGATGGTGCCATCAGCTTCACTTCTATACTCTATATACCTGGAAGAACTCCCTTTGATTTCTACTCAAAAGATTTTGAAAGAGGACTCGAGCTTTATTCCAACAATGTAATGATAATGCACAAATGTCCTGACCTTCTTCCTGAATATTTTGGATTCGTACAAGGTGTCGTGGATTCTCAGGATCTTTCGCTTAATATCTCAAGAGAGCTTCTTCAGCATGACAGACAGCTTCAGTTCATATCCAAGAAGATAAAGGACAAGATAAAGAAAGAACTTCTTTCAATGCAGAAAAATGACCGCGAGAATTACGTTAAATTCTTCGAAGCCTTCGGAAGAACGCTTAAATTCGGTATTTACAGTGAATACGGCATGAACAAGGATGTGCTCGAAGACCTTATCATGTTCTACTCTTCAACTGAGAAAAAACTTGTAACACTTAAGGAATATGTTGAAAGAATGAGTGAAGACCAGAAATTCATATATTACGCAACTGGCGAAAATATAGATAAAATTTCAAAACTTCCACAACTGGAAATGTTTGCTGACAAAGGCCATGAAGTTATTTTCCTTACTGACGAGGTCGATGAATTTGCAATAAAGGTGCTTGCAACTTATGGCGAAAAAGAATTCAAATCCATTTCCAGCGGTGATCTTGACCTTGATGACAAGCAAGAGGACGAGGACAATGAAGAAACTGCTCCTGATGAAAATAAAGAAATCTTCGAGTTCGTGGCTAAAACCCTTGAAGGCAAGATTAAATCTGCAAAAGCTTCCAAGAGACTTAAGACTCATCCCGTATGCCTTTCAAGTTCAGGTGACCTTTCCATTGAGATGGAAAAAGTGCTCAGCATGATGCCTGACGGTGGCGGCGTAAAAGCTGAAAAAGTGCTTGAAATAAATACTTCTCATAAGGTATTTGAGACTCTTAAAACAGCTTTTGAAAACGACAAGTCAAAAGCCGAGAGAATTGCAAGAGTGCTTTACAATCAGGCTCTGCTTATCGAAGGTCTTTCAATAGAAGATCCTGTTGAATATGCAGATGATGTATGCAAGCTTATGGTTTAAGCTTATCATCTGTATTCGGATACTAAAAATATATTAAACAAGGAACGGCTGTTTTCCACTGAATGTGGATGCAGCCGTTCCTTATTTTGATTTGCAGAGCTTTTTTGTGTATTTACTGGTCAAGCCCGAACCAAGCTATGTATTGCATTTATTTCGAAGAAATCATCCCCGCCATTAAAAAATACTTCTTTGATTATTTGTAGGCCATAGATTTTTGCTGAGATTCATTCCACAGCCCAAAACCTTCATTGTAGTTTTCTACAAGAAATATCGGAAGGCATTCTTCAAAGTTATGCGACAGCTCCATCTTATTTAAATTATCTATATCCACCCAAAACACATTGCCTTCTTTTGAACTCTCAATCAATTTACCTTTGTAGTCGCTCGTTTTATACAAAAATGCCAGGTATCTTTCGTCGCTATCCTCATTGCACCAGTGAATTACCCCGCATAATTTGAGATTTTTCACGTCCAGCCCAGTTTCTTCCTTGATTTCTCTTACAGCCGATTCGGTAAAACTCTCGCCTTTTTCGACATGGCCGCCTGGAAATGCAATGCCCCTTGGCTCTTTTACTCTCTCTTGGACTAATACTCTATTTGCAGTCTTATCTAATATCATCACCATATTCGTCAATTCTACTTTTGGCATTTTAATTCTCCTTCATATTATCGGTTTCTTCAATATTAACAAATAAATAGGATTTAGTCACTAGCAAAACTGGCCTTTCTATTTTTCTTGCTTATTTTTTTGGTGTGACAGCCTGTTTTTTTGGGTAATA
The DNA here is from genome assembly GCA_049670425.1 of Proteocatella sp. Taxonomy (GTDB): domain Bacteria; phylum Bacillota; class Clostridia; order Peptostreptococcales; family Filifactoraceae; genus Proteocatella. The sequence continues at coordinate 23,652 of JBATTG010000233.1, forward strand.
TATACTAATAGCTTAAGTATTTATCTTACATATTTGACGGAGGAGCTGAAATCTAAATGATAGCTGATGTTGCAAAACTTATATTTGAAAGAAGAGAATTTTTTACAAAATTAATCATCGAACATCTGGGCATCTCTTGCATATCCATATTAATTGCGGGAATCATAGGCCTGTTTCTTGGCATTTTGATAAGCGAAAAGAAGCGTCTCTCCCCATTCGTTCTTGGATTTACAAGCATCATTTATACCATACCCGCCATTTCAATGTTAGGCTTTCTAATACCGTTTTCAGGTATAGGAAATACCACCGCCATTATCGCACTGACCATATACGCACTCCTTCCCATGGTTCGAAATACCTATACCGGCATTCGTACTATTGACAGGGATATTCTTGAGGCCGCCAAGGGCATGGGGAGTACCGACTTTGAAATTCTATATAAAATAAAATTGCCTCTGGCCATTCCAGTCATTCTCACAGGTCTTAGAAGCATGGTTGTCATGACCATTGCGCTTGCGGGCATAGCTTCCTTCATTGGCGCCGGAGGACTCGGAGTTGCCATATACCGTGGCATAACTACCAACAATTCCACTTTGACGATTGCAGGAAGTATCCTTATAGCGGTAATTGCAATTATTTCAGACAGTATTTTTGCTTTGGCGGAAAAATCTTTGTCCAGGAGTTCCCACGTATCTAAATAATTTTACTTATTTTGAAAGGAGATTGAAATGAAAAAAGGAATTGGAAGATCAACTGTAATTATCTCACTTGTCATTGTCGCTCTTGTTTCCATATCCGTACTCGGATTCATGTCCATGTCCACAAAAAATGACAACAGCGTAATAAAAATAGCTACAAAGCCTATGACCGAGCAATTTATACTCGGCGAGATGCTAAGCATGCTTATTGAAGATAGGACTGACTTAAGCGTCGAACTTACTAAAGGAATTGGCGGCGGAACTGCCAACATCCATCCTGCTATCATAAGCGGTGAATTTGACCTGTACCCTGAATATACCGGCACGGGATGGCTGTATGTCCTCAAAAAAACGGATATTCCAGATGATCAGCTGCTCTATAGCGAGCTGGTTAAGCAGTACCAGGATGACTTTGAACTTGAATGGCTTGGGCTCTACGGCTTCAACAATACCTACGGCCTCATACTTCGCAATGACCTTGCCGAAAAATACGATATTTCATCTTACTCTGACCTTGCTGAAATTTCAAAAGACCTGGTATTTGGCGCTGAATATGATTTTTTTGAAAGAGACGACGGTTACAATTCCCTCGCAAAGGCCTATGGTTTTAACTTCAAAAAAACCGTGGACCTGGATATCGGTCTTAAGTATGATGCCATAAACAAGAAGCAGATTGATGCCATGAATATATTTACAACCGATGGCCAACTTAGCATTTCCGATGTAAGAGTGCTTGAAGATGATAGAGAGTTTTACGAGAATTACTACTGCGGAACGGTTGTAAGGCAAAGCACCTTGAAGTTGCACCCCGAGCTCCGGGAAGTCTTGATGCTTATGGATAATCTTATCGATGAAGATGAGATGGCAAAGATGAATTATCTTGTTGAGAGTGAAAATTCTGATGAGAAGACCGTTGCCAGGGAATTCCTTGTTTCAAAAGGACTGATTGGATAATTTGCTTATTAAAAGAAATGGACGCCGCCATGATTAAACTGGAAAATGTAACAAAAAAATATGATAATAACCTGGTTTTAGAAAATTTTAATTTAGAAATTCCCGAGGGCGAATTTGTTACCGTCATCGGAAGTTCAGGCTGCGGGAAAACCACCTTATTGAAGCTTGTAAATGGCCTGCTTACCCCTGATGAAGGGAAAATATTCGTCAACAATCAAGATATCAGCCACCTTGACCAAAACAAGCTCCGCAGGCAGATTGGCTATGTAATCCAGGGCATTGGTCTGTTTCCCCACATGAACATATTTGAAAACATAGCCTATGTGCCCCGTCTTCTTAAGACTCCAAACGCCGAAGTATCCAAGAGAGTCGAGGAACTCATAGCTATGGTTGATCTTGATAAAGACATCCTTTCAAGGTACCCCGACGAGCTTAGTGGCGGTCAAAAACAAAGAATTGGAATCGCAAGAGCCCTTGCTGCAAGACCCAAGATAATGCTGATGGACGAGCCTTTTGGTGCAGTCGATGAGATTACAAGAAAAGTACTCCAGGAAGAAATCATCAAGATTCAAAAACAGCTTAAAATAACCATTCTGTTCGTAACTCACGATATCAGAGAGGCACTCAGGCTTGGTCATCGCGTTATAGTCATGGATAAAGGTCATATAGAACAATTCGACTATCCCCCTGTTATCCGAAGCTTGCCAGTAAATGATTTTGTAAATAATCTGGTCAATTCCTGAAAATACATCCAGCCACTGCTACCACAAACTAATTGCTCCTCAGATTTTTTGATTTTATTTTCACAAACTGTAAAAAAGTATGATATACTATTAATAAAATCTGATTTAAAGGAATGGTTTTGATATGGACTATACAAATATAGGTTTTATAAATATATTCTACATCGCCATAAATATGGTTTTTTGCAGCATGCTTATGGTTGTGCTTACTCCGCTTAAATACAGCACGAAAAAGACGCTGTCGGTTCTTTTGATAGTCCTTCCCCTTCATTTTATGGTTAATTTTAAGATGATTGATGCTTTGGGTTTCTATGAAGCATGCAACTTCTTCTTGATTTCATCGACATTGACCTTATTCTTCACCCACTATTGTCTTTCTTCCATACGTGGATTTAGATTTATTTTCATATTCCTGACCGTCTGCATATTCAATAATTTCGGCTCATTTTTAAGCAATCTGATAGCTTTTAAGTTTGAACACAAGCTTATAGTCTATACGCTGATTCAGTTTCTGCTGTTCTTTTCAATTATTTTTATCATACTTAAACTTTTTCGAAAGTCGATCTTTCGTATTCTAAACAATATCAACCAAAATTGGAGCACATTTTGCATACTTCCCCTGCTTTTTAATATGGCTTTTCAAAAATTTAATATTTTTTCATGTAACAACATCAAAAGTAGCAGTTACATAAATCTGAATATCATTTTATTCATATTGTTTTTTGCAATATATTATATAATCTATCTTTATTTTATAGCTGTCTCGAGCACCTTTCACTTAATCAAGGACAATCATATGCTTGAGCTCCAAAAAGATTTTCAAAGGAGGGAGTACATGGATATTTCCAACAGGGTAACCTCTTTAAGGATGTGCCGCCATGACATGAGGCATCACTTCCACATACTCTACGCCTTGATTTGCAACGATAATATCGATAAGGCCACAGCATATATAGATGATGTGCTCGAAAAGCTAGGTGAGTAAACTTAATAACTCTAATACATAATTGTTCATATCCAATATTTTACGATAAGGCGGACCGATCTTATGGCTTATTCTTTATTGCTTGTCTCCCTGTTTGCAGGCCTGATATACTTTTATATTGTCATGATTTTTGTAACTCCACTTAAATACACTCTTCGTAAATCAATCCTTATAGCTCTCATTTCCGCCTGCTTCAACCTCGCCTTGAGTTTGGTTCTGATTATGCGCTTCGATGTAGATGTGACCGATAAATTGCTGCTGTTCACCATACCCTTTACGGCTTTCTGGTTTCAGAAAGCCGTATCCTCGGTACATGGATTTAAGCTTCTTTTTTTGTATTTTACCGTCTATTGGCTGAATATGTTTATACTTTTTTGTAAGTCCCTGTTTATATTTGTTTCCGGTAATGACAGCATGTATTTTTTTGTTCAGTTCTGTGTATTTATTCTAATCTGTCTTTATGTTGTGCATTTCTTCAGGAAACCATTTTTTGACATACTTATAAGTATTCATCGCGGTTGGCCAACTTTGGTAATCATACCGCTTTCCTTCAGTGTTATTTTGCTTATTTTTAATGTCTCCCCCTTTAATCCAGGCTATAATATGGATTATGTGTACATCAATATTTTGATTTTTGCCCTTGCCTTCACCGTCTACAGCGTCATACACATGTACTTTGTCAATGCTTTTGAGTTTTTTGATGCAAAGCAGTGCAATGAGGCCCTTGTTATGCAAAATGATTTTCAATACAAGTCATTTTCCTCCATAAACCAAAAGCTCTTGGATTTTGAAACTTTCAACAGCAATATGAGCACCTCTTTAGAAACAATATCTGCCTTGATTTCAGAAGGATTTACCGCGCAGGCCAGGGATTATATTTTCAGCATTCAAGATGGAATAAAAGATTTTTCCCTGGAACCATTTTGCACTAACTACATGGTAAACACCATGCTTTCCTCATATATCCAAAAAGCCCGGGATGAAAATATAGCCGTATCGAGTAAAGTGAATATCCCCGAAGATATCCACATTGACAACCTGGAAATTTGTGTTGTTTTTTCAAACGCCATCGAAAACGCTATAAATGCCTGCAGAAATATTCATTGCACCCAAGACCGGTTCTTGTCCATTGCCGCTAATATCATAAATGGCAGACTGTTTATAAAGATAAGCAACCGATGCCTTGATGATGTATGTTTTGTAGATGATGTTCCCGTAAGTTCGATTCCCGGCCATGGCTTTGGTACAAAGAGCATAATTTCAATCGCGAAAAAATATGATGGGTTCTATTCTTTCGAGGTCATAAACGATATCTTCAATTTAATTCTAGTGCTTTGATTTTCATGCAATCAAAAAATGGGCTCCTGATTTGGAGGCCCATTTTTATTTTTGCTTAAATACTACATTGCTTCATTGTTTATTACAGATACTCCTGTGTCAACATAATCTGTAGTTATTTCTTCGCCTTTTATAGCCGCTACTGCTGTTTTAAGTCCTTCGTAACCCATTACATCTGGATTTTGCGCCATTGTGCAAAGAAGATTTCCATTTTTTATAAGGTTAAGTATTGCATCTGATTTATCAAAGCCTACGCCTATTACAGAATCTCCTGCTTCCTGGATTGCATTTCCTATTCCAACTGTAGATCCTTCATTTGCTCCAAACAGGCCTATTACTCCCTGTGTTATGAAGTTTGCTGCCATATCTTTTGCTCTTGCTGCATCGCCATCACAGTATTGAGTCTCAAGTATCTCAAAGCTTGTTCCTTCAAATGCCATACGGAATCCTTCTTCTCTTGCTACTGTTGATGCTGTTGCTGCATTTACACTTATTACGCCTATTTTACCTTCTGTTACGCCCGCATCTTCAAAAGCTTTTTTCATTTCATTTCCCGCTGTTGTTCCTGCTGCTACGTTGTCTGTAGCAAGAGTCTGAACTGCTGGGTAATCTGCCGCTGAGTCTACATATACAATTTTAACGCCTGCTGCTTCTGCTTCTTCAAGTGCTGCTGTTACTGCTGTCGGTCCGTTTGCTGCAAGCATTATAGCCTGCGCTCCACCTGCTACAGCATTGTTTATTGATTCAATCTGCTTTGCATCGTCTTTTACATCTGGTGCAAGCCAAGTGTATTTAACGTTTCCAAGCTCTTCTGCTGCTTTTTTGGCTCCTGCATCAACATTAACCCAGTGCTGATCCATCTGATCCATAGTGATTAAGTATACGTTTTGCTCTGCTGTTGCTTCTGCTGGTGCTTGTGCCTCTTCTTTTGGGCTGCATCCTGCCAGGCCTGTTACCATTACCATTGACAGTAACAGTGCTGTTAATTTAGTTTTTTTCATTTCATTTCCCTCCTGAAATATCAATTCATTTATAAGTAAGGCTTTATGCCTTGACTTCGGTTGCAGTGTCCTTCTTTTTCTTGAGCTTTCCATTTCTTACTACTACGTCAAGCAGTACTGATATTACTACGATTATTCCGATTACAATATTTCTTATAGCTACCGGGGCTCCTGCAAATTGAAGTCCGTTTTGAAGCACTCCCCAGATTGAAGCTCCTATTACCGTCCCCATCAAAATTCCCTGGCCTCCAAGGGTGCTCACGCCTCCTATTACCGATGCTGCAACGGCATACATTTCATAGGCATTTCCGGCATCCATGGTACCCATTCCACTTGTGGCGCATATTATAAGACCGACTACGAATGAACAAAATGCACTTACCAGATAGGCTTTGTTTGTTACCGATACTATGTTCACGCCTGAAAGTCTTGATGCTTCTATATTGCTTCCCACGGCATATATATGCCTTCCTGTTTTTGTCCTGCTAAGTATGAAGTTGAATACAAACCAGAGCGCCATGGCAATCCATATCGTGTTGTAGAGGTTGAGGGTCTTCCCATAATAGAAGAAGTCCCGGAATCCCTGGGCAGCGTCTCCTATGGAATCCGTGTTATAGTTATTGTTTACAATCTGCGCTATTCCTCTTGCTATTGTCATGGTTCCAAGGGTCGCTATAAATGGCGGCAGCTGGCATTTGGCAACGAGCTGACCGTTTAAAAGCCCTATTGCCAGGCAGCATACCATGGTCACCAATACTGCCATCCATGGATTCATTCCTTTTGTCATCAATGTGGCAGATATCATGCAGCTCATCCCCACCACAGAGCCTATCGACAGGTCTATGTTCCCTGTGATGAGTACGTAGGATTGGCCTATTCCTATAAGAAGTATCGGCGCTATCTGACGAAGCAGATTTGCTACGTTTTTATTTGAAAAAAATGTTGGGTTTAAGATTCCAAATACTATGCAAAGCACTATAAGTCCTACGGTTACAGTTATGACCTGTCCTATTCCTCTTATTGCCATCATTCTCTTCATGGGATTTTGATTATCCAGTTTTTTCATATTCTGCTTCTCCTATTGTTCAAACTTGCTATCAAATTTTGTTGCATACTCGAGTATCTTGCTCTGAGTAGCTTCTTGCGTCATCAATTCTCCTGTTATTTTTCCATCACACATGACAAGTATTCTGTCGCTTATTCCTATGACTTCCGGCATTTCTGAGGATACAAACAGTACCCCTATTGCATTTTTCTTGAGTTCGTTCATAAGATTGTATATCTCTACCTTTGCCGCTACGTCTATGCCCCTTGTCGGTTCATCAAATATCACGACGCGCGAGTCTCTGGCAAGCCATTTTGCTACTACTACTTTTTGCTGATTTCCGCCGGAAAGACTTCCGGCATCGACCTCTGAATTAGCAAGTCTTATCTTGAGATTTTCGACCGATTTTTCCACCATGCTTTTTTCTTTTTTTCGATTGACCACTCCCAGGCGGCTGCACAGCATGTCAAGGTTTGGAAGGGCTATGTTCTCTCGTATGCTAAGTTTAGTGCAAAGGCCGTCTTTTTTCCTGTCTTCCGGCGCAAGCACTACTCCATGCTTTATCGCATCCATGGCATTTTGTATGTTTATGGGGCTGCCATCAAGAATGATTTCTCCGCTTTCCTTGTGGTCTACTCCAAAGATTGCTCTCGTAAGCTCGGTTCGTCCTGCACCCATGAGTCCCGCTATCCCTACTATCTCGCCTGCATAAAGTTCAAAATTTATATCTCTTACCAGTTTGCCTGCATTGAAGTTTTTCACTTCAAATATCTTTTCCCCTATCTCGCAGTTTACCCTTGGAAATTTCTCTTTTATCTCTCTTCCAACCATGTTCTCTATGATTTCCGACATGCTCGTATCCGAAAATTTCAAAGTGGTTATATATTTTCCGTCTCTCATTATCGTAACTCTGTCGACTATGTGTTGCAGCTCTTCCAGCCTGTGGGATATATACACTATGCCGCAGCCATCGCTCCTTAGTTTTCTTATCAGTATGAAAAGGTCGTCTATTTCTTTTGATGTAAGGGCTGAGGTCGGTTCGTCCATTATAAGTATTCTGGCATTGGTTGAAAGGGCTTTCGCGATTTCGACCATCTGCTGCTTGGAAACAGACAGTTTGCCTACTATAGTTTCTGGGTCTATGTCTATGTTCAGCTTGTCGAGTATCATCTGCGCCTGAGCGTTCATCTCTTTGCTTGCGAGTCTTCCTGCTTTTATTATTTCTCTTCCTAAAAATATGTTTTCTGCCACGCTCAGATGGGCGCACATATTAAGCTCCTGATGTATTATGGCTATGCCAATTTCCTGCGCCTTTTTAGGTGTAAGATCTTGTATTTTTTCGCCAAATACTACAGCCTCTCCGCTGTCTCTGGTGTATACTCCGCTTAATATTTTCATCAGTGTGGATTTTCCTGCCCCGTTTTCTCCTAAAAGAGCCAGTACTTCTCCTGATTTTAAGTTAAAGGACACATCATCCAATGCTTTAACGCCTGGAAATGTTTTGCTTATGTTTTTCAGCTCAACAATATATTCCTGCAAATTTACACACCCGCTTTCTTCTTATTTCCTGTATCTAGAGTATATCATCCAGCCTTTCACGTTGTAAGGGGGGTTACTTTTGATATAAGGGGGGTATTTTTAGATGTTTATATTATCCTGAATTGCTTTTAGATACCGCTTTCCTTATATATGCATTTATTTTTCAGCCTATAAGGGTTTTTCTCATTAAGATTTTTGTTTGAATGATGAGAAATCCTTGCTTTCATATTCTTCAAGAATTTCGCCTCTTTTCATTACTACGAGTCTGTCCGCAACGGAAAGGGTATCTGATATGTTAAGCGCCAGTATTATTACGGTTATCTTCTTTTCGAGAAGCCCTCTCATAAGTGTCGTGATGTGATGCCTTAGGTACATATCGGCTCCGGAAAAAGGCTGTATGCAGACTGCTATCTTGGGAGAATAAAGATGTATCCTGTAATACACCATGTTGTAAAGCGATTTTGCTCCTAAAGCGCTTATGTCCTGTGCAAATATATCCTCACCGATTATGGAGAAGTATTCGCTTTGTATACTTTTTTTTATTTTCTTTTTCATCCATATGTTGGCTTTTTTCTTATCCATAAGAAAGCATAAGTTGTCTATATAGCTCAATTCTGGAAATATCATGCTTTTCAAGGGAGCTTCGCCTATAATTTTAATCTGATTTTGTGTCATATTGCTGTTCTTTCGTAAAGCTGTCCCATCTATCATTATTTCACCTTTGATTGCTGATTCTGGTTTTTTAAGCAGCTCCTGTATTTCCTGGATGGCGGTGTTGTCTGTATCCAGAATCACTACGCACTCTCCCTGACCTATACTGAGATTCATATTTTTAATATTTTCAGTTGAAATATTCTTGAATTTCAGTATTCCATGGCTGCAAGCTTTAAGTTCTCCCGGCAGATATATGTTGCGTTTTGAAAAATCCAGAGAATACGGGGTTATGTTTCTATCGTCAAATTCCCTGTGATCCAAGATTTTGAGTATCTTTCCATTTTCCATCATCGCCGCGCGATTGCATATTTCAAAGGCTTCTTCATGATGATTGCAGACATACAAAAATGAGATACCTCTGGAAGTATAGTATCTCATAATCTCATATATTTTCAAAATATCAGCCTTTCCTATGAAGCTGCTCAGCTCTCTTATGACAATCAGCCGTGAGCCTGATATCACAGCTTTGAGTATTTCCACTATGAATTTCTGCATTTCTGTAAGTCTGCTTACTATCTGGTCTGCTTCTATATCTACGGCTATTTCCTCGGTAAAATGTTTTAGTTGCCTCGAAAGTTCTTTATTGTCTATTATGTACTTATCGTATCCCCGCCTGAGGACAAATATATTGTCGGCTACGCTAAGGTCCTGCACCAGATGGCTCTGCTTTTCTATTATTGAAACCTTGTTTTCTTTCATAGAACTGTGCTGGTAGTTGTTTACCAGCTCTTCATTGAAAAATATGTATCCATAGTGTACCTGTATATTGTGGCACAGTATTTTTAAAAATGCTTCCAGGCCGTTTCGATTCACGCACAAAAGACCCATTATCTCCCCTTCGAATATATGGATATTGAAGTTTTCCAGGAGCTTTATTCCTCTTTCAATATGAGTTACCCTGTCCATGCGGACTATTTCTTTTTTCATATTTTCGTCCTGTCCTTTTAGCTTTTGTTTTGAAGTATTTTGGGCAGAGTTATCTCTACATCCGTTCCTGCATTCAAGGTGCTGTATATGTATATCCCATACTCTTCACCAAAAAGCAGCTTTATCCTGTTGTTTACATTGGTCATTGCTATTCCACCCTTTTGCGTTTTTTCGGTGTTTTCGTTTTCAAGTGAACATGTGCTTAATTTTTCATTGATTATTTTCAGTCGAGATTCCTCTATGCCTGCTCCATTGTCAGATATGGTTATTATGAGCCTGCTTGCAGTATGCTGGAGTTTTATCCGTATCTGCCCTCTTCCTAATTTTCTTTCTATTCCATGGAATATTGCATTCTCCACTATTGGCTGAAGAATCAGCTTGGGTAAATGCAGGCCTTTTATTGCCTCTTTTGATTCGCAGTCATATTCCATATCCATGTTTATTCTTTCCCCGAAACGAAACTGCTGTATAAAATAATAGTTCTCTATATTTTTAAGTTCATCTTCGAGTGTAACCAGATTTTCTACATTTGATATGGTGTACCTGAAGAACGTGGCCAGGGCTTCCGTCATGTCAGCTATATCATCCATTCCCGCGACGACGGCCTCACTTCTTATCCCCTCAAGGGTATTATATAGAAAATGAGGATTTATCTGGTTTTGAAGCGCCAGATATTGAGCCTGCTTTTTGGTCGCTGTTATAAGCTCCTTGTTGTTAAGGTACTCCTTTTGTTTTTCTATCGTAAACTCTATTTCCGGACTTATGTGATATTTAAGGTTATATATGCCCTCCAATGTATATCCGCTGCTGAAAAGAAGCAGAATTTTATTAGTCTCCTTGTATGGCAGGTATATGAATTTATATGCCATACAACCCATGCTTATGTATATCAAGATCAGCGGAACCATCAAATCTATGCTTTTGAGGCTCTTTTCGCTTAGTGCAAATCCGGATAAAATCGTAAGGCCTGAAAATATAAACATGAAAATTATCAGCAGCTCCACACGATATGATATGTATTTATATCTTGATTTTTTCATCATTCTCCTCCGGCCCACGAGTACAATTTTCTAAATTCGTTGGGCTTCAGCCCCGTGTATTTTTTGAAGCTTTGGGTGAAGTGTTTTATATCGCTGTAGCCTACTTTTTCACAGATTACGGTTATGCTCAGGTCTGTATTTTTTAATAACTCCTTGGCCTTGTTCATCCTTATTTCAGAAATATACTCAACAAAATTCTGACCGCTCTCTTTTTTAAACATCGAACTGAAATAGGCAGAGCTGAAACCCGCCATGGAGCTCACTTCTTCAAGGCTTAAGTGATTCATATAGTTATTTTGTATGTACTGCTTGGCAATTCTTATGGGTTTTATATCCAGCTGCTTTTTTTCAGTCATTACTTCTCTTATCGTCGTTTGAAGGGCAGTCTTCATATTCAGGAACAGTCTGTCCTGGCAGCTGCAAAAATCAGCTTCCCGGTTGAATTTATCCTGGAATAGCTTTGCGCTGTCTGTATTAAGCTTATAGTTCCTTAATATGACGAAATATATATTTATGCTTTCTTTTACAAGTTTGAATACCTCTTTGCCCGTAATGCTGCCTCTTTCTTTAACCCTGATTTCTAGATTATTTATTGATTTTTCTATCATTTTTTCATCCATTACCTCGACCGCAAGGGACATCTCCTTGCTGAAATCAGCTAGCAGCATATCTATGAATTGTTGAGATTCTGCTTTGGGGCAATCTTCAAATATCTTGCCAGGACCGTTGACCAGCCTCTGCATTACCGAAATCTCAGCATCTGCAAATGATTTTTGTATGTTTCCAATTTCATTTTGAGTCGAGCCCATAGCTATGGTGATATCAACATCATCAAATATATTTTTTTGAATCAACAGGCCATCCATAATTTCCTTTATGTTTTTTCGTATTGTTTCTTTCTTTGCATCTTCGTAATTAATTGCAACAATTACTCTGGTGTAATCTATGTAAAGCTCTATATCGAAGCAGTTTTTCAGCAGGTTTTTCCCTGTAATCCCATCTATTTTTTGAACTAATATTTCCATACCCCTGTCATAGAACTCTGAATTATTGCTGTCTACTTGTATTATGACTATCTGAAACAGGCCTTCTTGCATATGCAGATGATAATTTTCATTTACAGATTCTACAGAGATATCATTGCTGTCATAACTTGAATTGTATTTAAATAAAAAATCAGAAAAGAATCCCGTCCTGATTTTTTCCACATTGTATTTCAAGCGAATCTGAAGCTGTTCGTCACTCGTCATTTGATTCGTCTTCGTTTTATATTTTTCCTGTACCTTTTTCAAAGTTTCTGCAAGTTCCGACTTTTTTATCGGTTTCAGGAGATAATCATTCACTCCGAGCTTTATCGCCGTCTGGGCATACTCGAAATGCTTATAGCCGCTTATTATAAGAAACTCCAGATCCTTATGCATTATTTTTGCAAGAGCTATCATCTGAAGACCATCATATCCAGGCATTCTTATATCGGTTATCACAAGATCTGGCTTGATATTTTTAACCATCTCCAGAACTGCAACGCCGTCATGAGCTATTCCAACTACTTCCATATCAAAATCGTTCCAATCAACAAGCGCACAAATCAGCTGACATATCTTCTTCTCATCATCTGCAACTACAACCTTTATCATAAAAGCTCCTCATTTTGTTATTATTAATCTATAATTTTCTTTATCCTCTGCCTGTAAACTGTTTTTAAAATCAAAACTGACCCGAATAACTTAAGTTTTTTAATATAGTTACTTCAATTATATCATCATAGCGTGAAATCGTTGCTTCGAATCTTTATATTCGAAAAAGACCCCCCCTATTTCTAAATTATACCCCCTTATATTATATCATGTAAAATGCTATACTCAATGTATATAATTGAAATTTAAGCATCGTATATTTAATATAAAATTAATAGGAGGACATAAATATGAAGCGTTCACAAATTAATAAACTTATAAAAGATACCATGGTATGGCTCGATACAATGAATGTAAAATTGCCGCCATTTGCCTACTGGAGCGCTCAGGAGTGGGAAGAAAAAGGCCATGAGTATGATGAAATTCGTGAAAATATGCTTGGCTGGGATGTTACCGACTATAATCATGGTAATTTTGAGACAGATGGACTGCTCTTGTTTACAATAAGAAACGGCAATCTTAAAAACGAAAAATTCAATAAGCCTTATGCTGAAAAAATGCTGATATCCGATGTGAATCAGCTCTCTCCAAATCATTTCCACTGGAATAAAATGGAGGACATAATCAATCGTGGCGGCGGAATCCTCGCTATACAGCTTTGGAATTCCACTGAAAATGACGAGCTTGATACAACAGATGTGACTGTCAGGATTGATGGAAGAGAAGTCACCGTAGAATCTGGCGGCATAGTAAGGTTGAAACCAGGGGAAAGCATCACACTTATACCAAGACTTTACCATAAGTTCTGGGGCGAAGAAGCAAAAGTACTGGCATGGGAAGTTTCCATGGTGAACGACGACAATACCGACAATCGATTCTATGAGCCTCAGGCAAGGTTTACTACGATAGAAGAAGATGAGCCTGCTGAATATCTGCTTTGCAATGAATATCCAGAAGCTAAATAGATACGGAGATTATTATGAAAAAATATGATATAACAGCCCTGGGGGAGATTCTCATAGATTATACCCCCCTTCCAAAATCCAAGGCAGGAATGCAGGCTTTTGAGCAGAATCCTGGTGGGGCACCTGCAAATGTACTGGCCTGCGCTGCAAAGCTGGGCTTTAAAACAGCTTTTATAGGAAAAATCGGCTGCGACATGCAGGGAGATTTCTTAAGATCAACCTTGGAAGATGCCGGTATTGAAACCAGATGTCTCATAAGCGACCCTGATTTTTTTACAACCCTGGCTTTTGTAAGCCTCAGCGACAGCGGAGAGCGAAGCTTTTCGTTCGCCAGGAAACCAGGTGCGGACACGAGGCTGTGTGCCTCTGAAGTAGATATAAAACTGATAGAAGAAAGCCGTATTTTTCATTTTGGTTCACTTTCGCTTACTGACAATCCGGCAAGAGAGGCCACCATATTTGCGCTCGAACAGGCAAAGAAATCGGATATCATAATATCCTACGACCCTAACTACAGACCCCTTCTTTGGAAAACCAGGGAAGACGCCATGGAAAAAATGCGCTCCGTATTAAAATATGTAGATGTCATCAAGATTTCGGATGAAGAAACTCAGCTTGTTTCCGGCGAATCCGAACCTGTCCTGGCAGCTAAAAAACTTATAGAACTTGGAATCCCTCTAGTTGCAGTTACCCTTGGTTGTGAAGGCGCCATAGTAGCCAACAAGGAAGGTCACGCAAGGATAGCCCCTCGCAAGGTCACTGCCATCGACACCACCGGAGCAGGAGATGCTTTCTGGGGTGGATTTTTATACTCCCTGGGCCTGTCTGGAAAAAAACCATCTCAAGTTTCACTCGATGAAGCCGCAAGCTTCGGCGAGTTTGCAAATGCTGTAGCCAGCATCTGCGTCCAGGGCCGCGGCGCAATACCTTCCATGCCGTCATTAGACGAGGTGGAGCTTCTTCTTGGCAATAAATAAAATTTGATTGAAGAATGGAAAAATTTATGTCAAATCAAACAGAACTTCTAAAAAAAACCGGACATATGTCTCAAATTGCCTATGCTCGAAATATCATCTATTGTGACGGACGCGCAAAAAACCTTGAAGCTGTAGCCGTAAAAAATGGAGACTTAAGTTTTGTAGTGGCAAAAGATAAGTGTATGGACATAATAGAGCTCAGCTATAAGGGGAGAAATATAAATTTCCTATCAAAAGGTGGTCTTCAAGGTTTGGGCCATTACGACACCAACGAAGGCGAAGCTCAAAGAAGCATAATGGGCGGATTATTTTTCACCTGCGGACTTGAAAATGTCGGGCCTCCTGAAAACGGCCTTGCGATGCATGGACGTATAAGAAGCACCCCTGCTGAAAACGTCAGCGTAGCCTGCAGATGGGAAGATGATAAATATTTTATTCGAATAAGCGCAGAGATGAGACAGGCCATGCTTTTTGGCGAAAATCTGGTTCTCAGGCGGACTATCGAAACGGTTTATGGCGAATCAGTAATCCATATCCATGATGAAATAACAAATCAGGGCTTTAATACCCAGCCTCTTATGATTTTGTACCACTTCAATATCGGGTATCCCCTGCTGGATGTATCATCGAGCCTTTATGTAAGCAGCAAGGGAGTGACCGGAAGAGATACAGTCGCAGACAAGGCACTACCTTACTGGAACGTCATTTCCGAACCCGTTGATAATAAGCCGGAAGAGGTTTTTTATCATACGCTCTGGGATAAAGAAGAATGCTTTACCCGTATGGCTGGTAACGATGTTTCATTCCGGCTCGATTTTAAAAAAACTCAGCTTCCATATTTCACTCAATGGAAATCCATGGCCAGCGGAGATTATGTAATGGGTCTTGAGCCCGGCAACTGCCATGTGGAAGGCATGCTCAAAGAAAAAGAAAAGCTTACACTGGAATACCTTCCTTCCATGAAAAGTAAAAATATAGATCTGAAAATAACCTTATCATAGCTGCAGCAAAATCCGCCGCTTCAGATGTTGAGGCTTCCTTTGCAAAATGCATCATCTGACAGCTAAAATCCCTCTTGATTTTTTAATAAAAACGCAGCTGTCAGACTGGTGTATTTTGCTGTATTAATTATTCTAACTAATATATTCGAGCCTTTCCATAAGTTCTTCCATCTCTATCTTGATTATTTCAGCATTGCCCATATCACTTAAAGCAATAAATTTTATGAATTTTGAATCGACCTTCTTGTCGCTTTTAACCGCCTCAAAAATTTCTTCAGCTCCATAACGCAATTCCGTTGGAAGCCCATACATCTCCAGAATTTTTATAAGTTTGTTAAATATTTTATCCGTATCCTCCACGGGAAACATCTTTACCGCGCAGACCATGCCTATGGAAATAGCGTGTCCATGTGTAAAATGCTCATATCCCGAAAGTCGCTCTATTGCATGACCTATCGTATGCCCGAAGTTCAAAATATTCCTTATACCCACATCCTGCTCGTCACTTTCTACAATTGCTTTTTTTATATTTATGCATTCATTTATGATATCGAGTATTATGTCGTTGTTTTTCTCTCCAAGGATTGCACTTTGATTGTAA
>JBATTG010000234.1:0-1775 GCA_049670425.1 Proteocatella sp.
TGACTATGATGAATGCTCTTTCATATGGCCTGGTGGCATTCATAATCATCGCAATCAGTATCCTTTTAATAATGATAGCGCTCCTGTGCTTATCGTACATTATTCGGGCAACTATGTCAGAAGAGAATTATACCATCGGGGAGATGAAAGCAATTGGATTTCCAGGAAAAGCGATTGAAAAGTTGTATCAGATGAAATATGTAATACTTGCGCTGATAGCTGGAGTAATAGGTTATCTGGCAGCTATTCCGTTTGGAGACTTCTTTTCGTCATCCGTTGTTATATACTGCGGAGAAGGCAGCAGTGAGTGGATGAAATGGGTATTTCCTTTCATAGGGGTGGTCCTGATAAGCCTTATTGTGATGCTTGAATGCCACAGAATCATTCGCAAAAATCTGAAGAGTAGTGTCGTGGAACTGATGCGTGGGGAAGAGAATATAAATAAAGAGGGTCACTACTCTTTACCTTCCGCTGGGTTGAAATATCGCAATTTTACTATAGCATTCGGGGAATTGAAATGTAAATGGAAGGAATATTCCGTCCTGTTTTTCGTATTTGTATTTTCGTCATTTTTGATTTTGCTTCCGATGAACATGAAGAATACGATTGAAAATCCGTCGTTCATTACTTATATGGGTGTAGGTGAAAGTGATATTCGTATTGATATTCAGTACAGTGAGAAACTGGTGGAACAAAAAGTTGCAGCTTTATCTTATTTGGAGAATGATCCAGAAGTTGAGAAGTATGCAATTTATCAAAATGGTTACGTACAGTTTCAGAATTCGGATGGGGAATGGGAATATCTTCGTGTGGGAAATGGGGATGAATCTGTTTTCCCATTGGAGTATCTTGAGGGAAGTGCACCGGATGACAGTAAAGAAATTGCGCTTTCGTATATGAATGCTTCGGAATTAGGAAAAGAAGTTGGAGATTCTCTAACGGTAATTTATAATGGGGAGCAACTTTTGTTTACCATCGGAGGTATTTATCAGGATATTACTTATGGTGGCAAGACTGCCAAAGCAGCCATTGATTTTGATGAGAATGATGTGGAAGTCTATATTATTTATTTGGATGTTTCAGGCGGTGTTAGTATCGAGGAAAAGACAGATGAACTCCGAAGTATTCTTACAGAAAGCAAAGTGACTCCAATCAGTGAGTTCGTATCGCAGACGCTTGGCGGCATTACGGACAATATGAACTTGGTGGAGAATGCAGGCATCGTAATTTCATTGCTTTTAATCATTCTGATTACAGTGATGTTTTTGCAGCTGATTACAGCGAGGGAGCACAGTGCTATAGCAATCAAAAAGGCAATCGGTTTTTCAAACCGGGATATCAGGATACAGTTCGGAATAAGGGTCCTTATGATTCAGTTCGTGGCAGTTGTTGTCGGAACAGTCCTCTCGAACTTTTTGGGAGAATTCATTTTCGGATGGATGCTTTCTTTCATGGGCGCATCAAAAATAAAGATGCTGGTTGAACCTGTTACGGCATATCTTATTTGCCCGGCGGTGCAGATGTTTGTAGTCTTCATTACAGTTATTGTGGGAACCAAAGTTGTAAGAAACTATCATATCAGAGATCAAATAATGGAATAAGGAGCAGCACTATGATAAAAGTTGAACATATTAGTAAGTCGTTTAAAGATATTAAAGTTTTGCAGGACATATCTTTTGAAATCAAAAAGGGGGATTTCGTTGCTGTTATGGGCCCTTCTGGTTCTGGGAAATCAACGCTGCTCTACAGTATCAGCGGAATGGATAGCATTAGTG
>JBATTG010000235.1:0-14411 GCA_049670425.1 Proteocatella sp.
ATGATTAACTTCTTGTAAATAAGGTTGCATATAAGAATAAGATGCCAGATTATTTGGATGTTATAATATTCAAGTCTGACCTTATTCAGGACAATGGAAAGGAAAAGGACCTGGTAAAAAGAGTAATTGGACTTGAAGGGGATCGTATTGTAGTAACAGGGGGCAATGTATATCGAAATGATATGCTCTTAGAAGAACCGTACATCAAGGATGGATACACAGACTATGAGATAGATACAGTCGTTCCACAGGGCTATATTTTTGCGATGGGAGATAATAGATTGGATAGTACTGACAGCAGAGATCCAAGTGTTGGACCTGTTCCTTCAGAAAAAATAGTTGGTAAGGTATTTGTCAGACTTTTTCCATTTAATAAAATAACAACTGAATTTTAGATAAAGCAAAAGAGAGGCTCAGCCTCTCTTATTTAAGATTACAAATCTTTATACACCTAGAAGTTCATTTATTTTAGTTTCATCAAAACCCATTAATAATTCATCATCAATATAAATGGCAGGAACACCTAAAATTTTCTTCTGAAGTAAAAATTTTCTTGCAACAGGATCAATACTGACGTTTTTTTCCTCATAAGGAATGTTCTTTGAATCTAGATAATCCATTGCATGATGACAGTGAGCGCAAGTTGAACTTGTATAAATTACAACTTTTTTCATATGGGACTTCCTTTCTTATCTTAATTATGATAATTATATTTTAAAGTAAAAATACATATAAATCTATAGAAAATTCAAAAAAAGTAAATTTATCTTTTAACAAAACAAGCATGAAAAAGGAGGGGTAAACGTGGAAATCTCCAAAACATATATACTCAGAGACCCAGTACATTTGGATATCGTATTTCCTGAAAAATATTTTGAACTTGTTAACACAATGGAGTTTCAAAGACTGTCAAGGATAAAGCAGCTTAGCTGTGAATATCTTGTTTTTCCAACAGCTTCTCATACTCGATTTTCTCATAGCATAGGAACTTATCATGTTATGGGAGAACTTATAGACCGGTTGGAAAACATCTTGTTTGAATATGAGATAGAGGTAACACAAGAACAAAGGGATCTGGCATTATGCAGCGCACTGCTTCACGATATAGGACATGGTCCATTTTCACACACATTTGAAAAAATATTCAAACTTGGAAATCATGAAGCTTGGACGGTTAAAATAATACAAGACAATGAGTCGCAAATAAATAAAATAATAACGAAGAATTTTTCAAAGTCATTTGTGAATAAATTAATTAAAGTTCTTATCAAAGAAAATGATGAAAGTTCTCGTGACGATGAGCAAAATATTATTACGCTGATATCTCAGCTGATAAGCTCTCAAATTGATGCGGACCGTATGGATTATCTTCTCAGAGACAGTTATTTTACAAGCGTAAGCAATGGCAACTATGATATGAAAAGGATTATAAAGTCCTTGGATGTTGTAAAACTGGGGAGCAAACTGAGAATATGTGTTAATGAAAAATATATTTCATCGATAGAAGAATACATTATGGCGAGATACTATATGCACAAGGAAGCTTATCAACATCCTATAAAACTACAAATGGAAAATGTACTTATAAAGATATTTAGCAGGGCAAAAGAACTCTACTTTAGAAAATACAGTATATTTATTGATCCGATAATGGAAAAGTTGTTCTTGGACAAAGAAATAACTGTCGTTGACTATACGTCTATTGACGATTATTTTATGTATTTCCACATATCTAAATGGAAGTCTTGTGAGGATAGTATTCTTGCAATGTTATGCACAACTTTTATGGACAGGAAAAAATATAAAAGGTATAGAAAACCAGAAGATGGTCTGGAACTTTCAATGATATTAAACAACAGACTTGAAAAAATAGGGAAAACAAAAATATTATGGGAAAAAGAATATTCTTATATTAATACTAGCGTAT
The DNA here is from genome assembly GCA_049670425.1 of Proteocatella sp. GTDB lineage: Bacteria > Bacillota > Clostridia > Peptostreptococcales > Filifactoraceae > Proteocatella. The sequence continues at coordinate 1,928 of JBATTG010000235.1, forward strand.
CTTTTGGAATATACAACAGGAATACAGACAATATATGGGTGAAGATGAAAGATGGAAGCATCAAGGATATTTCGCAAGTGTCTTTTGTTTTTCAAAATATGGATATGGAAAAGGAATATAAACGCACAATCGAGTGTTTTTCTGAAGAAATGTTGAAGAGTCAATATGGAGAGGATTTTTTGGAAGGTCTTATTTAAATGTGTAAAAAAAATATCAGGGGGATTATATCTCCTCTGATATCTTTGATTTTTTTAATACTCTGGAGCGAATTTTTCTCCTAGATATTTGAGTACTTCATCTCGTTTAGAGTCTTTAGTTATAAGAATACTCTTCTCTGATTCTTGAAAGTAAATCAAAATTTCACAATCGCCTTTTTTGAAGTTCTTAATTACAGTTTCTTCTAAAACAGTTCGATGCTTTACTTTATTCAACTTTTTTTTATCATAGTCTTTTGTGAAATAATATCCCACTAAAGTAAAAACTTTTGTATATGCATTTGTCATATTTTCCTCCTGAAAACAATAATACCAACATAATTAAATCATATTGTTATTATATTATACTTAATTGACTCAAAATAAGCTATATTTATTGTTAAAATTTTTAAATTTTGTTATAATTGATAAGGTACAAGCTATTAAAGAACCGAGGGAAATTATGGATATAAACAAAATAAATGGACACAGCCATTACATAAAAGGTGGAACGAACACCGGAGTATATGTGTTCAAGGATAAATCTGCGCTTATTATTGATGCAGGGCATACGGTAGGGAGAGGGAGGCGAATTAATTCTTCTTTATTGGAAAATGGAATCAGAGCAAGATATGTTTACACAACTCATGAACATTTCGATCATTTTGAGGCTTTTATGGGGATTAAGCAGTCGGCGCCGCATATTGAGTTGATATCTCATGAAATGGCAAAGCCATATATAGAAAATCTCTATATGGGCAAGGCCTATATAATGTCTTCATCTCCGCCAAAGTTTCAAGGCAAGAGGGCAGATGAAAAAACACCATATTTTTCAGTAGATATATCAGTAGAAAGCAAATTGACTTTAAAGGACAGAGATTTTGAGATTCATCATTTACCCGGACACTGCATGGGTCAGGCCGCTATAATTACTGATGACAGAGTTTGTTTTTTAGGAGATTCAGTATTTGACAGATCTATCATGGCCAAGTATGACATGCCGTTTTTGTACAATATTGATTATCAAAGAGAATCTTTGGAAAAAATAAAAATTATGAATTTTGATTATGGATTAATTGCACATTCAAAAAATGTTTACAATAAATCTGAAATAGAAAAAATAGTAGATGAAAATGTCGAAGTTTTGGATAGATATGAAGCGGATATATTGGAATTGCTAAAAACACCGACGACCAGAGAAGAGCTGCTTCAGCAGTTACTGGTACTAAATGAAATAAATTGTAATTATGAGACATATCACTATAATTATTCTACCATAGGCGCATTTATAACGAGTCTGGCAGATAGAAACTTAATTGACTTCGCTTATGAGCAGGGAAGATTATATTACTACTGCGTGTAGTTTAGTCAAAATGAGGTTGCAGGGGGACAATATGGAGTATAGAGAGTGGAAAAGGATACTTTTACCTTATGAATATGCAGTTGAAGAATTAAAAGTAAAATTCAAGAATATGAGAAGAGAGTTTCAAAATAAAGGGGAATATTCTCCAATCGAATTTGTTACAGGAAGAATAAAGAAAATAACATCAATACTTGATAAGGCAAAAAGATTAAATCTGGACGTAGAGAATGTATCCTCGGAAATGGAAGATATAGCTGGAATAAGAGTAATGTGTCAGCTTGTTGATGATATATATACTGTAGTCGAATTGATTCGTGAAAGAACTGATATGCAAGTCATGTATGAAAAGGATTATATTCAAAATTATAAGGAAAGCGGATATAGAAGCTATCATATAATAATCAAATACCCAATAGAAACGATAGAAGGACCAAAGGAAATCTTAACCGAAATTCAAATTAGAACGCTTTCTATGAATTTTTGGGCTACAATAGAGCATTCTTTGAGATATAAATACAATAAGGAACTTCCTGATGATTTGAGTGTGAGACTCAGACGTGCTGGCGATGCGGCCTTTAATTTGGACAAAGAAATGAGTGAGATAAGAGAAGAAATAATAAAAGCGCAGGTTACTTTTGGTTTAAAATCTATGGCAGTAAAGGAATCAGTAGACGGAATACGCCAGCTTCATGAAATGGGACTGGTACAGGAAGCTTTGAATTTTCAGGAGCAGCTGGATGTAATAAATGCTGTTGATAATATCGATGCCCTGGCGATTCTTCAGGGGCAAATAGACAGTATGATATATGAAAAAAAGAGAATTGCAAAAAAACAAAACAATGAAACTGATTGAGAGAAAGGATAATATGTCAATATATGCCATAGGAGATCTACACCTTTCATCCAATGATAAAAAGCCAATGGATATTTTTGGATGGATAAATCATAAAGAAAAAATATTTGAAAGCTGGAAAACATTGGTGAAAGAGGATGATATCGTAATTATCGCGGGGGATACATCCTGGGCACTGAAGTTTGAAGAGGCAATGCTGGATTTAGATGAAATTGCCAAGCTTAAGGGAAAAAAAATTATAATTAAGGGAAATCATGATTATTGGTGGCAATCACTTGCTAAGATGAAAAAAAGTTATCCAGGCATAGAGTTTCTTCATAATAATCATGTTATAATAAATAATTATATATTTTATGGAACGAGGGGCTGGATATGCCCTAATGATACTAAGTTTACATCAGAGGACCAAAAAATCTATAAACGAGAAATAGAAAGGCTTAAGTACTCACTGGCTTCATACAAAGGGGACACCTCAGATTTGACAAAAATTGTGGTCATGCATTATCCTCCGGTAAATGACAGGCATGAGGACTCTGAAGTATTATCGATATTGAAAGAACATGAAATTGAGCACATGATTTATGGACATCTTCATGGTGAGGAATCTTTTAATTCGGTTTATGAAGGCTGTTTCAATGAAACGAATTTTCATCTTGTATCTTGTGATTATCTTAATTTTAAACTTAAAAAAATATGCGATTGATTCATATATAAATAAGGGAAAGGGAATGACTATGGAGAGCAACTATACACCAAGTAATTTTATCAAAAATATCGTTATAGAGGATATTAAAAGTGGGAAAAGAAAAGAAATTGTAACTCGTTTTCCTCCTGAGCCAAATGGATATCTTCATATTGGACATGCAAAGGCGATAACTTTGAACTTTGAGCTGGCAGACGAGTTCAACGGTAAGACTAACTTGAGGTTTGATGATACAAACCCAATGAAAGAAGATGAGGAATATGTACAGTCGATAATGGAAGATGTAAGATGGCTTGGTTTTGAATGGGACAATCTGTTTTGGGCATCCGATTATTTTGATACAATGTATGAAAAAGCCGTGCTTCTTATAAAAAAAGGGAAGGCTTTTGTATGCGACCTTAATGCCGAACAGATGAGAGAATATAGAGGAACCCTTACTGAACCTGGAAAGAACAGTCCCTTTAGAAACCGTACGGTAGAAGAAAATATTGAACTTTTTGAACAGATGAAGGCCGGCAAGTATGCAGACGGAGAAAAAGTTTTAAGAGCCAAAATTGACATGAATTCAGCAAATATAAACCTCAGAGATCCTATAATATATAGAATAGCAAGAGCGACTCATCATAATACTGGAGATAAGTGGTGTATATATCCTATGTATGATTTTGCACATCCACTCGAAGATGCTATAGAAGGCATAACCCATTCTATATGTACCTTGGAATTTGAGGATCATAGACCGTTTTATGACTGGGTTATAAACGAATGTGAAATGGAAGCTAAACCTCAGCAAATTGAATTTGCACGTCTAAATATCACGAATACTGTCATGAGCAAAAGAAAGCTTAAGAAGCTTGTGGATGATGGAATAACAGATGGATGGGATGATCCCAGGATGCCTACGATATCTGGCTTGAGAAGAAGAGGATATACGCCTGAAGCAATTAGAAATTTTTGCAAAGAAATAGGAATTTCAAAATCTAACAGTACTGTGGACGAGCAGTATCTGGAGCATTTTATAAGAGAAGATCTTATAAAAAAAGCGCCAAGGACTATGGCTGTATTAAGACCACTCAAAGTTGTTATAACGAACTACGATGAGGGTAAAGTGGAATACCTTGAAGCTGAAAATAATGCCGATTCTTTAGAGGATATGGGAATGCGCAGGATTCCTTTTTCAAGAGAAATATATATAGAGCAGGATGATTTTATGGAAAATCCACCTGCAAAATATTTCAGATTATTCCCAGGAAATGAAGTAAGGCTGAAATACGCATATTTCATAAAGTGCAATGAGGTTATAAAAGATGAGGCTGGCAATGTCACCGAAATTCACTGCACATATGATGTAGATACGAAGAGCGGAAGCGGATTTACGGGAAGAAAAGTAAAAGGAACATTGCACTGGGTTGAAGCCAAGAGTGCAGTTGCGGCAGAAATAAGATTATTTGAGCCGATTCTTCTTGATGGAGAGGACAGCGTAAATCCAAATTCAATCGAAATATTGAATGGGTTTGTTGAGCCTGGTCTGGAAAATGCTGAGCCTGATGAAAAATACCAGTTTTTCAGACATGGATATTTCAATGTAGACTCGAAATTTGCAAAAGAGGGAAAACTTGTGTTCAACAGGGTAGTAGCCCTGAAGAGTTCATTTAAAATATAATGTAAGGAATTATCAAGGGAGTATTTAAATTACTCCCTTGATTTGTAAAAAATATTTACTGAGTTGTTTGAGGGGAGGCTTATGTATGAAGGATACAAGTTTAGAAATTGTAAATTATCTCATAGCCAACAAGCTTACTTTAGCAGTTGCAGAATCGCTTACAGGTGGAATTGTATGTTCAAGAATATGCCAGGTGCCTGGAGCAAGCAGAGTTTTCCTTGAAGGGGTAGTTTCATATACGAACCAGTCGAAAATTTCAAGATTAGGAGTAAGAAAAGAAACTTTGGAAAAATTTACGGCTGTAAGTATTGAAACTGCAAAGGAAATGGCAGAAGGAGTATGCAAAAATCTAGGGACAGACATAGGAATATCGACTACGGGGGTCGCAGGTCCAGGAGCATTTGATGATGATGGAAACCCACGAGGATTAGTTTACATAGGAGTGGCTATGGGGAATAGTGCCTGGGCATATGAATACCAGATTGAAGGATCTCGGGATTATATAAGAAATAAAGCCAGTGATATTTGCCTTGATAAGCTTTTTGAAACGATAAATGAAAGGGAGAAATTATGAAGATGATAGATTTTAGAAGCGATACCGTGACACACCCTACTCAGAGAATGAGAGATGCAATGTGCAGAGCCGAAGTGGGAGATGATGTATATGGGGATGATGCGACGGTAAATAAGCTTCAGGAATATGTAGCAGATTTATGCGGAATGGAAGCTGCATTATTTGTACCGAGTGGGACTTTCTGCAATCAGCTGGCACTTTTTACTCATTGCAATCGAGGTGACGAGGTTATACTTTCGGATGAATGCCATATAGTTCAACACGAAGCAGGGTCAGCGGCTATAATTGCAGGTGTTAACCTTCGAACGCTAGCAACAGTAAGTGGAAAAATGAATCTGGAGAAGCTGGAACGTACAATAAGAAAAGAAGAAGACATTCATTATCCGGAGACAAAGTTGATATGTCTGGAAAATGCATTCTCGGATGGAACCGTAATTGACATTGAATATATGAGAAATGTGAAAAAAATTGCAAAAAAATATGGCATCAAGGTGCATCTTGATGGAGCAAGATTTTTTAATGCAGTAACTTCGCTTAATTGCGATGTAAGAGAACTGGCTGAAAATGTGGATTCAATAAATATATGTCTTTCAAAGGGGCTGTGCGCACCAATCGGTTCCATATTGGTGGGATCGAAAGAATTTATAAGAAATGCTACTAAAAAGAGAAAAATAATGGGCGGTGGCATGAGGCAGGTAGGTATAATTGCAGCGGCGGGTCAGATTGCGGTAAAAGAAATGAGATTAAGACTTGTTGAAGATCATGATAACGCAAGATATTTGGCGGAAAGACTGGATATAATATCTGGAATAGAGGTTTTGAAAAATAAACTTGATATAAACATGGTTTTTTTCAAAATAAAAGATGAAAAACTAAAAAGAATTTTTAAGGAAGAAAATTTTGCAAAGTACGGAATACTTATAAATCCGGAAGAGGACGGTCTATTCAGGTTTGTTACGCACTATTATATAACTAGAGAAGCTATCGATGAGACAATAGGCCTGATAATTAAATTGAAAGAAAGATCGCAGAGGGTAGGACTTTAATTTGATTTTTTTAAAAAAAGACTGTGAGGTTTTGAGTTCATCATGAAAAAAGCGCTATTAGCATATAATCCAATGTCTGGAAATCGGTTTGTATCAAAACATCTAGATTCGATAATTGAAAAATTTCAAAGTCTTGGAGTTATTCTGGAAGTCTATAGGATACCTATGGATGATACCGAATTGAAGAAAATCATAACCGATGACTACAGTTTTATAATTGGAGCGGGCGGAGATGGGACGTTGGGTCAGGTGGTACAGATTATGTTAGCAAATAAAGTAGATATACCGCTTTTTGCACTTGGAGCGGGAACTTGCAATAATTTCACGAGGAATATCGATGTTTCCAAGAGTTTAAATAGCGAATCCCAAGTAAATCAAATTATTGAAGATGTATACAATGGGAAAATTTGTAAAATTGATGTCGGACTGGTTAATAACGAAAATATATTTCTGACCTCATTAGCAGGGGGAGCGTTTACAGATACATCTTTTTCTACAGATAAAAATTTGAAGTTAATGATGGGACCATTAGCATATTATCTTAAGCCATTTACAGAGTTGTCAAGCATAAGGGCTTATGCTATTGAAGCGATAGTAGACGGAAAAAAATATTCAGAGAATGTATATATGTTTCTTCTGATTAATGGGAAAAGCGTTGGAAATTTTTCTAATTTTGTAGATACTGCAAATATTTCAGATGGCATCATGGAACTTATATTAATAAAGGAAAGTTCTACTAAGGACATTGCTAATCTTTTCTTTTCGGTAATGAAGGGGGAAGATATTACCAGGCATAGCAATGTAATGTTATTAAAGGGCAATGAATTTTTGATTAGTGCAGATGAAGGTATGAAGGTAAGTATTGATGGGGAAAAAGGTCCAGATATGCCTCTTTTTGTGGAAGTCAAAAAAGAAGCAGTCAAGGTGCTTGTATCAAAGAATTATACAGAATAGGAGTAATAAGAATGGATTACAATGAATTCAATTTCAAGTCGTCAACTGATGACATATATATTACTTGCTATAAATTTATGCCAGACAAAAGACCTAAGGCCATAATTCAGATGGCTCACGGTATGGCAGAAAAAGCACTGAGATACACATCGACAATAGATAAGCTGAGAGATGAAGATTTTGGGGTATATATAAATGATCACAGGGGCCACGGGAAATCCGCACACAAAATTTATGGTTATATGGGTGAGGGCGATGTTTTTTTAAAAATGGTAAGAGATATGAGAAGCTTGAACAAGATAATAAGAGAGGAAAATCCCGGGTTGCCAATCATAATGATGGGACATTCAATGGGGTCGTTCTTGGCGCAAAGATATATCCAAATTTATCCAGAGACTGTGGATATGTTACTTCTTTCGGGAAGCAATGGAGAAAATCAAGTCAGGGTATCAAAACTTGGAAAGCTCATTGCAAAAGGTATGATGGCTATTTATGGAGATGAAAAAGAAGCAAGGATGATAAAAAACATACAAGATGCAGTTTTTAATAAGAAGATAAAAAAACATAAAACAAATGCTGATTGGCTTACATCTGATCCAGCAGAGGTCAGCTTGTTTAAAAATAGTGAAGATATGGGCTTTAATTTTACTACGTCGGCCTACTACTACCTGTTTAAAGGGATATCGGAAAATTTCAAATCTAACAATTTAAAGCGAATACCAAAAGATTCTCCAGTTTTGATTTTTTCAGGAAGCAAAGATCCTGTTGGCGAATATGGAAAAGGACCTATTAAATTGGAAGTAATGTACAAAAAAATAGGCCTCAATAATGTGAACTTGAAGTTGTATAAAGATAAAAGGCATGAACTTTTTAATGAAGTTAACCGGGATGAAGTCATAAGCGATGTAGTCGATTTTATAAATAATAACTTATAAAATCGTAACGAGTGTCATTCTTCCCGATTTCGAACCATCTCTTCTGAATGAATGCATTAAATCACTGCTAAAAGTTGAGATATCTGCGGAATATATATTCGATTCCTTAACTCCGATTGAAATCAAAGACCGTTCTATTATTCCCTGCATATTAAGCAAATAATGGATATGGTCTTTTTTTGTGTAAAAATCATCAATATTTAAAAAACTTTCAGAAAATATATCAATTACATCGCGCTGAACTTCAAAATCTTTATACCCGATACAAGGACCTATTACTACAATTAAATTTTCTGGTTTAGAGCCATAAATTTGTGACATCATTGCTATGGCTTTTTCGGATATTTTTTTACTGGTGCCTCTCCAGCCTGAATGAAGATTTGCGATAACTTTTTTTATGGGATCATAGATAACAATGGGCGTACAGTCTGCAAATTTTGTCAAAAGCGCAACATCACTAAGCTGAGTCATCAATCCGTCGCATTTCTCGAAAAAATTGCCCAGGTAAAACGCCGTTCCGCAATGGGGAGTTATGATGGTCTCTATGTTATCTGAATGAACTTGTGACGTAAAAAAACGGTGATTTACGGGATGATTGATATAATTGAATATTTCATCGTAATCTTTTTCGATTTGTTCTTCCGTATCAGACTCAAATGGTAATATATCTGAAGAGGTGAAACAGTGCTTTATCCCATAATGAGTTAATACAGGAAAGGTGAGATATCTATGATTGTTATAGTATTGTATTTTATAATGATTTCTGTTTACAGCCATGGTTCCTCCTGAAATAAAACAGCCTCCATTATTGAAGAGGCTGTAAAAAAGATTTAATTTAAATGTAATGAACTTAAAAAATTAGAAATCTTTAGTATACTTCTCTAACCCTTTTATAATTTCTTGAGAATCAATACTTGCAGAAATAAAAACATCAATAGAGTTGCTTGTCGCAAAATCTTCAACTAGATTCATAAAATCAAATATTACATTATCGATTCCATTATGTAATATTTGATCGAGTCCATCAATAAAAATACTCTCGATATCATGGTTTGCACTAGTCAGCCCACAAAGGAATCCATAAAGTGAGCCAAAAGAATCTAAAGAGTATTCTTCTGTAAAAACGCATCTTATGTTTCTGTGAAGCTGATTGGCATGTTTGTTTGTTAATTCAATATAAACTAACTCACCCTTAATATTAGTAACCAGCTCGTTTGCTTTTGCAATCATTAATTTAGTCTTAACACTACCTGCTTCACCTAAAAGTAATTTAACCATTTTGATTACCTCCCAAGACTTCAATTTTTTAAATCTTTTCTTATATCTATTAAAACAGAAAAAGCGAAAAAAATAAAGGGTATAATTGGAAATATTTTAAATTTTCATAATGATTTACGATTTAGTTTATAATAATGCTAACAATTAGGCCGAAATACACATTTAATTCGTTTTTGTAATTCGATTTTGAAGTAATTAGATTCTGTTCTTTTGTTTACAAATTATGATATAATAGTGTAATAATAATTTTAGAATCTAATTTTGGGGGTGGAATTCATGAGCTCTAAATTTACTTGGAATTTTAAGAATATTAAAAATGTAATTTTTATATTGATAATACTTATAGGAGTTATGGCTATAGGAAACTTTACAAACAAGACGCAAAAATATGAGATAGCTAATGGGAAGGCAAAAAATCAAGACGTGATTGCAGAAGAATTCGGTGAGGAAACGCTGCCGGAAAATTCAGTTGAACCAGAATCTATATCGGAGGCATCTGATAAAAAAGAAGTCATCTTTGTAGATATTGCTGGTGAAGTTGAAAACCCGTCGGTTGTAGAAGTTGATGGAGGGGAGCGGCTTCAAAAGGCAGTTGAGCTGGCAGGCGGTCTGACAGATTTTGCAGACAGAGATGCTGTTAATCTGGCACAAAAGCTTATTGATGGTGCACAGTACATAATTCCATCAAAGGGAGAAAAACTGGTAATAAACTATCAAGAAGGAATTGGATTTTCAGAAGATAAAGATGCCGGCAGGAGCGATTCTGGAAAGCTAAATATAAATACAGCCTCGAAAGAGCAATTGATGGAATTGAGCGGAGTAGGAGCTGTTATTTCGCAAAGAATACTTGATTATAGAAATGAAAATGGACAGTTCAAGGCTATCGAAGACCTTAAAGATGTATCAGGCATAGGTGATAAGAAGTTTAACGATATAAAAAACAGTATTTGTATAAATTGAAAAATGAGGAAAAGATTTTAGCGAAGCGTTAACAATATAAATCTTGATTTATCAAGAAAAAAACAATAAAGAGAAATATTGATAATAATTACAGCTAATGTATTGAAAAATATTTTATTTGCTATATAATAGTCTATGCATATGGCACTTATTATTTTATGGAAATTATGAAGGAAGGTTACAGGGTGAAAAAGGGAATTGCACCTGCTCAGATAATCATATTAGGATTTTTGGTAATGATATTATTTGGAGCATTGTTATTAATGTTGCCTTTATCATCGACAATAGTTGGGGGAACGTCATTTATTAATGCACTTTTCACTTCTACATCGGCAGTATGTGTAACAGGACTTGTCGTAGTTGACACGGGCACTTTTTGGTCAGGATTTGGAAAGTTTGTAATAATTTCACTAATTCAAATCGGAGGATTGGGGTTTATGACTATTACAACATTTGGAGCTATTGTTGTGGGTAAAAAAATAGGGATTAAGAATCGGCTTTTAATCAAAGAATCTCTCGGGCAGAATACAATACAGGGAATTGTTAACCTTACTAAAAAGATATTTTTAGGTACGGTTATAATTGAAGTTGTAGGAGCGTTATTATTAGCTACACAGTTTATACCAATCTTCGGGTTTAAGGATGGCATTATTAAGTCGATATTCCATTCTATATCGGCGTTTTGCAATGCGGGATTTGATATTATGGGAAATTTTGAGTCATTGACTAGATTTCAATCAAACATAGTATTGAATGTTACGATAATGTTGCTTATAATACTTGGAGGAATTGGATTTACTGTTATTATTGATTACGGACATGAAAGAAAATTTAAAAGAATATCTTTACATTCGAAAATCGCAATTTCAATGACGGTTTTTCTATTGATTTTCGGGACACTTGTCATATTCGGATTTGAACGTAATAATCCACTGACACTTGGTGGCATGAACTTATTTGACAAGATAATGGGAAGTGCATTCCAATCGGTAAGTCCTAGAACTGCAGGCTTCAATTCGATAGATTTAGTAGCTATGACTGACAGCAGTAAATTTTTCATGTTACTTCTTATGTTTATTGGCGGATCTCCGGCATCTACGGCAGGTGGTATCAAAACCACCACGATAGCTGTGTTAATACTGACCACGGTTGCTTTTGTCAGAAATAAGGACGTGGAGGCATTTGGAAGGCGAATAAATTACAGGGTAGTAAACAAAGCCATGACTATTATGGTAATAGCGTTGCTCGTTATAATTACTGGTGCTATGCTGCTCAGCATACTGAATCCAGAACTGGAATTTATGGATTTGTTATTTGAGGTGGTATCGGCATTTGGTACGGTTGGATTAACCTTGGAAATAACCACAAAACTTACAAGTTTTTCAAAGTTAGTTATAATTTTTATTATGTTTGCGGGAAGAGTAGGGGCACTTACCATAGTAATGGCTTTAGCGGGCCGTGACAAGAGGATTGATTACCAATTACCCGAGGGCAGTGTTATATTATAGGAGAATAAATATGAGTTCTTATGTTATTATTGGTTGTGGGCGTTTTGGCTCTTCGGTAGCTAAAACTTTATATAGTCTAGGTCACGAGGTGCTAGCTATAGATTCAAATATGGATATTATTCAAAGCATATCAGACAATGTGACTCAGGCGGTACAGGCAGATGGAACTGAGGAGGTGACTCTGAAATCTTTAGGAATAAGAAATTATGATGTCGCTATTATAAGCGTAGCTTCTGATATACAGGCGTCAATTATGGCCACTATAATTGTAAAAGAGTTGGGAATAAGTTATGTTGTATGTAAGGCTAAAGATGAACTGCAGGCAAAAGTTCTTTATAAGATAGGCGCGGACAGAGTAGTGTTTCCGGAAAGAGATATGGGTGTCAGGCTTGCGCATAACCTGGTTTCTAAAAATATTCTTGAATTTATAGAGCTTGACCCTAAATATTCCAT
>JBATTG010000236.1:0-5030 GCA_049670425.1 Proteocatella sp.
CAATAACTTAATGATTTACACGTTTTTATTCCAATAAAATATTTTCATCATATAAATACGCTCCTAAAATTAGAAAATCAATGAATCTTGATACTGCCGGCTCCATAAGAGTTTTGATTTTTTTATATTGCCTCCTGAATTTTTAAGATGAAAAATATAGCGAAGAAAAGAATTGACTAAATATTAAGAAAATGATAATATTGAAATAGAAAATTAAATACATAAGTCCCATAGATATTAGAAAATAGGGGGGCGGATTTTAGAAATGTATCTTTTTGTACATCTTTTAAGGTTCGTCTTTTTTAGTTAAAACTTTTAAGCTAAGTATATGAAAATGGAGGATTAAATATGAAAAGAGTTATGATTACAGGACAGGATTTGACACTTGAGGATATTGTAAAAGTATGCAGAGAATTTGCGGTAGTTGAATTGTCTGAAGTCGCTAAGGCAAATATTTTACGGTCAAGGAGCGTCGTAGATGAAATTGTAGATAACGATAAAGTAGTTTATGGAATTACTACCGGCTTTGGTAAATTCAGCAATGTAACAATTACCAAAGATGAATGTAAAGTTTTGCAAAAAAACTTGATAATAACTCATGCTGTCGGAGCAGGGGAACCATTTAACACCGAGGTAACCAGGGGGATCATCCTTCTTAGGATAAATAATATTTCAAAAGGATATTCAGGAACAAGACTTGAGACTGTCCAGACTATGGTAGATATGCTTAATAAAAATCTTCATCCTATAATTCCACAAAAAGGCTCTTTAGGAGCAAGTGGAGACTTGGCGCCATTGTCGCATATGGTACTTCCAATGATTGGCTTGGGAAAGGCTGAATACAAAGGTGAAGTTCTAGAAGGTAAAGCAGCAATGGAAAAAGCAGGGATACCTATCATAGAGCTCACTGCAAAAGAAGGACTCTCCCTTATAAACGGAACCCAGGTAATGACGGCCGTTGGAGCGCTGACTATATATGATTCAATCAACCTGGCAAAAGCTGCGGATATTGCAAATGCCTTGGAATTTGAAGCACACAACGGCGTACTTGACGCTCTTCAGGCAAGATGCCATGAAGTAAGACCTCATAAAGGCCAGATTGATACAGCAGCTACCTTGCTGCAACTTCTTGAGGGAAGCAAAAATACTACAAAACAAGGAGAAGTAAGGGTTCAGGATGCATACAGCCTGAGATGTTCACCACAAGTGCATGGAGCAAGCAAAGATGCAATAAATTATGTGAAAAATAAAGTTGAAATCGAAATAAACTCTGTAACTGATAACCCAATGATATTCCCAGATACAAAAGAGGGTATTTCAGCAGGTAACTTTCATGGACAGCCAATGGCCTTGAGTTTTGATTTTCTTGCAATAGCCTTGGCGGAACTTGCCAACATTTCCGAACGAAGAATCGAAAGGTGTGTAAATCCATCCTTGAGCGAACTGCCAGCTTTTTTAGTAGAACACGGAGGTCTTAATTCCGGATTTATGATAGTGCAATACTCGGCAGCCTCATTGGTGTCGGAAAACAAGGTCTTGGCACATCCGGCCAGTGTAGACAGCATCCCTTCATCTGCTAATCAGGAAGACCATGTCAGCATGGGGACGATAGCGGCAAGAAAAGCCAGAGATATTTTCGAAAACGCAAGACGTGTCATTGCTATGGAACTCATGTGCGCATGCCAGGCCATAGATTTAAGAGGAGACAAGGGTATGGGTAAAGGTACAAAGGCGGCTTATGACACCTTGAGAAACTTAGTCCCAACCTTGACACAGGACAGACCACTTTATGAAGATATAAACAAATGTGAGTCCATTTTAATCGATGAATCCTTAATAAGAAATGTCGAAGCTGCTGTAAATGAATTGAAATTTTAGTCAAATAAAATCAATATAAGCAAAAAGGGGCATGATTTATTATGTTCCTTTTTGCTTATGTTATGTTGCTTTATGATGTTAATTTTGTATCATTGAGACATTTTAATGAAGAAAGTGAAAATAATCGAAACTTTAATTGCAACTATATGCTTTATTAGATATAATAGTATAATTGAATTGTTAGTGATTGGAGTAAAAATGAACATGAATATAGATAACAACAAATTTCTTCCTTTGACAAAAAAAGAAGCACTTGCCAGAGGATGGGAACAAGTAGATTTCGTACTGGTAACTGGAGATGCATATGTAGATCATCCTAGTTTCGGAACGGCATTGCTTGGAAGAATTTTAGAAAAAGAAGGCTACTCTGTAGGAATAATATCTCAACCAGACTGGCGCCAGGAAAGAAGCATAACGGTTTTTGGAGAACCGCGACTTGCATTCTTGGTAGGAAGTGGAAACATAGATTCCATGGTAAACAACTATACCGCGGCAAAAAAACCAAGAAGAAATGACGGATATTCTCCAGGTGGAGGTAAAGGATTACGACCTGACAGAGCATTGTCGGTATATACAAAGATGGTCAAGGACGCTTATCCAGAGTGCCCAGTTGTGATTGGTGGTATAGAAGCCAGCTTGCGCCGTTTTGCGCATTATGACTATTGGAGTGACTCTGTAATGCCATCCATATTAGCTGAAACGAAAGCTGACATGTTACTATATGGAATGTCTGAAAAACAGCTGAAAACTTTAGCACAAGGACTATCCAAGGGCTGGCCTATTCATAAAATAAAGAATATTCAAGGCTCTTGCTATATTGATGAGAACCTTCCTAAAAATAAGAACTATAGCATAATTGCAAGTTACGAAGAAGTTGCAAGCGATAAAGTCAAATTTGCCGAAGCTTTTCAGATTCAAAGCCGTGAACAGAATCCATTCACCGGAAAAATTCTTATTCAGCAACATGAGGATTCCTATATAATACAGTTACCACCAAGTCTTCCGTTATCTCAATCGGAAATGGATGAAATATATGCCCTTCCGTTTATGAGAACCTTCCATCCTCGGTATAAAAATTCCGGCGGTGTTCCGGCGCTGGCAGAGGTGGAATTCAGTGTAACCGACCACAGGGGTTGTTTTGGCGGATGTTCTTTTTGTGCCATAAGTTTTCACCAAGGGCGAATTATCCAAAACAGAAGTGAAAACTCCGTTTTGGACGAAATAAGAACGATGACCGTACAACCAACTTTCAAGGGGTATATCCATGATATCGGTGGGCCGACAGCAAACTTCAGAAATCCTGCGTGTAAAAAGCAGCTGGAATCAGGAGCCTGCAAAGACAGACAATGTTTGGATCCCGAAATATGCCCTAATTTAGAGATAGACCATAAAGATTATCTTGGAATTTTAAAAAAAGCACGCGAAATACCTAAGGTGAAAAAAGTATTTATACGCTCAGGAGTACGATTTGATTACCTGATGGCGGATAAAAAAACTGACTTTATGGAAGAAATGTGCAAATATCATATAAGTGGACAGCTAAAAGTAGCTCCAGAACACGTTTCGCCAAATGCACTTAAGTATATGGGTAAGCCCAAACGTAAGGTATATGATGAATTTGTTACAAAGTATGAAAAAATTAATGAAAAAATAGAAAAAAAGCAATACCTTGTACCCTATTTCATTTCAAGTCATCCAGGATGTACGCTAGATGATGCAATCATGCTTGCTGAATATACCAGAGATTTAGGCCACAATCCAGAGCAGGTTCAAGACTTTATTCCTACGCCAGGCAGCCTTTCGACGGCAATGTATTATACGGAGCTGGACCCTCGCACTTTAAAGTCGATATATGTGGCAAAAACCCCAGAAGAAAAATCATTGCAAAGGGCATTGCTTCAGTATCGTAACCCCAAAAACTATGATCTTGTCCTGGAGGCTTTAACACAGGCCGATCGACTGGATTTGGTTGGCTTTGGCCCAATGGCGCTGATTAGACCAAGAGGTAACTTTAAAAAAGCAAGCCCCAAAAGCAATAATCCAGATTCGTATCCAAAACACAGGGAACAAAAAGGGAAATCCAGAAAAAGATAAGCCCTTAAATATAAGCAGATTAGCTATTTAAATTTGAGCATATAAAAAAAGAAGCTGAAAAATTCAATTTCAAGCTTCTTTTTTATATGTTATTTTATTTTATGACTGGGGCAGGCTTAGGTCGGAGCCTTCTTATTCGATGCCTTCCAGAGTTATGAGACCTTTTTCCTTTTTATATTTTTATTATTTCGATTTTTTTTCTTTCTGAGCTTTCTCATTATTTTCTTGCGATAATAATTTCGATTAACATAAAAATAGATGACTAAAAGCGAAACCGCTGATATGGTGACAATCCACATTACAACTCGTAAAAATCCTTTAAAAAACGTAACTATCTTAGATTTGGCACTAGAGCCATCAGAATCCAAGATACTGTTTTTATCGGGAATTTCAAATTCAACTTCGCCTAAAGAAGAATACATAAAATCAGTTTTATCGTCCAGCTTAATTGAAAATTCCTTTTTTTCAGGGTTCGAATCACTTTGTGATTCTTTAAAATTAACAACGATATCATCCTCGCTCAGGCTATCATGCAGAAGTATTTTTGTTGCTTCAACCTTACTGACTGCAAAGTCATCCGCCTCATCTTCTATGTTTATATTGTCTTTGGTCAATTGGACCTGTTTAAAATCATTGAAACCATAATCGAAAAGTTTGGCTGTATCTCTGTAGTTGTTCCCACCGCTTTGATTTTTTAAAAGAACAACTATCAATTCTCGGTCACCGTCTTTAGCCACGGTAACAAGCGTATTAAGGGCTTCACTGGTATAACCGGTTTTCCCTCCAATTGCCTTCTCGTAAAAAAAATCTGAGTCTTTGAGCATTTTATGTGTGTTCCAAAGGTAGCGGATTTCCGCCTGCTTGTTTGTCGGAGGGATTTGATATGAAGTAGTCCCTAAAATTCGTCTGAACTCGTCGTTTTTCAAAGCCTCACGGGTTATCATAGCCATGTCATACGCCGTTGTTACGTGAGCCTGATCGTGAAGGCCGTTTGGATTTGCGAAATGAGTGTTGATAGCACCAGCAGAGATAGCTCTTTCATTCATAAGCTTTGCAAA